>JAMQPI010000260.1 GCA_023717565.1 Pyrinomonadaceae bacterium | reverse complement strand
AACACGACTCCTGGCGAACATTGGACCCGACGCTACCGCGCTACGGTACTGACTTCATGACAACTGCCTTCCTTCTGGCTTCTGACTCCTGACTTCTGCTTTCTCCCTTAGCGCTTTTCGGCAATCGCGATCACGTTCTTGCCGATGGGCATCGTGACTACTGACTCGATGCGGCGCACGAAGGGGATGATGTATTGATCGTAGAACCTGACCGCTTCGGGATCCAGGGTGACGGACCTCAGCAGGCGGTAGTTGAACCACCACGGAGCAATGCCGGCAAAGTCGAAATAGGATGATCGGAGGATTTTGAATCCGCAACGATGGAGTTTTTCTTCCAAACCAGACTTGGAATAGCGCCGGAGGTGACCAACTCGCTCGTCGAATGGACCGAAGAGCCATTGCAGAGCCGGGACAAAGATGAAGATACGGCCGGATGCGGAAAGAGTTCGGCGAACGGTCGAGAGCTCGGTTTCGTCGTCGGCTATGTGTTCCAGGACGTTGACATAGATGATGGAATCCGGAGCTTGCTCTGACTTGATGAGGTCGGCGGCTTCAACGAAGGTTGCGTGGTACATATCGACGGTGACGTCGCTATCCAGTTGCCGGACATGGATCCTTAGTCGCTCATACATCGAGTCGGAGGGTTCGACCAACGAAAGAGTCTTACAAACATGCTCAGTGAGAATTAGCTCAGAGAACGAACCGATCCCCGCTCCAACCTCGACAAGGTGTACTCCCAGGTAAGGCTTGAAGATCTCCAGAATCCAACGATGATAGTTTGCCGCCTCAGACATCGCCTCCAATTCAGTCCCCGGATAACCACGCTCTTCATTCCTCGAAAGAGAGCCCGTTGACGATTCTTCGAACGATGAAGGCCCCTTATTCACTTCGAGCGCTCCCGGCCTCCAGCGCCGCTACTGCCGCCGGCTTAGATCGCAACTCGGGCAGTTGACGAAAAGATGCTTTGAGGCTGCGGAACAAGTTAAAGCGAATGACGAACCAGACCGCAACCAGACCATCTATGAGTCCGATCTTTTTCCCTTCCTGATAAGTGCGCCCGTAGTAGCTGATAGGGACTTCATAAATCGCGCCCTTCAATTTGGCGACCTTGGCCGTCACTTCAACCTCAAACCCAAAGCCGCTGGACTCGATTACCATGTTGCGGATGATGTCGCCCCGAAACGCTTTGTAACCCGTCTCGATGTCGGTCATGTTCAGATTTGTAAGCGCGTTCGAAAGGAAAGTCAGGAATTTGTTGGCCAGGAAGTGGTAGAAATAGAGTACTCGGGCGGCCCGGCGCACCAGGAAGCGAGAACCAAAGACTACGTCGGCATGGCCGTCGAGAATCGGACAGATAACGCCATAGATTTCCGCCGGGTCGTATTCGAGATCGGCGTCCTGGACAATGACGACCTCCCCCTGGCTAAGCGCGAAGCCGGTCCTCAGCGCTGCTGTTTTGCCGTCGTTCCTCGGGTGGTCCACCGCGCGTACCTGCGGATACATCGCGGCGAGCTGCCGGGCGACCTCAGCCGTGCCGTCGGTGGAGCCGTCGTTTACGATGATCACTTCCAGAAGGCAGGGAACAGCGAGCACTTTGCCGACCACCTCTTTCAGCGTGTCAGCCTCGTTATAAACGGGAATGACAACTGAAAGGCATGTCGGATGGTGATGCTCCTCGTGTTTGTTGAAGTCGTTTTGGGTCATTGAGGATTACTTGGCTTCGTTCTGCTCACCGCCTCTCTGCCGCTTGAACTGCTGATACTCACCCGACGAATGAAACGCCCGGGAGAGTTTATCAAGATCGTTGTCGCGTTGCAGACCTTCAATCCAGAAAATCATGCCGCTCAAATCCTTGTCGGGCAGATCATCGGGGTTGCGGCGCAGGTAACCGAAGTAATGCAGCAACACGGCCGCGCGAATTTTCTCACGCTCTGCGAACTGCGGATCATTGACGATTTCGACGAGTGCCCCGGCGCGCGTCAACTCACCGAGTGTTAGCTTCTGGACCATCGTCTTTCGCCCCTCGTCGTTGAGCGGCGCATGCGCGTTGGCCAGGAGACGGTCAATATACTCCGCATCAGTCATATTCTGGTAAATCGCCTCGAACCTCGGCCGCTCCACCCATCTCAAAGCGAGCGTTTCCAGGTTGCGTTGCAATTGCGAGTCTTGATTGGGGAGTCCGGCAAAGACGTCCCGGCCAACGGACTGGACGTCAGGCAGGAATTCCTTGAAGCGCGGCGTGACGCCATACGAGGTTATATAGAATCGATATACGGCCTCACTCCACGGCTGATACTGGCCCAGCAGGTAAACCGGGTCTTCATCGAGTCTTTCGTCCCATGCCTTCAGCTCCAGCTTGAAAGGCAACGACGCTTCCTGCTTCGCTTCGGGTTCGGTCTTTACCACAGCATAAAGATCGTCGCGGTCGCCGAAACTCCTGATAAAGCGCAATCGGCCCGAGACTACCGCAAAGGCCAGGAATGTCTCGTAGTCGGCGCCTCGCTCGGGAGCGATCAGTTGTGTTTGCACGACCACGTAGGAGGTAGGAATCTTTTCCAGCAGTTCGAGAAACTTGATATCAATGGTTCCCGTGCGCGTCAGTTCTTCGATTTCACTCTCGTAGGGTGGATTGAACCCGGAGGTTCCTACCACGAGCGGTTTGCCGTGATCGGCCGCGCGAAGAATATGCCGATGGTTGACGCTCGCGTTCGCGGGCAGCACTACGAGCCCTCCTCTCATCGGCGTCTCCTTCAGCCGCAACGTAACCGCATCCGGAAACACGTCTCCACGTATGAACTTTAACGGTGCTGCGTTGAACTCAACCAGCAGCAGTGCGCAAATTCCCACATACACGGCCCCAATGCGCAGTTGTCGTTCTCCAACCAGTCCAGCCAGACGTTGTGCCCCCAGACCAGCGAGGAGCGCTAAGCCCAGGTAGGCGACCATCGCACCGCGCGTCGGTACGCGCATACTTCTGAAGACGGGCAGCAGGTCGTAGACCACCCGGTAGAAGAAGAAATTCCAGCCGAGCGAATAGCAGAAGCCCACAATCGTCAGGACCACACCAACCCAGAAAGCATCGCCGCGGCGCGACGAGCGAATGGTCTCCAGTAGGTTTGCGCACTCGCCCCGCCGAAGAAGTGACGGATAGGCGAGGCACAGCCGCGCGATCACAACGACAACGAGGACGGCGAGGACTCGTGCCGAAGTAAGATACCGAAAAATCCCGTGGTAAAAATCCGTGTCGCCGAAACCAATAGCGAACGTAGCGGCAACCAGCGCGATGAGGATGATTGCATCAAGACGTCGTAGCCACTTCTTCGCCGAGGAATCCTCGCCCGGTGTCACACTTCTTCCCGCGAAAGGCTTGCCCGGCAGCAGCGCCGCCAGCGAGAGCAGCAAGGGTAGCAGTCCGGGAAACAGCCTGAACTTGTAGCCATCGACTATCCCTGCCCCCATCCCGTGCCAGAGCTTGTTCCGTTCCTCTGCGGAGAGCCAGTGAATGGGCCACGCGGAGTTAGTCTGTATCTCCCAGACTCGACGCTGGAAGCCATACATTCTGGAGACGAATAGGTAAGGCAGCATGAATGGCAACAGGGCCACGCTTCCCAGGCCAAGCGCAGTAGCGCCCCGCATCCAGAACTGACGTTCTCGCCAGAGTTGGTGACGC
Source organism: Pyrinomonadaceae bacterium (assembly GCA_023717565.1). GTDB lineage: Bacteria > Acidobacteriota > Blastocatellia > Pyrinomonadales > Pyrinomonadaceae > PSRF01. The sequence continues at coordinate 2,944 of JAMQPI010000260.1, read as the reverse complement.
GTCAAAAGTACGGCACCGCATAACACGAACGGAACTAACGAGAGGGTAAACCACGATACTGTCGTCAGTCCTGTCATAACAAAGGCGACGCCAAGCCAGAGCGCGCGTTTGCGCGTGCGCGCGTACACAAAGAGCACCAGCGCCTCAATCAGCAGAGGTATCCAGGGTGAAAACAGATATGGCAAATGCGAGAGCAAGTGAAAGCGATACGGCACGAAGGCAAAGACAATCCCGGCAACCCAGGCCACACCGTAAGAATTGGTAAGAGTGCGGGCCAACCGAAAGGCTCCGTAGCCACACAAAGCGAAGCCGAAAAAGATGGCCACCGCGTGGACGGTCAGCGGGCGCGCGCCTAACGCGAAAAGGGGAAAGAACAAGAGCGCCAGACCATAACAATGTTCGCTAAACGCCAGCGTGTAACGATATGGAAAGAAAACGTTCGCGTGGAAGAGATTCAGCGGATCCGTAAAAGTTGCATGATAATCCCACCATAGGATCCAGGCCACGAGGTAGGGATCACCGGGATCGGCAACGGCATCGCGCAGACGCGTCACATAAGGCCACGTCAGCAAAGCCGTGAAAAGACAGAAGGCCAGGACTATCAGGATTTCACGTATTAAGGGACGCCTCACGAGACGTAAGCCGAGGCGAGAGAGACCTTTCTTATCTGGGGAACGAATTTGCTCTGCTGCTGCGGTTGGCATTTGACGGGACGAAGTCGTAGGTTTGCGTTCCCCAGGACTTTCTTACTCAGCAACGTGGGCCGCGACGGTTTAAGGAGTTTTTCTGAATTGAGGAGGAATTGTCGGCACCGCCAAATGAAATGTCAAGAATGGCCTATCACAAAAGCGAAGAGGTTGACTTGAGTCTCTTCAGAGATGGGTCACACACATGCGGTGACCTCGTTGAGTGTTGGGAAGCGACAGTGCTGGGCATCGGTTGTGTTAAGATTTGCCCGCCTGTACTGGTTTCCTCTAAGCTGGAACCGCAAGAAACACAACCGGGCACCCAGACACTAATGACTCAAGACACGGTAAGAAGAATCGCATTCATTCACGCACCTGACGCGTTCCTGGCCGACACCCAGCAGTATGGTGCAATGTTCATGCCCGTCTGGGCCTATACCCTCGCCGCGTACATTGAAGAGCCTGAACATTATGATCTGAAACTGTTCGATATTCGCTTTGACGATGTAAAGGATGTGCCCGCAGCGGATCTGTTCGTCTTTAGCGGTGTCAACCAGGACTACGAAACCATCGTCGCGACGCAGGCACAACTACACGAGCAATACCCGGACTCCACCTTTGTTATCGGTGGGCCTAACACATGGTCACTCAACCAGGCCGGCGAAATTGCCAAGCTGGAGATGTTCGACCACATCTTTATTGGCGACGGCGAAGAGGCTTTCCCTAAATTCCTTACCCAATTTTTCGCCGGGGAGAAATCGCCGAAGGTGCTCGAAACCAAGCTGCGTTTCGATGTCTCCAAGGCGCGAGGCTTCTATCGCCCCTTTCTGGACGCAACTTATCAACGATATTACGGCGCCGTGCTCGAAGTTTCGCGTGGTTGCCCATTCCTTTGCGAGTTTTGCGACATCCGCGTATTGCCCGACAATAACCGCGCCCACAATTTCTCAACCGAACACATCGTCTCGGAACTGGATTACCTGGCGCGGCTGGGCATCAAGCAAGTACTCTTCGCCGCCGACAATTTCATCGGAGACCTGCATTGGGCGGAAGAGCTGGCTGACAAGATTATCGAGTGGCAGAACCGGACCGGACAGCGCGTCGCGCTCTATACCTGGCTGACAATCAACCTGTCCAGGTACCCGCGTATTCTGAAAAAACTCCGGCAGGCGAACTTCGACATGCTCTTCATTGGGGTGGAGAGTTTCAGTAACAACTCGTTGCTGGAAACGGCCAAGGTGCAGAATTCTACGGGAGATATGATCGCCGCTCTAAAGGAGATTCAATCTTATGGCTTTGTAGTAGTCGCCGGACTGATCTTCGGCTTCGACTCGGATACATATGAATCTTTCGATCTCACACTCGAAGGAATGATGAAAGCGGGACTCATTTCCGGAGATCCCTCGCTGCTGACGGCCCTTCCCGGGACGCCTCTCTTTCGCCGGATGAAGCTGTCTGGACGGATGCGCAATAACAAGAACAGCCTCGGCGGTTACAAATACTGCACCAACATTCGTTACCTGATGCCGCGCGAGGAAATGGTCCGAGGATACCAATCATTCGTCAAACGTTTTTGCGAAGGTCGCTATCAATACGAAAGGTTCAAAGGTTTCCTCGACAATCTGGATAACGGCAACTACCTGCCTCTCGAGTCCAAAGGGTACGGCAGCCTCGGTAAGTACGTGTCAATGGTTTTTAAGAGTCCGCGGGCAATCAAAATGCTGGCCCAGAGATTGGCGCAGATCGCCGGGCGGCCTGATGTAGCGTGGTACACGATACGCGCTTTCTCGCTCGTGCTCTCGCGCTCCAGAAGACATCGGCAGCTATTCGGTATCTTCCAGTTCTGGCTCTTTGCCTGGACGAATGCGATGTTGAAATATGAGGGTCTCTCTGACACCGACTTTGATATTGAATCAGTGCCGGCGGGATTCGACCGCTCACTCATCCTTCCAGAGCACTACACCGATTTTGCCGGCGAGGACATTCCGCAAGCCAAAGTCGCAGCCCAACAGAGAGTAACTGTCAATCAACTGCGTCGTCTTACTGTCTGAAACAGATTCTGCAACGAGAGCGCAGTCTGAAGAGCGAGTAAACTCAAACGCACAGAACCACTTGCGGTAGAGAGTGTGTAAAAACTCAACCTCTCATTCTCCCCAACCTTTAGGTTGGGGTCAGTCGGCGCTTAGAGGTGAAGCAACCATTTTAATGGTTTCCTCGACGGGCTCTCTCAATTCTCATGGCAGACTGTGTCCGTGTAA
>JAMQPI010000258.1 GCA_023717565.1 Pyrinomonadaceae bacterium | reverse complement strand
GAGATCGACGTCTTCGGCGTAATAGCCACCCAGGAAGAGATCTAAATTTCCGTCACTGTCGTAGTCAAACCACAAGGCCGTGTTGGCATTTACCCATGAAGGCAGTCCGGCCTTCGCCGTGACCAGAGTGAAGGCGCGACCAGCGTCGTTGTGAAAGAGTTCCGGCCGGCCCCACTTGTAGAGAAACAGATCTTCGTATCCGTCGTTGTCGTAGTCGCCCCAGACCGCGCCCATCGAGACACCGGTACTGGCCTGGTTTACATCAGCCAGACCCATCTGTGGCGCCACATCGCTGAATGATCCGTTGCCCATATTTCGATAGAGACAGTTTTTGCTGCCTTCACCGCTGTTGGTGACATAGATGTCTGCCCAACCATCGCGGTCAAAATCAACCACGGATACGGCCGCACCCATCGAAGCGACCTGGGGCATGATGTGATCGAGCCGGTGATCCAGGCTCGGAGCCTGATGAACGAAGTTGACTCCGGAAGCCTTAGCAACTTCTTCCAAGTGAAAGCCATAACGGGTTAGGGAGGTGTTCGGGTCTAACTTCGCGGCCGCGGAAGCTTGACGCCGCTCGGAGAGGCGCTTGATGACAATGGGCGTCGCCAACAAGGCGACGAAGAGGACTATCAGTATGATTCGGGAGGGTTTCATTTTCTGTTGGTTAGTGGTCCGTGGTCAGTAGTCAGTTCGTTCATCACCCCTAGCGGGGTCATGAACGAGAGACTACTGACCACTGACAAATGACCGCCCTCTGAGGGCATTCCTAAAGACCGTGGTCGTTACGTAGCGCGTGTGATAATTCTGCCAGTCTTCCGGATAACGCCGATAGACCCATTCGTCTTCGAGTTTACCGGGCGGCGTGATGTATTCCTGCTTGGCATGATATGGCAACGGCAGCACCGTCTTTGAGAACGTTGAATTATAGTCGCCGTCTTTGATCCAACCATCGCCGATGATCACGTAGTCGCGGATCCAGCCCGCCGGCGGCGGCGGTTGTTCAGGAAAGCGAAGCGACATTTCATCTCCGGAAGCCATAATCACATAGCGATCATCTATGCCGCGCAGCAGCTCGCCCACTTCACCGAAGCGTGTGTAGTATCCGATCAAATCGCGCCAGACCTGTTTGCTGCTCGAAAGCTTGCTGTAGTCTGGTATCTCGGGCGCGCCGGCGTCAGGCCGGTTGATTACCGAATAGCCGCGATAGTGCAGGTCAACTTTGTTAGGAGTCAACCGTTGCATCTTCAGCGGCGCATCGGGCAGACCTTGTGCCCATTCAATCTTATCCCAATAGATTTCCAGGTTCGTTCGAACGCGTACTCGCCGAGGTGTGCCGTCGCGAAAGACATTCGTGAGATTGAACAGAATAGTCTTCTTGCGGCCCGCGGGAAAGCCGAGGTTGGATTGGGCGACACTCCAGCCGCCGCGACCGTCGGGGACCTCGAGGCTCAAACTCTTAGCCTGCCAACGCTTGCCTTGCGTGATGGCCACGTTAACGGACGACTCGGTGTCGTGGATCGAGCCGTGTGCGATTAAGTAGAGTGGACCACTCTGCGGCGCACCTTCGCCAAGGTCGACTTCCACATAGTGGTCGCGTGTCAGGCCCTGGTATTGGCCGCGCCCGAAGGTATCCAACGCTTTCCCATCCAGTGTGCTTACTATGTCCGTTACGTCATCACCGTTATCATCAATTGCGCGCGCGAGCTTCTGTGGCGTCGCTACGGTGGTGAGACCAAGCTCCAGGGGTGGAACCACGAAGCGTTCATCGACGAAGATTTCAGTGCCTTCGGGATGGTCAACCGGCATGAGCGCGATGTAGTCGTAGTAGTAAACCTCCCAAAGTTCTGCCGTCACGCGTATGTCGTAGTAGCCGTCACGAGGGACTAGTTGATCTCGCCTGATCTTGTACCACTCCCCGGTGGCCGCAATTTTCGCGGAGCCGAGGGTGTTGATACGCAAGCCAATCGCGGAACCCCAGGGCACCGCGTCTTTCACAAACTCCATCTGCTTTCCATTATAGGCAAACAGGAACGGACAGGACGCTTTCAGGCGTTGCTCCGTCACGATCTCCTGATCAGCCTTTACGTCAAACTCAGCCCGCACCGTTCCGTTGGGCCAGACGACGCGCACGACGTCCGCGCTGGTCTGTTCGCCTAGACCGAAATGAAGCAACGGACCGGTTATCGGTTGCTTTTGGACGAGCATGCCGGAACGGATCTCCATTTCACCGCCGATGCCGAAAGGGTTGATACGTTGATCGCCGACCGCCTGAACCGCCCGCGGTCGCACCACTTGCCAGTGATAGTTCTTCGATCCGTCATTGATTGCCTGCACCGCTTTGCCTTCGACTGACAGTCCTACCAGGTCCAGTTTGCCGTCGCCGTTGAGATCGGCGGTGTCAAACACCAAAGGTGAACCAACGGCTTTGCTTAGCTGTTTGAAATTATTCTGCTCATCTTTCAGCCAAACGATGCCGCCCGCGATGTTGTCGCCAGTACCGACGACGGCTGACGAGGCTAAGAGGAGATCATTACCGCCATTGTTATCGAGGTCGATCACTCGCAGGCGAAAGGGTTCGGCGAGGTGGTTTGGTGCGTTGTTGAGTCTGGCAACCTCGGCCATCTCCCACTCGAGACCTTCGTTCGCGTCGGAAATCCGAACAACGACGCCGTCAGCCTGCACAGCAAGCAGGTCGAGGACACCGTCATTGTTAATGTCTTCTACGCTTGCGGCCCGCACCGGCGGCAAATTCGAGGGTAGTGGGCGTTCGCGAAATTGTCCCTGCCGCTCGTTGCTAAAGACATGAAGCTTGCCAGCATCATCAATTTGCGCGGCATCAGGATCGCCGTCTGCGTCGAGATCCGCCCAGGCAAATCCTTGCATTCCAGAAATGCCTTCGAACGGATGGATGTCCAGGAAAGTATCGTCCCCGTTGTTTCGCAGAACCAGAGGCACCCCGTCCTTCGCTCCCAGCACAATGTCCAGGTCGCCATCGGCTTCAATGTCCGCCGCCCATGCACCCAGGTAGCTTGCACTCAATACTTGAGCCGGAAGCTTTGCTAGCGCCGTTACATCGCTAAATGATTTCGGATCGTTTTGGCGCAATAGACGGACACCGCCGGAGCCCGCGAGTACCAAGTCAGTTTTGAAGTCATAAGAGAAGTCGACCGACAAAATGCCATCAGGCAAGGGAGCGATGCCGGTTGGTCCACCCGGGAACGGAAGTTTTGCACCGCTCGATAACTGCACTTCCTTTCCATTCGCAGTGGCGACGATGGGCGGCCCGGCGCTTCCCAGGGAAATGGCGCCAATCCAATTCCACTTATCACCCCCCAGGTTAGGAACAGGTTCGGGATTGAATGCGATGGCCACATCTGCCGCCGCCGGTCGGAAAACCGGCGACTCCAACCGCAGAAAGTGAGTGAAGGGCACTGCCTCCTCTCCGGGAGGCGGTTTGATGGCGGAAAGACTGCGGCGGTATTCGGGAACCCGCATGAGCACGTTACGCAAAAACGTAGTTCTCGTCGCGGCGGCGCGAGGATCAGGACCATCCGCCGCTGTCTGCACGGCAACAACCTGCTGCTGCACTTCCGTTGGCCAGGCGGCCGAACGTGCGGCAATCTGTGTCACCGCCGACTTCAGCGTGGCGGCATCGCCGCGTTTCGCCGCTGCACGACTCAGTTCAAGTAGCGCCGCCAAGTTGTCCGGTTGAACCGAGAGTATCTGTTGTATCAATCGCTGAAATTCGGCGAGCCCGTTTTCGTCGCCCTGTCGCTCGACTTCCTCGGCGAGCTTGTATAGCGCCAGCAAGTTCTTGGGGTTTAGTTCGACTGCTTTGCGCAATGCGGCAATCGATTCGGCCGTTCTGCCGCGACTACTCTCCAGCAGTCCCAGCAAGTATTGGATTTGATCGCTTTCCGGGGCGAGCGAACGGGCGCGCTCAAGCCGTTCAGCGGCGGTATCGAAGTTCTGTTGCCGGAGTGACAAGAGGCCCCAGTTGGCCCAGCCAGCGGGCTCAGTCGGCGCAAGTTGGGTAACCTGAGCAAGTTTGCTGTCAGCCTGAACATCATGACCGACTTGTAGGGCGGCCAGACCCGTGTAGAACGCGCGGACAATCTCGTTGTATTCGCTCGAAGATTTCGCTGGCAACTTGCTGCCCGGCTGGCAGGCGGCCAAGACGAACGAAAAAACCAGCGCGAACACAATAGCGGCGTGCCGATTTCGTAGAAGTCTCATTCTCGTTTAGACTTTGCGCGATTAATCCGGAAGAACTTGCGGGAGACAAGCGATGACAGCCAGCTGCCGTTGTCTAGTTCATTTGATTGAAGATAGCACGCCTAGTTGAGATAACTCTAAAACCAATGGTTGATACCCATCTCCAACTAAAGTATGAGATTTGGAGTGCGCCGGCAGCACTTGCCGGGCTCAGGCCCAGCGAAGAGGCGACGGCGCTTTGGATTGGTTAGCAAATTGTTCCCTTACCAGATCCAAAGCGGTGTCGCGCAAAGCCTTGCCCCCGCACTCCAAAGGTGCCGTCTTTTTGATCCGATCGTTGGCGTACGTCTATAATGCCCGCGCTCTGACACATCAACAACAAGAGGTTCAAAATGCCTAACGACGATTTACTATCTAACCAGAAGTCTATCCTGGCAAACCAGGAGACCATCATCGCCAATCAAAAACGGATTGAGGCTAACCAGGCAAAACTTGATGCAGCCCTGGCAAACCAGGCGACGATTATTTCGAATCAGGAGACGATCAT
>JAMQPI010000243.1 GCA_023717565.1 Pyrinomonadaceae bacterium | reverse complement strand
GGCCACGGCCAGATCGGTCCTGCCGTTGGCGTCAAAGTCGCCCACTGTGACGTAAATAGGATTTGTACCCGCGGCGTAGCTGACCGCCGTTTGGAATGTGCCGTTACCATTTCCCAGCAGGATCGAGACATCCCCGGAACTGTAGTTTGCCACTGCAAGGTCGCGGTACGAATCGTTATTGAAATCTCCTAAGGCGACAGAAAATGGATTAATGCCCGCGGCAAAAGTTCTTGAGGAGCCAAAGCTCGCCTCGCAAGCTGGGGCCGCCGTCGCGAATGGCGCAGTCAGGGCTGTCGGCGCATAGCGAACAGCAGCCTCATAGACGAGCGAGAGCGTCAGCGCCAGCAGACAGAGCTGCAGCGGGAAACGAACTAAGCGGCGGCGAGTGTGACGGGCCATGTCGGGCATCTCCTTGATCTTTAGCCGGTAAATTCCGGCACCAGATTCTTAAGGTATCGGGTCGATTATCCGGTGGGTCTCTGTAACCACTGGTCGCTACTAAGAGCAGCTGGTCCCATTTGAAGGCGAGAAGCTTCGGGGCCATCCAGAGAGGGGCTGTTTAGGCTTATACACCGCCCATTTTACCCCGTCAATAAACAATGTTGGCCCTGATTGATAACCGGTCTCATTGCTATTCGGGATGTTCAGGTTGACTGGAATCTAGTCAGGTTTTGTGGGGAAAACGTGGCCAAAAAGCACTTCCAGGAATGCGTTTTCAAGGCCGGCAAACAGGGGGCGTCGAAACGCCGCGGCGTTTTTCCGCGTATCGATATGACCCGTGAGTTCCGGGTCGCCGAGGCCTCGCCTCAGCCTAGGTCCTGGTCTGAATGTGTGGCCCGTTGGAGCTGGTTGGATTCTGTGGAAGGCTGGAGTGCGTGACCCTTTACTCTCGTCGCCAAGCCCGTAGGATCTCATCCACGCGGGATCGGACCTGCAACGCGCCTTTCTCCTCCTCCAGAGTGATCCACGCCTGCTTACCCAACTGTTCGCCACATTCACCGCACTTAGAGTCGCGATGCGAAATGAAGACCTTGATCTCCTCGGCCTTTTTTGTTGGCTGTCTGGCAGTACCTGACGAGATAGTCATAGCTCGGAAAACAAGATTGGTGGTGTTCTTCAGGAGCGCCTGATGTCGCTGCTGGTCCCGCCCGCCGCGGGAATGTAGGCGTTAAGCACGTAATCCATCACCATGCGGTCGGCGCTGAAGCGCCATCCCAACGTCCTGATGGCCCGCTTCATTCGCGCAATCCAATTGCGCGGCAGGCCGTCTCGATCTCGATCGTAATAGAGCGGAATAACTTCTTCGCGGAGCGCCTTCAGCAACGACTGGCCATCGCGTGAATCATGTACTTCCGTCGAAGTGTGGGTTTCGCCCATTCCAATGGCAAAACCATTCAGACCGTCGTAAGCCTCGGCCCACCAACCGTCCAGGATGGAGAAATTCAAACCTCCGTTCAGCACCACCTTCTCACCGCTGGTACCGGAAGCCTCAAGCGGGCGCCGCGGGTTATTGAGCCACACATCGACACCCTGGACCAGATGCCGGCCGAGATTGATGTCATAGTCTTCGATGAACAGGATCTTACCCGAGAAATACGGGTTGCGCATCAATTCAACGATCTGCTGCAGCACCTGTTTCCCTGGTTGATCGTGCGGATGGGCCTTGCCGGCAAAAACGAACTGAATTGGCACTTGCGGGTTGTTCACCAGAGAGATTATCTGATCCATCTCCTGCAAAATGAGATTCGCTCGCTTGTAAGTGGCGAAGCGTCGGGCAAAGCCGATGGTCAACGCATCCAGACTCAGCGCCCGTTGCAACTGGCTGACGAATTCGTTTGATTCACCTCTTTGCCTGGCATACTGCGCTGCGCGCGCGCGGGCAAACTCGATCAGCTGGACCTTGAGCGTTTGGTGTGTTTCCCACAGTTCGCCATCGTCAACGTCATCAATGGCTTCCCAAAAACCGGGTTTGCTGCAACGCTCCGGCCAATCAGGACCGAAATGGCGATCGTAGACTTTGCGCATCTGCGGGGCCAACCAGGTCGGCACATGGACGCCGTTGGTCACGTGCCCGATTGGCACATGCTCTTCGCTGTAAGTCGGAAAAAGCGAGGCCCACATCGCCCGTGATACGTGACCGTGAAGCGATGAAACTGCATTGGCGCGTCGGGTCAGCTTAAGGGCGAGGACGGTCATGCAAAACTCCTCATTCGCATTTGCTTGATCAACCCGGCCCCAACCCATCAGTTGGTCCTGTCCCAGACCCAGGGATTCGCGCAGTGGTCCAAGATGTTCCTCGATCAACTCGGCCGAGAATCTATCGTGACCTGCCGGTACTGGCGTATGAGTGGTGAAGACGATCTGTGCGGCTACGCGACGC
>JAMQPI010000013.1 GCA_023717565.1 Pyrinomonadaceae bacterium | reverse complement strand
AAGATGCTCTCGAAGTGCACTGACGCCGCCCACGTGATCCGGATGCATGTGGGTCAAGGTGATCTCTCGAACGGTCCGTCCTTCGCGCACAAGATCATCGACCTCAGTTGCCAATGCCAGTTGTTCTTCCTCATAGGGCGATCCCGGATCGATTACCAGGATCTCCTCCGAGCTGTAGATCAAGTAGCAGTTAGTGTGAGTCGCAGGTGGTTTGGTTGGGGTGCGAACCGGAACGCAGATGTAGTTAGGACGAAATTCGATGCGGCGCACAGGTTCGCGATGAGTTTGGGGAATTGCCAGGAATCTCTCGACAAGATCGGGCGTTAGGCCACGCGAAATTGTTTTCAAGGCGTGGAGCGTCGGTGGCACTGCCAGGATTTCTGACCGCTGCCATCGTTCATGAGCCAGGCCCGCCGCAATCCATTCGCCTGAGGACAGCTCGCCCGGGATGATGTGGGGTTCCTGTTTCGGCGGGCAGTTGACGAGAAAGAACCAGGTATCAAACCGGCGCGCGCTGAAAGGTGGCGTTACCCAGCGACCCACAAAAGTAAAGTCATTGGTATCCAGAAGGAGATTGTAGTGTCTTAATAGCTCCGGCCATGACATGCGACCAGACTCTAGATCGTCTAGCAGCGAAGCTCTTTGTCCCCTGGTTAACGACTCGGCACCCCGCGCAACCAGCACGCCCAGCTCTTCGAATAACTCGCGCGCAGCACAGCTGATTGCGGCAGCAGTTTCAGCATCGGTGGCATTGCTCACCTGAACTTCCGCATCGGAAGGATCAAGCTGTCCACCAGGAAAGGCACTGAAGCCTCCAAGGAAAGCGAGCTTCTCGCTACGGCGTACCAGGAAGACTTCCGGGTTACGAGGATCGGTGTTTCGTCGCAGGAGGATTACAGCCGAGGCATCTTTGGGGATCGAGGCAGTTGAAACCTGCATTCTTGTTTTAACCTGACCAGCGAAATCTCTCGCCGTCCCCTGCTGTCCAGGGATTGCCGCGCATGTGGTAGCCGCCCTCTTCCCAAAAGCCTGCCTTGTCGTGCTCCAGGAAGCGCACGCCCATAACCCACTTCGCAGATTTCCAGGCGTAGAGTTGCGGAACAATCAGACGCACCGGTCCACCGTGCTCCGGCGGGATTGGCTGTCCATCGTGTGACCAGGCCAGCAATGAATCCTCTTTCAGAAAGAACTCGATGGGAATGTTGGTGGTCCAGCCGGAGTCGTAAGCCGAGGCCAGGACAAACTTCGCTTCGGGCTTGACGCCAGCAATGCGGGCGATTTCTTTGGTCGGAATACCGCCCCAAACATTGTCGAGTCGCGACCAGCGCGTGACGCAGTGAAAGTCGGCAAAGACCCGGACGGCGGACAGTTGCATAAACTCGTCCAGCGACCATTTCTGCGGACGCTCAACCAGCCCGTCAACCTTAAATGACCATGACCCCAGATCGATTTCTGGCGGGCCGTGCGCGTCTAGCACTGGCCACTTCTTAGTGCGTGACTGGCCGGGGGGAATTCGTTGCTCGCGCCGGGTGTCGGGGCTAATGATCACATCGGGCTCGCTAATTTCTTCGGGCTTGCGTGGATCACCGGTTTGGTATTTTGGGTCCTTGAACAAGCTACCTAGAAAACTCATTGTGGGAGTCCGTTGTCAGTAGTTCGTTGTCAGTGGTCAGTAGTCAGTGGTCAGTTCTCTCGCGGCTTGTTATCGATGGTCGTCAGATAGAATCATCAACAACTGACAACGGACCACGGACTACTTCTTCGTCTGTCGCTCCGCCAGTTTCATCAGTTCTTCCGGCATCCACTTGCCGACAGCCTTTGACTCTGCTTCCGCGATTCCTCTTGAACGATCGTGCCAGTCGTCTCGGGTTCCTTCGGGACCGCGTTCACTTTCATAATTCTCGGTCTGCTCGAGACTTAGGACTATGCCATCGGCCACGTCGCTCCAGTCCTGAAACTGGATTCCTCGTCTGACCAGAGACAAACCAGCGGACCAGTCCTCTTCCGGGGCCCGCGCGTCCTGCTCGGGAATCGTCAGGTTGTACAACGGCGGGAAGGGTTTCCCCTGGAATTCTCGAACGAGTCGTTCCTTAATCTGCTTGTATGACACCTGCGGGTTCTCGCGCCTCAGAGCCTGCGCCCAACGGAAGAGATCGGCAGAGCTTAATTGTTCTTGAGACATCGAATCCCGCTCCTCTAGTTGTCATTTCGTGTGTGAATACCTTACACCGCACGCCGCTCGAATCACAAATGGCGTGTGGATAGATTCCGCCATAACAGGTAGACTCCAATCCTGAACATGTCAGAAATAATTATCGCCAGCGACCCCAAACCAGCCGTCACTCCCGAAGCATCAATAGGAATCTGTCCCGTTTGTGGACGCACTCCTGGAGACGCGCTCGTGGATCTTTCCCTGCTCGAAACAGATCTACGACCGCTGGTAGAAGCTAACTTGCCGGGCGTGAAGTCTTCGACAGTTTGTCGTCAATGCGTGGAGTTGTTCCATCGAGCAAAGCGGCAGATTGAATCCCACGCGGCCGTCTTCGAGCAAACCAGCTTTGTGTTGCCGACGCCGCTGCGCATGAATGCTGACGAGCGGTTCACAGGGCGTGATGTCACCATTGCTTTCCTCGATTCCGGTTTCTATGCACATCCCGACTTAACTCAGCCGGCGAATCGGATCCTTGCATACCACAGCATCTTCGATACAACTGATGATCCGACGTCGTTGAAGACGACTGATGTTTCCAGCTGGCACGGGATGATGACCTCCGTGGTGGCGGCCGGAAACGGCTACCTCTCCGAAGGGTTTTATCGTGGGCTCGCGCCCGAATCTAATTTGGTACTGGTCAAGATTGGTAATGCGAGACACATTCCTGACGAGGACATCGACCGTGGTTTGCAGTGGGTCCTCAGGCACCGCGAAGAGTACGGGATTCAGGTTGTCAACATTTCCGCCGGCGGAGATTTTGAGAGATCGTACTTAGCCAGCCCTTTGTGCCAGACCGTCGAACGCGCGGTTAGCGAAGGCCTGATCGTGGTGTGCGCGGTAGGAAACGCTGGGATGGCGCCGGGCCATCCGGTGCTGCCCCCCGCGAGCTCACCTTCCGCAATTTCCGTGGGAGGACTCGACGATCAAAATTCGCTGGATCGCGCAAAGCGCGGCATGTACCGCTCGTCATATGGACCAACGGTCGACGGTCTGCAAAAGCCAGAAGTAATCGCCCCGAGCATCTGGGTGGCGGCTCCGATTCTGCCGCACACACCTACCGCCGATGAGGCCAAACTCTATTCTGAGTTGGACGCTGCGGCGGATGAGCAACTGCGCTCGATGATTGAAGCTCACGAGGGAGTCGACAAGGATCTGGATCAAGCCAGCACCTTACCCGTGCCGCTCCTGAGACAGTTGATCACTATCAAGCTCCACGAGGGCAACGTGATCAACCAATACTACAAGTATGTGGATGGGACCTCATTCGCGTCCCCAATCGTCGCATCGACGATTGCCTGCATGCTTGAAGCGAATCCCCGGTTGACCCCGCAACAGGTGAAACGAATACTAATTGACACCGCCGAACGAGTTTCAGGCATTGAAGTCGAGCGTCAGGGGTGGGGTGTGGTTTCGCCGAGATTGGCGGTTGAGGTAGCCCAGTCGTTGAGATCGTGAGACGTCCGGCCGTTGGACTTGCGACTAAGGCGTGTGCAACAATCCATCGAACCAAACAACAACAGATTAGTGAGAGGAGTTTCAGTGTCTAAATGTTAGAGAATGAAATTGCGCCAACTGATGCCGCGCCTGAGGAAGGCAGCAGCGACCAGGTACCTACCCAACCCGCGGAAGACATTTCGTACCACGCAGTCGAGAAGGACGGACAAGTAACGGCAATTTGGGAGATGCAGGGGCGAAAGCACGTTCGGACCATCGATCCAAGATCCCGTCAGGGACAGGACATCCTTCGACTCTACACGACTGAACACCACGACGAAGCGACCGCGGCTGAAGTCAGCGAAGCAGCCTCGTCGCAGGTGTAGCAGGTTGAGCCGCTGGTGTGAGTTTTGCCCGGTATGAGCCGCTTTTTTGCGGCTCTCTGTATTTACCGGATCGTATTAATAAGATTCCTTTGATCGCCTCGGATAAACGCCTCAATATTGTCGATAACTTGATCCGCCAGCGTTTGCATCGCTTCGCGGCTGGACCAGGCGATATGAGGCGTGACAATTAGATTGGGCAGATCCTGCTCAAGCAAGATGTTTCCGTGTTGGGGTGGCTCTTCACTCAGTACGTCAAAAGCAGCGCCGCCGATGATTCCGGCCTGTAGTGCTTCAACCAAAGCCTCTTCCCTTACCAAACCTCCGCGAGCGGTATTAATCAGGATCGCTTCACGTTTCATAATCTGAAGCTCTTCTTTGTCAATCAGATTCCTGGTCTCGTCGGTCAATGGACAATGCAGTGTGAGGACGTCGCTTAGCCGTAAGACCTCGCTAAACTCCGTGCGTTCTGTTCGCGTGGGGGTTGCGTGCTTTCGTTCGGCAACCAGCACTTGCATCCCGATCGACTCACACAGAGCTGCCACTGCCTTGCCCAGAGAACCGTAACCAATGATTCCGAGTCTACTGCCGTGCAAATCGTGGATTGGGTGGTTGAGCAAACAGAACTGTTTGGCCGTTTGCCACTTACCATCGCGGACATCTTTAGTGTATGCGATGAGATTTCTTCGTAAGGCGAGTATCAGCATCAACACATGTTCAGGCAATGAATGCCGGGCATAATTTCGCGCGTTGCAGACGGCTATCCCATGGCTTTGGCAATAGCTCAGGTCAATGTTATCGACACCGGTAGCGGCGACGGCGATCAATTTTAGTTTGGGCAGAAGCGACAAGTCTGGCTCACGCAGTGGCAGTTTGTTGCAAATCGCAATTGTGGCGTCACGCAACCGTTCCACAATTTGGCCTCGCTCCGTTTCGCCGTATTCGATCCACTCATGGTCAAACCCCGGTCGCCTGAATTCAGCGTGGAAAGTGTCGCGCTCAATGAAGACGATTTGTTCCATATGAAAAATCACTTACCTGCCTTCGCGTGGAGGAATTAGAACCCAGAAATCCCTTGAGATTCCATGTGTGGCGTGCAGAGTGTCGATCCCAACCGGCCCATCGGTTTACGACCCTTTGGATTGTATCCATTAATTTGAACAAAACACGCAGTCAGCGAACCTGGCTTGGGATCGCTACCGCAGACTCTCCTGACTTTAATCGTTACATAAGTTTGGGTTAACCACTCCAGGATAAATTTCCACATTAGTGGAATATTTGTTGCATAAGTATTGACGCAGGTTCGGCTTTTTACATTCCAGGTTTTCAAACTACTTCTAAACCAGCGACCTAGAGACCCCGGACGGGGTTTACAAAGAAGGAGAATCTCGATGAGTAAAGCAACCAGGTATCTGCTGACTCTAGTGGCATTGTTTGCATATTTGTCCGTTCCAGTCGCAGCTCAGACGACGGGATCAATCCTCGGTGAAGTTAAGGATGAAAAAGGAAGTAGTGTTGCCAAGGCGACAGTTACTCTCCGAAATGTCCAAACGAACATCTCCCGAACTGCCACAACCAACGACGAAGGTACTTATCGTTTCAACAACGTGCCGGTTGGTAACTATGAAGTTACGGTCGAGGCCAGCGGGTTTGGGAAGTATGTGCAGTCAGGTATCACTCTGGCCCTAAACCAGAACGCAGTAGTCGATGCATCTCTAAAACCGGGGGGCGTTGAAGCGGTTGTCAACGTCGTTGAAAACGCGGCGGTGATCAATACCACCAACGCCGAAGTCAGCACCCGTTTCGATTCGCGGCGAGTATCTGAGCTGCCGCTGGCCCCTAATCGCAACGTCTTCACTGTGGCGTTGGGAGCACCGGGCGTCAGCCAATTAGGCTCTGGTCAGACCGGGTTCGCGAACGGTATTAGCTTCTCGTCGAACGGCGGGCGCTTGCGCTCGAACAACTTCATGATTGACGGACAGGATATCAACGATCCCAGTGTGTCGGGCGGCCAGCAGGCCATCAACAACCCGGACATCGTCCAGGAAGTGCGCCTTATCACTAACCAGTTTCTCGCTGAGTATGGGCGCAACGCCGGATCAGTGTTGCTGATCAACACGAAGCCTGGGGGAAACGAATATCACGGGACCTTGTTCTGGTTCCATAACAGTAACGCTCTGAATGCTTGTAGCAATCTCGACAAGGCAGGTGGTTTTTGCACCCAGCCAGGCACTCGAGCCCCGGGCCTCTTTTCCAGTGTAAAACGTCCTTTCCGCATCGAGAATCAGATTGGCTTTACGCTGGGTGGTCCACTACACCTGCCAAAGGTCGGCGAGGGTGGCCCGAGTTACATCAGCGGGAAAGATCGCACTTTCTTCTTCGGTTCTTACCAGCGCTGGAGTGACCGCCAGCTTGGCAGCGGCTTTACGCTGACCGGCGCCCCGACCGCAGCCGGACGTGCGGCGCTTCAGGCGGGTGCGGGTAATCGCCCGCAGGTTCAGGCCCTGTTGAGATTCGTTCCTGCGGCCACAGACTCGAGTGGGACTGTGCGCTCGTTCAGTGTGGGCGGTCAGACATTTGTTGTCCCGACAGGTAATCTGACGGGCTCCGCCTCGTCCTTCTTCGATGACCATCAGGCTTCATTCCGCGTTGATCACCGATTCAACGAGTCCAACAACCTAACGGCCCGCTACCTCTACGATGACGGCGATTCGGGGGGTAACGGTCAGGTGACACCTCCGGGTCTGACGACTAAGAACGTGTTCCGTTCCCAAGCCATGAATATTTCATTGACGTCGGTCATCGCACCGAACCTGGTCAACGAAGTGCGAGCCGCCTGGTCGCGTCTGGCGACAACCACGGCTTCTGACGACCCTGCTTCGGAGTCGATCCCGTCTATCGAGATTGCCGATCTGGCAATGTCGGGCTTTAACGCCGCTGCCAATCGAACTGGTATCGGACTGGCGGTAAACTTGCCGCAGTTCCGCAACAACAACACCTATCAAATACAGGACAACCTCGCGTGGACGCGCTCGACGCACGCCTTTAAATTTGGTGTCGACGTAAGGCGAACGCAGGTGAAGAGCTTCTTTGTTCCCACAATCCGCGGGAGGCTGGCTTACACCACCTTGCAGGCGTTTGTTGACGATATTGCCAGCACCGCTGCGGCAGTCAACCGTCCTCTGCCCGGAGGCCAGGAGATCCAGTACTACTACTACTACGACTCCTACTATTACGCCCAGGACGAGTGGAAGATCCTGCCGAACTTCACGCTTACCTACGGCTTGCGCTATGAGTTGCCAGGCAACAACTTTGACGATCTTGTGCCGATCAACGACCGAATCGTCGCGGCGAATGGCAATGACCCACGGTTCCGCTTTACGCCGGTCCCCAAACGAGATACCAATAACTTCCAGCCGCGCATCGGTTTCAACTGGAACCCAAGGACGGCCGGCGACGGCATCCTGGGTTGGATCACGGGCGGCGACAAGCTGGTATTCCGCGGCGGCTACGCTCGCACGCATGACAGCAACTTCATTAATATCAACCTGAACATCGCCAGCGCCTTCCCGTTTGTGGCGGCCATTAACTTGCCGGCTGCGGGTGCGTTCGCGGCCATTCCCAACGCGCAGCCTGCAGGACTCAATCCGGCGAACTTTGCGCGTACCATCGTGGCGGAAGATTTCCACGCACCCGTGTACGATCAGTTCAGCTTCGAGGTGCAGCGCGAACTTACGAATGACATGGTGTTGAGAGTGGGCTACGTCGGAACGCGAGGACGCGACCTGTTCCAAACCATCGATGGCAACCCCCGTCAACCCACGAACAGCATTTTCGTTGGCGATGGGCGATTCACCCAGGTACCTTCTGCGGCACGCACAGCCGCCCTGGTTCCCGGCAGTCCAAACAATCCCTGCCGAGTGACGATTGTTGACCCGACTAATTGCACGCTGGGTGTGGTTCGCCTGCGAGCCAATGGCGCCGAGTCTGACTACCACTCCATGCAGGTCAGCCTCGACAAACGTCTGTCGCGAGGGTTCAGCGCGGGCGTCCACTTCACCTGGAGTTCGTTCATTGACACAGCCTCCGAGCTCTTCAATCCATCGGGTGGCGAAGTAGCCGTCTCTCAGAACTCTTTTGATCGGCCCGCCGATCGAGCGCGCTCTACTTACGACCGGCCGCTGCGGCTCTCCGGCAATTTCGTGTACGAGCTGCCCTGGTATCAAAACCAGACTGGCTTCGTTGGTCGGATCCTGGGCGGCTGGCAGTTCAACTCGTTCTTTACGTTCCAGAGCGGCGCGCCCTTTACACCATTGAATGGCTCCGACCCGACTGGCGCACTGAGCGGGATTGACGGCCTGGTAGGCAATGCAATCAGGGCTAATTCCACAGCTCCACTTCCCACCACGTCAGCCGAGGAACTGTTCAATCTGATCCGCGGCCAAGGGCAGCAGTTCTTCAGTACGCTGCAATGCACCGGGCCGACCGACGGCACTGCCGCCAACCGGTTCCTCCCCTCTGCCACGTGCCAGCGTTTCGGTAGCGCGGGCCGCAACATCCTCCGGGCAGACGGTATCGGGAATGTGGACTTCGGGATCATCAAGAACACTCGCTTAGGGGAGACCACCCGGTTGCAGCTCCGCGCCGACATGTTCAATGCGACGAACACTCGGAACTTTGGAGTCCCGACCGCTTCCGTGAGCACCCCCGCCGCGTTCCTTAACCAGTGGACAACAAACGGTGGCAATCGCCGCATCATCGTCGGCGCGAGATTGGTGTTCTAGACCCCGCTTTACCACGCCCCAGCCCAGGAAGAGGCGTGGCTTGAACAGAAAATAGGGGCTGAAGAATTCATTTTCTTCAGTCCCTTTTCTTCTCCAATCGGTTTATTATGGCAACGGCAAGAACCTGACTGAATACCCCTGAGGGTACGAAACACAGCGAAGTCTTTGGTCCCACTTAGTTGAGATCGGGATGGAGGATGTCATGAAAAGCAGTTTTCTGATGGTTTTGATCCTCTGCTGGTGCGGTGCCGTTCAAGCACAATCAGCGGCAACCTCCACCGGCGAACCCGATCTGGCCATTGTGAAATATAGTTGGATGAAGGATCGCCTCAACTGGCAGGGCGACCCATTTGGGGGCACGGTCGAAAACTTCGACGACATTCGCCGGCGCATGGTGGACCAGCGGCGCATGGAGAGAGCCCGAGGAGAAGGTAAGACCGGCGAGGCGGCCAAGATTGAGCGGGAGATGCGGTCTGAACAGGTACTGAAGGCGCGTGCGCCCAAGACGCCGCGTTATGCGTTTTCTTATAGTCTGTCAGTCAGAAACACGGGTGAGAAAACCATCAAAGAGTTTGACTGGGATTATGTGTTCTTCGACGCGGTGACTGGTGCGGAGTTAGGACGTCGCGAGTTCACAGCAGTTGAGAAAATCTCTGCCGGCAAGACCAAGCAACTCACCTTCCTAATCACCTCGCCGCCAACCCAAAGTATCAGTGTTCATGCGCTGAATAAGGATGAGCGTGCTGGACTCACCGAGCAGGTCGTTATCATGCGCGTGCTGTATGATGATGGTTCTGTCTGGCAGCGTCCCTGAAGGATTCCATTGGCTGAAAATCTATTAATTCGCCCGGCAATCCCGGCCGAAGCCACCACGCTGACCAAGATCGCCGTCAATGCTAAGCGACACTGGGGCTATCCCGAGCATTGGATTGAGCATTGGCAAGAGGATCTCACCATATCCGCCACTTTCATCACAAACAATCAGGTCTACGTGGCGGAGCGTGAAAGCGTAATTGTTGGTTTCTACGCTCTGGTGGTTGGAGAGCGGGCCGAACTCGAACATATGTGGGTTGCTCCCGAACACATCGGCACCGGCGTCGGTAAAGAGCTCTTCATTCATGCAATGCAGACAGCCGCCGAAGATAACGTCTCCACAATCGAGATTTCCGCCGACCCTAACGCCGAGGGGTTCTATCAAAGAATGGGCGCGCGCAGGATTGGCGAAGTTTCCTCCGAGATTGATGGTCAAACGCGCGTCCTACCGCGCTTGGCCGTTGATCCCACCTCAAAGTAAGCTTTTAAGTAGGTCCTCAACCAGCACCACTCAACCACAGAGCCGTTTGCGGTAGCCAGTGGATCCCAAGCCAATGGATCGAGTTTCCGTACTCCGCAGGGGGTGAGGTTGGTCATCCAGTGCTATAAACATCTCACCCTTACAGGGTGAAGGCTAGAGGTTTTTTGTACGTGTCCGTAAGCGTGATCGTTACCCGAACACTATATGGAACTCCCAATGAGTTTTTACACAGTCTCTACAGAAAATGGTTCTGTGGTTGAGCCGTACTGACCTCATATTGCTAAGGACCAAACCGATGTTTGTATTCCCCTGAGTTGAGGAAGGCCTTGACCATCTCGGCTTCGACGAAATTTCCATTGAATTGATTAAGCTTAGCTAGCCAAAAGTCAAAGCCACTGAAGTTCAAATCAGGCATATCGTTTGGGTTCCGAAGCAGGTAACCGTAGTACTGCATCAGGACAAACGCCTTGTTGAACTCGTTGCGTGCTAGGTCAGAGTCTTCGGCCACGGCCCGCACGACCTGTGCTCGGTTTTTTGCGCCTGAAGCCAGATCGTTTACGAGTTGATCGCGCTCCGAAGGCGACAGCGCACCGCCGGCATTCTGATTTAACGTGTCGACAAACTGTGCCGCCGTCAGTGTTGGTGGATAGGCAGTTGTGAATCGTGATCGGGAAACGAAGTCAGCCGCGTAAGTGTTCTTATTGGCCGCCAGGAGTTCCTCCCAGCCTGGCCTGCCCACTTCAACGCCCTGGCCGATCTGCCGCGTGTCCGGCAAGAACTCACCGCGCGTGAGTGGGACAGGGGCGCCCGACAGATTTCCGTAGGCGGCTTTGTACATCCGATACACAAGGTAACCGGTTTCCTGAAACTCAATCGAGAGGAAGAAGGCAGCAGAAACGTTAATGCGTTTGATCTCTATGCACTGTGCATCGGTGCCGCACGAAGTAATCTGACCGCTCCAGAACGCCAGACCTGCGGCGTCAGGTTCGCGATTGAGGAAGTCGCGATAGTGTTGGCGCACAAAAAAGTTGACCGAATGTTCGATGGGATTAGGCTGTGGTAGACCAAAAGCCAGACCCGAGAGCCCGAGATCAATGGAACTGTCTGCTTCGACAAAAATCAGACCATCGTTCAAGATTCCATTCAGGTACGGATCGGGGAACGCGTCAATTCGCGGAGTACCCCCATTCCCGCCGGCGCCGTCCTCCGAGCCGTTGGCATCTTCAATAACGTAGACATCACCGAGTCCGGTTACCGTCAACCCGTGAAGGAAAAGATTATTATCGATGGAAAGACCTTCCACGACGACTTCATCTCGATCCGATCGCCCGTCACCGTTGTCGTCATAAAGAGCGAGCAGTGTAGTGTCATTGCCCGAAGAATGCGAGAAAACAACGCCGAGAGAGTTGACGGCAATGTCCAGAGGCTCCTCGTTCGCAAACGGAGACGAAAAGTAAGGAACAGCATCGAGGGTGTCGGGCAGACCATCAGCGTTGGTGTCGCGAATGATTCGCACCTCGTTGGAAGCGAAATCAGCCACCAGCAAATTGTTATTTGGCAGCAACGCCAAAGCGTTGGCATTGAAAAGGCGATCATCGCCGACGCCCACCAGTTCGACCGAAAGAGAGTTGTCAAAACCTCCGGTGTTGGGATCCCTCACCAACAGTACGATTCCCGGTGAAGGTTCGTTGAGTGGATCGCCCGGGTCGGCCGAGTTGAAGTAGCCGCTGGAACATACAACTACGAATTCACGGCCCGCAATCGACCTCCCAGCTACCACTGACGCCGCCGAAGGAAGTTCAAAATCAGGCCGGAGGTTAAAGGTAGTGAAAGTGTCCATTTGGTAATCGCCATTGGTATCTCTTGCGATCACCACCACGCCTATTGGATTGTTGTTTAGCGTGCCTCCAAAGACCTCGTAGCGCGCGCCTGAATGGCCCACGGCGACGTCGAACGCGCCGCCTGCGGCGTCGAAGGTAGTGCGCTCGTCCGCCATCAAGTCATTATTTCTGTCGACGAACTGTTCGACGGTTCCCGCAGTGGAGGACAGGCTGAATTGCGATGTATGCAGCACGCGATTGAGCGGTGTGCCGGGCAGAATTGGACTCAAGGCGGCGGCGTTCGTTGATGAAGATGTGCGAGCCGGGCGCATCATTTCAGAGTGTGAAGTTGATTTGCGCCCGAGTTGACGAGGTCGGACTCCCCTAATCTGTTGGGCACGGGACGGCACATAAACGCCGGGTCGGATTGCTCGGGTGAATCTGTCTGGACGGGCTCCAAGAGCCCGTTGCACATTCGGTTTCAGTCTTCGTTCCAGGGTCTGCGCATTGCTGACGGCAGCCAACAGAAGTGAACCTGCCAAAGCGGTGAGAAATGCCAGAAAGTAAATCGACCGGAGTCCCCAAGCGGGAAGCTCGGGTAGAGTGGTGGATAATCGTGAAACCTGCATCGCGCCCTCCCCTATTTCGTAAGTCGCGTGTCGTCGCGCAAACCGCTGCTGCTTTGTGTAGCTTTGCCTTCCCCCGTGCGGCTTTGCCTGCCTAGTGTAGCTTTGCCTTCCCTGTG
>JAMQPI010000151.1 GCA_023717565.1 Pyrinomonadaceae bacterium | reverse complement strand
ATACGCCGCTGGAGGTGTGCGAGGCGCGGGACGCAAAAGGCATCTACCAAAGAGCGCGGGCGGGGGAGATCAAGCACGTGACAGGTATTGACGACCCTTACGAACCGCCATCAAGTCCAGAGCTTGTTCTCAACACCGTCACGCATTCGGCGGAAGACAACGTAGAGCTTATACTCACCTACCTTATCGAAGCTGGATTCGTCGTGCAGACATAAAGTGCAGAGTTAGCGAGCTCGTTCAACTGCGAAACGGGTTGCGGTTCTGACTAAACATCATGCTCCCACACGCTTGGAAAGAATGGCAGTCCCGAACACTGCGACGCCGAGCTGATCGCGCGCTCTCACGCCAGCTCGAGTATCAAAATGTGAAAGCGCATAAACTGCGCGGACGCGAAGCCGACGTAATCGCATCCATGTCTCGCGCGTCGCAAAGGGTTCGCTCAATGCTGGAGGATGTGAAATCCCTTAAGGCGGACGCGCGCGTTTTGGAAGTCGGTAGCGGCGCACATGGATTGATCTTCTCCTTTGGCGGGCGCGGCGTCGGTCTTGATCCC
The DNA here is from genome assembly GCA_023717565.1 of Pyrinomonadaceae bacterium. Lineage (GTDB taxonomy): Bacteria > Acidobacteriota > Blastocatellia > Pyrinomonadales > Pyrinomonadaceae > PSRF01. The sequence goes on along the minus strand of JAMQPI010000151.1, from coordinate 2,268 downwards.
CTGGCGGTGCAGTATGCTTCGCTCTTCCCAGGGTGGCAGCGGAATACGACTACTGTGGCAGCCGTGGGCGAGTCGCTGCCCTTTGCAGACAGCTCGTTTGACATAGTGCTATCGGACAACGTAGTAGACCACGCCGAGCGGCCCGCGACGATCCTGGCAGAAATGGCGCGTGTCCTTGCGCCCGCGGGATTGGTTTACTTCACGGTGAATGTACATCATCCCTTTTATGCACTCGCCTCTTCATTGCACAACTTGTGGCGCATGCTTGGCATATCCTATGAGATTGCCCCGTTTGCGGATCATACCGTCCATCTTACGATTGACAGGGCGCGACGTTTATTTGAAGGACTGCCGCTCAAAGTTCTGCGAGAGCGTGTGTACCTCGAAGAAGCAAAAGAAATGATCCGGCGTGCCCCCGCAAGACATGCCGGCGATAGGCTGAAGCGTGTCTTCTTCAAGAACGCCTTGTTCGAGGTGGTCGCGGTTCGCCAGCCAGACTGAGGAGATTATCGTCCGCAAAGAACTCCTCAGCGAACAGAACCATTTGCATGTGAAATCAGCAAGGTACGCAACTTTCCAGCATGAACCCCGGAACAACCGGATCTTCGTTGGGTTTTCACACACTCTCATACCGCAAATGGTTCTGTGGTTGGGTCTGATGTTAAAAAAGAAGGGAGAGGCAAGTCAGTTCGCTTCTCCCTTCAGTTCCGGCAGCCCGACTCAGCCGGTTTTCTTGAGCAGTATCGTTATTACGGCAACGCCTCGACGTTGAAGAAGAATTTAAAAGAACCTGTCTGTTGAATACCCAGCAGGAAACGAAGGTCAACCGAACTCCCATTGGCGATTGGGGTAGCCAGCGTTACGATACCAGCCGAAAGACTGCTATTGAATCCCCCACCATTTGGCTGTGACGGAGGCTGCTCCAGAGTTGTGCCTTCCACAGTAACGTTAGAAGTCCCCGACCCACACGGTACGCGGTCAACCGTCACCACGACAGACGTCGAGGTGCGCGGCCGCAGATCGGCGGTCCCTGATGGCGCCGGAAAAGTGGTGATATCAATGACTCGGAACCTCAGTCGCGTCACGTTGCCCCCAGTGTTGTTCGTGAACGTGCGGCGAATATCCAGCGTCCCGAAAGTGGAGTTGTTCGCTGGGTCGGAAGTGAAATCGCGCACCCGATTGGGCGGCGACGCAGCGGCCACGCACGGATCAAGGAGCGCGCCGCCGAATGACGCGTTGCGCTGGAGCGGACTGGACAAATTCTCGGGCCCCGGCGCACCAAGTCTCTGTCCTGCCCCGGCACTGGTGCCATTTGTATCCACGAAGATGAAGTCTACTGCGTTGTTGTTAGTGTCCAGGACGTTCCCGCCTGAAGGGCAGGCACCAAAGGTTGTGATTGAGCCCTGCTTGCCGCAATTGTCTCGGTAGAAGCTGTAGTCAATCGAGAAAGGTGTCAGTGCCGGATAGCCTGTTCCTTCCTTGTAGAGCGTGTTGGCTTCGCTCGTGGAGCCGACCGCGTCAAGCCGGTTGGCGAGAGTAAAGTCCACCGCCACCGAGGTATTGAAGATCGCAATTCCGGCGTTGTCGGGAATGTCTGTGGTGTAGGTGGCATCGCCGGTTGCAGTGGTCCCATTACCCGCCGGGTATGATGCCAGAGAGTAGCCCACTGAGTTTACGCACAGGTAGTGCCCACGATTGGGAATAACCGTCCCGTTGGGAACGACACAACGGGCGACGCCATTCGAGGCAGCCACCGCGTAGCCTGTCCCGCCACCGGCGACCGTGTGATCCGCTCCGGAGTTGTTGTAGAGCTCGATAAATTCGTCATTGGCCCCGTTGGGACCGCGGACGCGAAACTCACTGATAATGAGCTGAGCGGAAACAGTCTGGAAGGCAGAAAGCACTATCACGAACAGAAACGTAGTTGACACAATAAAACGCGGCCGGAACAGCTTCATTTGAGATTCTCCTTAAGGAAGATTTTTAGCGGTTTCTAAGTCGGTGGGAACTAGTTATTAGCACAGCTAAAACCAACGAGTCAATAACTTTGAGAGTGTCACTTCTAAAGTTTGGACAAATCGAGTCAAACAGGAACGATTCAGTAGAGTAGGAGAGAAGGCGACGTGATGCGACCCACTCCCCCCTCCTCGAACCGGACGTGCGGATTTCCCGCATCCGGCTCTCACATAGACTCTCGCCGCAGGGTTATCAGGCAGTTGCACAGCGCTCAAGGGTATTGCAGGCCGAGGCGTTTGAAGTAAGCGTAGT
>JAMQPI010000006.1 GCA_023717565.1 Pyrinomonadaceae bacterium | reverse complement strand
GCGACAGGTTCATCCCATGAGAGAGTCCGGCTCAGGTCGCCGCAGCCTTCTTTAAGTTGCGTCAGAAGAGTTTCGTCTTCCAACAACCGAGCCAGTCCATCACGCAAAGCTTCCACTTCACAGGCCACCACGCTACCTGCGCGCCCATCGACAAGTGGAGCGATGCCGCATCCACTAGTTATCAGCACGGGTGTGCCGCAGGCGATCGCTTCTGCCGCCGCGTTGCCAAAGCTTTCATGTCTCGACGGCAACACAAACAAGTCAGCGTCGACGAGCGCTTCAAGCTTTTCTTTCCCGAATAGCGGGCCCGGCAAGATCACACGCTCTTCAATCTTCAGATCTGCAATCGAACGACGAATTCTCTCGAGGCATCCATCGCCGTCGTCCGGGCCGGCGATAACCAGTCTTGCTTCGCGGTTGATTTGCGCAAACGCTTCAACCAATAAGTCCAGACCCTTGATAAACGAGAGGCGTCCTAGAAACAGGACCAGCGGCTGTCTCTCTCTCATACTGAGTCTGGCGCGGAATGCACCCTTTGACGGGAGGTTCTGGAACTCACCAAGATCAAGACCATTCCGTCGCAATACAATCTTCTCGCGGTCAATTCCGCCAGCAACCAGTTCTGATTGCTCGGTCTCAGATGTTGCAACGATCGCTTCAGCGCCGTGGAATAGCCCACCTCCAATCAGGCGGTCGTAAACGCGCTTCTTGTGTTGACTGCGGATCTTGGGTCCAAACATGCCGAGAGGTTCAATCACGTACGGGATTCCTGACCGGCGACAGAACCAGGCAGTCACGGCGCCGAGCGCATCGTACAGACCGTAGATGTGGATCACGTCGTAGCTGCGCAGTCTGCTCGTACAAAAGTTAAGGACATGAGGATTGATCGTGGCCGCCCGGTAGTTTGCTAAAGACAGCAGGTAGATTGCCTCCACTCCATCCCGCGAAGATTCCCATCCCCATACGGTTCGGCGGCGCTGGGCCTCGGGAGTGTCTGTAACGCGGGCCGGCTCTCCGAAATCCGCGGTGAGCACCGTTACCTCGTGCCCGCGCTCTACCAAGGCCCGGGCAATGCCCCTGACTTTCACAGGTGGCCCACCCTTATCGAGATAGGGATAATAGGTCTGGGTGATTTTGAGGATGCGCATGATTGAGACTGCGACTTATTAGGTGGTAGGCCTCCTACAGACTATATCCACGCCGTCTCTGACGAGGCCGCCATCGACGGCAGTGGTCTCCCATCCCAGCTTGGTTAGTTCTCCAAGCAGTTCGTCAGCAGACGAGCCGGCCGCTCTGAGTGCTACATCCCAGCACTCGATAACCGCCCACCGCGGAAGGTGGTTTGTGAGCGTCTTCGAAAGGCCAGTCAGTACGTTCATTTCCCAACCTTCAACGTCAAGTACCAATCCATCTATTTGAGTAACGCCTAGTTCACCTAGAATCTCGTCGCCCGGACGCACGGCTATTCGCTCGTACTCCATGTGATGATGATCAATCGCAAACGAGGACTGACCTGCGGTCGAAGAAATTGACATTTCGAGCTGCGCGTTTTTCGACCCGAGCGCAACTGGCACCAGCTGGATCGTTTCGTCACCATTGAGCTCCAGATTTTTACGACACACTTTAACCATGCGAGGATCAGCTTCAAAGGCTAAAACCTTTCCAGTCGGTCCGACTGCTTGAGCAAGAGCCAGTGCAAAATAGCCGAGATGCGCTCCAGCTGTGAGAACGACGTCCTCAGGCTTTGCCAAACGAAGTATTGTGTCTATAACCGAGGATTGATAAGCCCCATAAGCAATATCCGCCTGAAAAGGATCGGAGATGTCGAGATACATGGCGCTTCGGGCGAGCGGGCCGACCAGGTTGAAGACTTGCGCTTTGGGATAGCGTCGCGAGATAAGCCGGGCAATTCTCGATCTTCCGCGAGGAGAAGACGCTACGATGCGACGCACCGTTCGTGACGTAAGCAGGTTACCCACCATAACCGCACTTGAAATACTTCATCTAAAAAGGGTTGGATTAGTCAGTGGAGCGGGAATGGAAAATGGAACCAGGTCTACCGCTAAGGCGGTACGAATGTTCTTGCCAAGATTCAGGATGCGCATGAACGAGACTCGTGCGAAGGTGAGAATTGCTGCGTGGACCGAGTCGGCAACTCCAACCGAATAAGGTCCATGAACTTCTGTTTGAAGTGCTCGAAAGTATAGTTTTCTTGCAACCGCCGATAGCCGCCATCACCCAGACTCTCGCGCTCATCTCGATTGAGACAGAGATCTACTAAAGCTCCAAGTAGTTGATGTTTATTCCCATATTCAACTAACTTTCCATTTACTCCGTCACGTACTACCTCGGGCGCTCCGCCACTGCGTGCAGCCACGATGGGTTTTCCGTATTTCATCGCCTCTAGAAAGACAAAGCCGAACCCTTCTCCTGCACTTGGCATGACAAACACATCGCACTCGCGGTAGCAGGCACCCAACGCCTCGTCAGTAATGAAACCCATAAACCGCACACGATTGGCAACGCCGAGCCTCTCCGCCAATGCCTTATGCCTTTCCAGATCGGTTCCTCCGCCGACCACGGTGTACTGAACGCCGGGGATCCTTTTTGCCAAGTCAGGTAAACACTCGATGACCTTGTCAACGCCCTTATAACGTTCGCTCTGCTCCAAACGACACACTGACAAGAGCCTCGTTCCCGATCCCAGCGACGATGTGCGAAGCTCCATTTGGGATGGATCAGTCTGAATGCACCCAACCGCGTTTGGCAGGAGATGAAATCGGCAGGAATCCAAGGCGTTGACTTCAGCGGCCTTTTGCTTTGTGTAGTCGCTGATCGAGATTAAAAAGTCGGCGTTTTGTAAGGCCCGCCTACGCAAGTTAGAGAGCGGTTGCCATGCTTCAATACCGTATAACATCACTCCGTATCTGAGCCGCGGCTGAAAGCGTTTGAGAAGCCATGCGAGCGGTGCGTAATTAACATGTCCCACCAGAATGAGATCAACGTTTTCTCGCATTGCGAAGCTGAGAAAGGACCGTGTGAGGGCTACCCGATTCTGGTCAAACGCGTGCAACCTGAGTCTTGGCAACTCGCTTGCGGATCTCTTGATATCAGACGCGTTGTCTGTAGCAACTAAAACGAGCCCATTGTCGGCCTCCGGAAACTCATTCAAAGCGCGGCAGATGAGCCGGTTATAGCCGGGAATTCCTCCGTAAGCTCCGAAGGTGGTCGATTGAATAGTCAGGATCATCGCCTAGGCAGGAAAATCAAATTTGATGTCGTTGGCGTCGTCTGAGCCGGAAGACTTCTTTTGCGACGGGTAGAATAGCTGTGAATTAATTTTAACCTAGCGTATTACCCCGGCCGTCGCAATTACATCGGCCATAACGTCATGCCCTTCTGCGGTGGGATGTCCATCTTTGGAATAATGGAGCCAATGCCCAATAGTTTTGCTTCTTGTTTGGAACGCGTTTACGCTGTCTAAATAAGTAATGCCTTGCTGCTCGCAGTAGTTCTTGACTCGTTCAACACCCGCTGTCCGGCTATATTGTTCATTGCCTCCAAAAGTTGAGTCCCACAGGTCATCGTAGATTTGAGGCAGATAGGGTATGCCCAACACTATTAGCTTTGCGCCTTCCCGGTCGCATTCAGTCCTCAGGGAAATTAATAAAGCCTCAAACAATCGCCACTGGTATTCGTGCTCTTTTTTCACATTCCTTTCAAATACTATTTCCATGCTCGGCCAGAGGGATTGTCCATTGATCTTGACTTTGCTCCCAATGGAGAGCGCAAGCTTTGAGCGTCGCAGATACCTGAAGACAGCCGAGTACTCCAAGGTTTTGCGCACTCGTGCAGCGGTTGTATTAGGCTGACTGCCAAGGGCGCCGTCACTGTTGGAATCCCAGTGGCGTTGCGTCAAAGTCCCTCCCTTGTCAAAATCGAAATAGTCTCGAGCTCTATCCCCTCCATAAATCCATCCACCGCGATCGGGAGGCAATAAATCATATAGATCCGTAGCGTAGGATAATCCCAACACAACGTAGTGTGGTCGGATTATTGGACCTTGATCTTTAAGTCTTAAGAGATACTGATGCATGCTGAATCCGGTAACGCCGCCGTTATAGACTCGAAAACTCGTCGCCCCACTTGTAGTGTTTAGTTTCATTTCGAGACGCTTCGCCCATGTTTGTTCCATGGACACGCCGACGGCGTAAGTGTGGGAGTCGCCTAGGACGAGAATACGAGTGTGAGATTCGCGCTCTTCTGGAGAATAAGGAGCATCGTTCATAAACAGCGAATTGATGTTCCCTGTCACATCAAACTCCGAAGTGGCACTATGGAAAGTACCTAAGGATGGTTTCCATCCCCAACGTGAATCTTCAATCCAAATCCCACCCTTGCCTTCGTAAACAACGCTAGAGTTCTCCTTATGCTCAAGAATTCGAAATAACACTTCACAAATACAAACGCCTATCAAGAAGGATACGCTTGACATAACGGCAGCAAGAACAAACCTCCTTCGACGCGACAAAGGCGCACACTGTCGGTTAATCTCGGGGCTAGTAGGAAGTTTCTTGACCATTCGTAACCTGTAACGATCGTAATCTCGTGAGAGACGATTGAGATTTGACCGTTTTCTCTCGGGCCCATAGCAGCAGGATGTAACCGCACAACAGGTTTTGCAGGACATTGCCAAACAGAATCTCTGCACTCGATCCAATACCGTTGAGAAAGAACACAAAGAAGGCCAGGAAGACTGCCTGACCACCGGGACCTGATCGAGACTCTCCAAAGATATGTTGCAACACGCCAAGGATCAGACCTTGAAAGAGCATGATAAGCACCACGCCTGGCCAGCCGAAATTTATGTACGCCTCCCCGATCATACTGACGCCAAAGGTCGTGATCTTCGCGCTCTCTTCAGTTTGCAATCCATAATTAACGCCAAAGAAAGTGTTGGCGCTTCCGGCGACCGGCTTCTCGGGCCACAAGACGCGCGGGATTAGGGCGACGACGAAATAGGAGTAGGTTTCTCCATGCTGGTGAGGAACTACAGACGGAGTCATGGCGTGAATATGAGCAACCTGATGGACGAGATCTGTCCGGAGAGTTGCTCCGTACGTGGCTTCCGTGAAATCACGGTCGCCTCTAAAGGTCTCCAACCAGTAAACCGTAGCCTGGTCGACCCAGGCCGCTGCCTTTGAAACTACACCCTGGTCAGCAAGTTCTTCCCCACCTGGGTTCGACAGCACCCGTTGGCGAAAGTCGTTCTTAACCGGAGAGAGAAACAAGACGAGGGCCGCTACACCTACAATTGGTCCGATGGAAATTCGTCTGGTGTAGATCCACTTTACCGTGAACAACACTCCGATCGGAACCAACGCCTGCTCAAGATAGCCAACGCTCACTCCTCGTAGAACCGCTATCCCGACAACGCCATACAAAGCGACCGCCAGCCATTTGGATCCTCTGGATCCTCGCCCCGAATATACGAGCCAGCCCAAGATCGCGATTACAACCAGGATCTGGTTCTGCAAAAGCGTAAGGATCGAAGAAAGGGGCGCTTGATACTCCTCAGGAATAATATCCTTGATACTGAACACGACTGGGAGTACGAACCCTACTACCACACAATAGAGAATGGCGCGGAACCGGTTGAGAGGCAGATTGGCTGTGGGAACTAACCCGATAAGCCGACTTTCTCGGAACCGGTAGCAGCCGAGCTGAAGTAGAAACACTCCTACGATAGCCATTAATAACGCGGCGATTACATCGGCGTCCTCAAGATACCTGATCTCGCGGGCCATCAACTCAATCGACGCCTCACGTATGAAGATTGGCAGGCTAAATTGCAGCGCATATGCCAGGCAGAGAATCGCCATCGTTGGAATGCCCGACTCATGCCGCGCAAAATATCGAGCGCTCGGATAAAGGCACACGACCAGCAAAATCGTCGCTAGAAATACTTGAATAGTTGAGTATTCATACCAGCCGAAGATCAAAGGGATCACTATGGACGCAAAGACGCTCGCGCCCAAATAGAGCTTCATCACCGGCGAGGCCTCTATTTTGGCGAGGCTCGTTGTTCCTTCAATGGTGGATTGCATTCAGTGCCCTGCCTCGAAGCGTCCGAGAATACTCTGAGCTGCGCTTGAATAGTCGTAAGGTTCACTTACCGAACGGACAAAGCCCTTCTGGCTGATTGCCCTCCGCAAATCGGGATCTGTTAAAGCTGCTCTCACCTTCTTGACTAGATCCTCGTTATTGCTGAATAACACGACTTCTTCAGGATCCTTGAAGAAGGTTCGAACCTCAGGAGTGTCCTCGTGTAGCATGAACGACTTTGTAGCTGGAATCTGAAAAGTGCGAGCTGTAGTTTGATCCTGTAACTTCGGGTTGCTCTTGCTACAGCTCAACAGGCCCAAATTCACCTTCGATGCGCAGTAAACCATCGCCAGCTCATCGCCGAATGCTCCGGGTCTCAGATTCGTTCCCATCTTGTCTTTGAATTCACTCGAAGCATATTTCCATCCCAGGCCAAAGACTTTGACGGAGAGCTCAGGCAAATGCCTGAGAAGATATAGGAGCTTCTCTTCCTTCTCGGGCGACCAGCAGCCGACGAAACTCACGTCACTCGCATAGCGTGCGGCGATGTCCGGGGAAGCGGCAACAGGTCGATGTACCTCCGGATCGAAGCCGTGCCGAACGTGTTGCAGGTCACGAATACTAAACTCCTGCATTTCATGCTTGCCGTGATAACGCTTCGTTGTAAATACACAGTCATACCACTGGAGAGCGGCGGGAATGTTAGGGCCGTGATCCTGAAAGCTCACATCCGGATAAAAATTATAGATTGGCCACCCTTTTCCCTTCAGGCTTTTAACTGTTTCGGGACGCAAGAGATTTCCCTTGAACACCAGCACAAAGTCGTAAGCTGACGATGATGCCTGCTTCAGAACCGCCTGGTTGTAGTCATGAATCCATACCGGGCTGAGGATTCGCCGCAAAGCCCTGGTCACATTGCCTTGCCAGCGCCAGGGAACATAGTCTTCCTCGTCAACTTCGATAAGGTTGTGACCCAAGCGTCGAAAGGCCTGAGCCAATGCCCGACCATCTGAACCTCGCCACTTGGCGAAACCTAGTGCGAGAATTGTGTAAGGCGGTACTGGCCGGCTATTGTTTGGTCGTCCATCTGTCAGCATGACTGCGCGCTGTTCAACCATTAGCGCCAAAGGCGTCGTTCCCTGAAGAGTGTGCCATTTCGCGCGCGATTCGATCTCCCACAGCATGCCAGGTCTGATTGGCCACAGCGTTCGCCCGCACTGCATGGCGCATCTCTCGATACCTAGCTTTGTTAGTGGCTAGTTCCATGATCCGATTTGCGAACTCATCGGCGTTCAGCGGTAGAGCCATCAAAAAGCCTGTAACACCATCTTCAATGAGCTCTGGTATTCCGAAACTTGCCGGCGCCATTGATGGACACCCAAAGTACCCCGCCTCGCTGATCACGAGTGGCTGAATATCGGAAGATGTCGGGTGTATGAGAGCAAAGGCTGTTGCATAGAGTTCTTCCAGCCTTTTGAAGTCAGCGGGGATCGATTTGCTCAAAAACCCTTCGTAGTTGACTCCCGGCCGGTCCAAGATCTCGGCATTGGGTCGCCCACCCACAATGGTTAACTGGGTTTCGGGAAACTTGTTCTTTACTTTTCGAAAAGCGTCCGCGCAAATTCGTCCACCCTTTTGTTCGAAGTCAAAGGCGATGAATAGCAGGTTAATCCCTGCCTGGTATCTATCCAACTTCGGCACTGTCATGCTACCGGCGGCTCCCACAACTTTCAGATTCGCCCTCGAAATGGTGTAGTCGTTCACGACCTGTTCCAGAGCCCACTGTGTGCCAAAGAACACTCCCGATGCACGCGATAGCCAATTTGATTCAGTATCGAAAATTCTTTCAAGGTCCTTCCGATCAAACCCAGCCCGGTCATGGTAGACGTCGACGTACGTCGAAAAACATGTATCGACGTAAACAAAGTAAGGGCGCGGCGAGTCGAAGAGAATCCAAGGTGTCGAGCCGTGAAAGAAATCGTAGTCCGCGCCTGGGTCGGCCTTTTCCGCAACGATGCTCGAAATCTTCTTTAGCCTTCGCGGGGAGAAAAAATGAAAGCTCCCCGGAAACCCACTCTTTCGCCGAAGTTTGGATAGTACCTTTGCCTGATAGTCACTTCCCGGATCTATAGGACCGATTGAATTAAGATCGAAGCGCTTACTAAGCATGCCGTGAAGCGAAACGTTAACTCCGCTCCACCCGCCAGTCTTCTGATTAAGATCAAGATTACTTATGTAATTTACACTCTTCATTCGCGAGTCTGGATCCTATCCAATCAACTGTTCGCTTGATTCCGGCAGTGATGTCGATGATGGGCCGCCAGCCCGTTTCTTCAGTAAGCCTTGTCGAGTCAAGCACGTTAGAGGGCACATCAAATCCACGATCCGGTTTGCGAACTATTTGCGGCGAGAAGCCGAGAGCTCTGGTCAGCATCGCAACTATTTCAGTTACCGAATGTCCCTCGCCGCTTGATACGTTGAAGATTCGCCTCGGTCCGGAATAATCCACCAAAGACATGGTTGCGGAAACCATATCGTCTATATGCAGGTAGTCTCGAAGGTTGTCTTCCGCTCCCCAAATCTCGAGTGGTTCGCCACGCAACGCCCGGTCGGCCATGACCCCAATAACTCCCTGCCCAACATTCAAGCGCTGGCCCTCGCCGTAAACGTTCGACGGGCGCAGCAGACAAAACTCGACTCCAAACATCGAGGCATACATCGAGATGTATTTCTCGATCGCCAACTTTGAGATTCCGTATGAACAGACGGGATCGGTTGGATGATTCTCATCTATTGGCATGACTTGCGGAATGCCGTATACGGTGCCGCCCGATGAAACAAAAAGGATCCGGCGCGCTTTCGTTTTCGGCAAAAGCATTAACCATTTGGCTGAAGCCACGACGTTGCTTGAAATATCAAAAGCCGGATCTTCCATTGAAGAACCAGGTCGCGTCGTGTGAACCAGGTGAATCAGAATGTCGGCATCCGCGATGGCTGGAAGGACCTCGCTAGGACAGGATATATCGCCTTCAACAATCTCCAGATCGTGTTCTATATCCCGAATTAACTCACGGGAAGTGTAGAGCTTATCGAACACACGGACAGTACGTCCCTGAGCTACCAGCTCGCGACAAATGTGGCTTCCCATGAAACCAAGACCGCCAAGAACAGCAATGCGTTGGCTACTCACAATTTGGTCTGGTTCATTCTGGTGAGGGCTTCGGTGGATTTGCGCGCTGCCGTGTTTCTATCAGAGCGCCTTGTCGTAGAGAGAGATAATATTCCTGACTCCCTCTGCCATTGAGAATGAGGAAGATTCGACCTCTGCTCTCGAGTGGTCTCGGCTGGGTCGAGGCCGATCCAGGATTTGCGAGACGCGCAACGACCATGCCTCCGCGCCGAGACCGAGGGCAAGCACCTCAACTAACTCTGGAACTACGATCGCTTCGGCAGGAACGCTGCGCGACATGAGTATGTATAGGCCCGCGGCTTGCGCTTCAACTATACCCAAGCCGAGGCCTTCTTTAGGTTCTTCCAGGCTGGGCCAGATTAGAACATCTGAGTTCGCCATTAACGCTGGTACGTCATCGCGGAATCCGAGTAGACGAACCCGGCTCTCCAGGCTCTTTTGTCTTGCCATCTCTAGAACTTCTTCTGCTTGGTTCCCGGCTCCGGCAAACACCGCTACTACGTCCGACCGTGTTTTCACCAGTTGTTCAAGAACGTCAACGACAAAGAATGGATTTTTATAACTGACAACTCTTCCCACAAACAGCAAGACTTTGGCATAGGGAGCCAAGCCTAAGCCTCTCCGAAATCCTTCTCGATCAACTCGAGCTCGTGAGAATCCTTCTGTATCAACCGCGTAGTGAACAACACGATGACGTTCGGAATCGATGCCCCCGCTTCCGACCATTGATTCAAGCGCCTCTTTCGAGATGCCAACTATCTGATCGGCCATACGCAAGCACATCTGTCGCATGGGCTCTCGCGCCAGGCTGGCTTTGAGTCGACTTGGCGTTGGCAGACTAAGAGAAGTGTTATGAACGTGGACAATTCGTTTTTGAAACGGAAGGCCTTGTGAGGCCAACAGGTAGGCGGCGCTCATCACATCGTGATGGCAATGAAGAATGTCGTAACGCCCTTGCTTCATCACGTCGTGTAACGAACGTACAAAGCGAAGCTTGTCGCCAATCTCATGCTTAGAATAAATGACTTCAGCGCCCAGGCTCCGCGCCAGATCATCGAGTCTACCTTCTCTTCCCAGAGCGCAGAAGAAAGCCCAGTGAACTTGAGGGTAATCTTCGTGAGCCGAGCGCAACACTCGCAAAAGCC
>JAMQPI010000726.1 GCA_023717565.1 Pyrinomonadaceae bacterium | reverse complement strand
CCGGGGAAATAGGCGAACCATGATTCCAGGGCTTGTGAGTGTTGCGAGGAGACCTGAAACGCGGAACCGCCGGGTCCTCGAAAAACGATGGGAATCTTAAACTGCCCACCCGACATGTAGAGCATCTTGGCCGCGGAGTTGATAATTTGATCAGTCGCGAGAATTGAAAAGTTAAATGTCATGAACTCAATGATTGGTCGCAAGCCAACCATCGCCGCGCCTACACCCAACCCGGCAAACCCCAACTCGGTAATCGGAGTGTCAATAACCCGTTTCGGACCCAACGCCTCGAGCAGTCCTTTGGTGACTTTGTAAGCGCCCTGGTATTCGGCAACCTCTTCGCCCATCAGAAAGACGTCCGGGTCACGAAGCATTTCTTCCCGGAGCGCCTGATTGAGGGCTTCCCGCATGGTGATGACGGCCATTTAGATGTTTCCTCTGATTGCTCGCCGCAGACTATTCGTTACTTGTTATTTGGGTTTACCCGGAACGATCGGATTGGCATAGATGTCTGTATACAACTCGGCAACGTCAGGCAGTGGACTCTCTTCGGCAAAGCGAAGGGACTGTTCCACTTCCGCGGCGACGCTTTTTTCCATCGCGGCGAACGCGGCATCATCGATGATCCCCTTCTCCTTGAGCGTCGAGGAAAACAGCATCACCGGATCGCGTTCCTGGTGTTTCTCAATCTCGGCGCGCGTGCGGTAATTCCCGGGATCCGACATCGAGTGGCCCATGAAGCGGTAGGTGCGTACCTCGAGTAACGTGGGGAGATAGTCCTTGCGCGCTCGTTCGACAGCTCGTGCGGTAGCTTCCCTCACGGCCAGAACATCCATGCCGTCGACGAACTCCGAAGCGATTTCGTAGGCCCGCGCCTTCTCAGCAATATTCTGAAACGACATCGCGCGATCCAACGAAGTGCCCATGCCGTATTGATTATTCTCACAGATGTAAATACAGGGAAGCTTCCAAAGCTGAGCCATGTTTAGCGACTCGTGGAAAGCCCCCTGGTTGACAGCAGCCTCTCCAAAAAAACAAAGTGTCACCTGGTCTGTGCCTTTGTATTTCGAACCGAAGGCCACTCCGGTAGCCAGTGGTATCTGGCCGCCCACTATCCCATGCCCGCCGAGGAAGTTTACGTCGCGGTCGAACATGTGCATCGAACCGCCTTTGCCGCGGGAGCAGCCGCCGGCCTTGCCAAACAACTCCGCCATCACAGCATCGGGGGAGATCCCTTTGGCAATTGCATGTCCATGCTCGCGATAACTAGTCAAGACGTAGTCATCGGTACGGATTGCGGAAATGGCGCCGATGGCCACTGCCTCCTGCCCGATGTAGAGATGGCAGAAGCCGCCAATCTTGCCCATGCTGTAGGCCTCGGCGGCTTTCTCTTCGAATCGTCGAACCAAAAGCATCTGGCGATAAAGCTCGATTAGAGTCTTGTCGTCAATATCGTCGACGCGCTGCTTCTGCTCCTGCTTGACGGTTTTGAGTTGTTGAGCGACCGCCTTGGGTGGGTCCTGATCAATTACGCCGGTTCCGCTCTTCTCTCCAGATACTGTATTCATTTCTAACGGTGCGGTCTGTTTGCTCATTTGTTGATGTTCTGAGAACGATTCGATTCTTTAAGGGCCGTGGGAACCAAGCCCAACGAGATACTCAGACGTTGCGAAATTAGGTGGCTGATTATACGCGACATTTGTAAGGACGTGCAAAACTGGCACCGACGAGCCACAAAAAAGCACACTCGCATGGTGCAGTGTGCGCCGTCGGTAATCTATTGACCCGGCTTACCTGGAAACTTCGATCGAGCTGGTCGGTGCTTCGGCGAGGGTTAGCAGATTCTTGCGGCCATGTTTATCGCGCTGCATCTTACGGGCTGCGGCAGTAAGTAGTTCTTCGCTCGTTTCGCCGTCGCCAGGAAAGCAGCTCACGCCCAGGCTGAGGCGCATTTCCGCTGTCTTGCCCGTCCGCACTGGAAACTGCTGAGCCTCAACTGCCTTTCTAATCCGTTCCGCCACGGACGCGGCCATCTGCGTCGAGGCCATGGGCATGATCGCCACGAATTCATCACCGGCGTAGCGGGACAAAATATCCATCTGGCGGAGTTCGCGCCGAATGACGTTGGCGACCCCGGCCAGCACTCGATCACCAATTGCGTGGCCATATTCGTCGTTGATCCGTTTGAAATCGTCGACGTCCATACAAATGAGAGCCAGCTCTTCGCGATTCATGCGCTGACCTTCGGCAATCCGCTGCTCGAGCATCATGTAAAACGCACGCGCATTGGGAAGCTCTGTGAGCGGATCAACGAGTGCGCTCTCCTTTGTTTTTTCGAACGTGAGGGCATTATTGAGCGCGCTCGATGCATGCTGACAAACTGACTCCAGCAGCCGAACATGCTCGGTGGTATACGACGTGAGCTTCTTGGACAAGAGGGTAATCGCTCCAAACGCGCCGTCTTCGCGAAGTAGCGGAGAAACAAGCACGCCCCGGTATTGCTTTGACACATCCTCAGCCATGCCGACCAGGTCCAGTTCGGGCGAAGCATTACACATAGATCGTGCATTTGCGATAACCCATCCAGTTATACCGTCACCCACTTTCACGCGCCGACGGGCGAAAAGTTCGGCGTGTTGGCCATCAACGTGAGCGGCTACTGCCTTCCCCGATTTCTCATCGACCACGAAAATAATGCAGGTATCGAAAGGCACTATCGCCCGCAGTTTGTTAGTCACAAGAGTGACAGTGTCGTTAATACTAAGTGAGGAGCCTATCGTCTGGGCGATCTCGTGAAGTGCAAACACCTCTCGTTGGGCCTGGGTGATGGATCTAAATCCCGATGTGTCGTAAGGCGTGCCAACCTCGTCCGAGGCGAGACCGGCATCAGGCTTGGTACTGGTAAGATAATCAACGGTCGGAGATTCGGTATTGACCTGTTCCCGAATGTCCTCAGCGTCAATCAGCGCGTCAAACTCCAAAACGTTTTCCACGAACTTGCTAACTACCCGAGGATCGAAGGCGGTACCAGCCATACTTTCCAACAGCGCCAGCGAGTCCTCACGTTTCATACCTTTTCGGTACGGTCTATCGCAGCGCGTTGCATCGTAGAAATCGACAACCGAGATGATCCGGGCCACCAACGGGATACCCTGGCCTTTTAGCCCTCTTGGATAGCCGGAACCGTCCCATTTTTCGTGGTGGTAACGGACGATGTCCTCGACGGGATAAGGGAAGTTAACGCGGTGGAGAATGTCGCCGCCAACCACCGGATGGATCTTCATTTTGGCGAATTCAGCCTCGGTTAGTTTGCCGGGCTTGTTGAGGATGTACTCGGGAACCGCCAGCTTGCCGATGTCGTGCAAGAGCGCGCCGGCGACCAGCGCCCGTAGTTCGGGTTCAGTTACCGCAAAGACTTTGCCCATCTGGCGAGCGTAGATTTGGGTGCGACG
>JAMQPI010000723.1 GCA_023717565.1 Pyrinomonadaceae bacterium | reverse complement strand
CCGTCTTCTCTGCAAAGTGATTAACTACCTCCGACTGCGTCATGCGCTTCTTGCCTGTCGCGGCTTTGGTCGCCATAGTCTAGTGGACACCTCCGACAAAACGTTAATTGAAAATGCGAACAGTCATATATCACACTCAGGGAGCAAAGTCTCGAAAAAATCGCTATTTCTGGCGGAATTACTCAAAAAAAGTTCCAGCTAACCGACGTATCCGAGTCAGTCACTCTTCTCCAATGACTGCTCGATGTCCTCAGTAATGTCCGCAATATCCTCTATGCCAACAGAGATCCGAACTAACCCTTCTGTAATTCCCAATTGTAGTCGCCGTTTCGGGGCCATTTCTCGATGCGAAGCTGTCGCTGGGTGTAGCACACCAGTGAAGACATCGCCCAAGCTCGTGGAGCGCACGCATAGTTTGAGGGCGTCCATAAAGCGGAAGGCAGCCTCCCGCGTATTCTCCTGAAGTTCGATTGATACCAAGGCGCCGGCATGAGGCGGACGAAGGAGGCGTTTCATTAGATCCAGGTTCTGAGCTGGTGCCAAGGCGGGATAATAAACCCGAGAAACCCGCCCGTGGCCAGAAAGGTGGCTGGCCAAACTGGCAGCGTTTTCACATTGTCGATCCATGCGCACCGCCAACGTCTTCAAGCCGCGCAGAATTTCATGGGCTTCCCAAACACCCAGGACACCGCCTACAAGCTTCATCACGCCGACCAGCGCCAGAAGATCAACTTCATCCCTGGCCACGACGATTCCCCCCATCACATCTGCGTGCCCACCCAGATATTTGGTAGCACTGTGCACTACGAAGTCGGCGCCGTGCTTGAGAGGCTGGCAAAGATATGGTGAAGCGAATGTGTTGTCGACGATAAACCGGGCCCGAGCTTCCCGGGCGATCTCAGCACAGGCGTCAATGTCACAGACCTTTAGCAAGGGATTTGAGATTGTTTCGGCAATCAAGACTCGGGGCCTGACTTCCCTGGTCTTCTCACTTAGCGCCGGTATGTCCGAGAAGTCTGCAGTTTCAGTCTTGATGCCGTACGATCCCAGGACCTTGTAGAGCAGATCGATTGAGGCGCCGTAAAGATCCTGCGACGCCAGGATGGTGGCGCCAGGTTCCAACTCGCAGGCGAAGATGGCTGCGTGCAAAGCGGCCATTCCGGTGGAATAGGCGCAGGCGACGCTCCCTTCCTCAAGTATCCGGACAGCTTCAGCAAGGGCTGCGACCGTGGGGTTACCATATCGGGTGTAGATATAGCCTTGCTTCTCACCTGCGAAGACCTGATCGACCTCCGCCATCGAATCGTAGGTAAAGGTGGCGGTTGCATATATGGGTGTGGCGACGGGCTTGCCAAGAGGCGTATCCCCTCTTTCGCCGGCGTGCACTAATTGGGTATTAATCCTGAAGCTCTTCTTGGCACTGGCCATCGATTACCTCGCAATCTGGGGCTGGGTTGGATTGTCGCTCAAGACGACAAAAAAAGGTCCCGCAACAGATGAACCTGCGCGAGACCCAGAAACCCCAAGCGAGTCTTTAGCAGTTTTTTACGTGGAGCAAGTCACCTCTAAATCGCCACGTCTACGGCCAGAAACGGCCTTGTCAACTTGAAGAAGGACGCGAGTTTGTTCCCGATCAATTGCAGGGTCAACATAATTGTTTTTATAGCACCATAAGTATGTTTTGCCGATCCCATTTCGGCCAAAATGCAACGAATTGACGGGTTGCTTAGCCGAAACACATCGCCGCGTCACCTCCGTCGTGCCTCTTCAAGACAACGACTGATTCTGTCGAAAACTCCGCTTAACACCTGCTCATCTGCGAGATAGACGAGACGGAACAAACCTTGCCCGGGTTCAGCGCCAAAGCCGGATCCCGGCACAACGAGCACGCCCGTCCGCTCAAGGAGATCTAATACAAATTCTTCGTCTGGTCTTTTCAATGGATCGTCCGCTTTGATCATCACGTAAAACGCCGCGCCGGGTATGTCACACGAAAGTCGTTCGATCCGTGAGACAGCCGAGACCACAAAATCACGCCTCTTTCTTATCTCTCCCTTAAACTCGTCAAGAAAGCTCTTGTCACCTTCGAGCGCAGGACGTACAGCATACTGAGTTGGGGTTGGGGAGCAGAGCCGGCCGCTCGCGAGACGACCAATTGAGCGAGTCAGATCACTCATCCGTTCTTCATGAGTGTAACGCATCCAGCCTACCCGCCAGCCGGGCACCAGGTGAGTTTTGGACAAGCTCTCCAAAGTTATCAGGGGCACCTCTGTCTCCTGCGCCAGGGTTGAGGCGGCTGTGGGTGGTTTGGCAAAACACAACTCGCGATACACCTCGTCAGCGATCACGAGCAATCCGTGTCTGGCCGCGACTTCCAGCAGTCGCCTGGTTGTTTCATCAGGGGTTATCGAACCCGTAGGATTATTCGGATTGATCAAGACTAGCGCCCGGGTTCGGGCGGTGATCAACGAACTAATATCTTCAGTTGAAGGTTGCCAGCCTCTTGCTTCGTCCAACCGATAATAACGAGCGACGGCACCCAACTTATTCAGGATAGCTGGATAGATGGGATAGCCCGGGGCGGGCAGCAAAACTTCATCGCCTTCGTTAACCAGCGCGGTGAGCACCAGGTCGGCGGCCTCAGATGCGCCGGCGGTTATCAGGACTTGTTCCAGTTCGGTGGGCGACCCCAGACCTGTTGCATACGAGGCAACCGCGCTGCGTGCCTCGCGCAGGCCGGCCGAGTGTGTGTAGCCGGTGAAGCTATCTCGCAAGGCGCGGACCACCGGCTCAATAACGTGAGCAGGGGGCCGGAAACCGTAAGCCTGCGGATCACCGATGTTTAGGTAGACGACGGAACGACCGGCGCGCTCCTGCGCTTCGGCCGCACTGACCAGGTTGCGAATTGCGTAGTGGAAGTTGGCGGTTCTCGTGGATGGCGCGATCATTGGCTTCCTTCAGGTTACGGTTTGGGGTCGGTCGTTTCGGAGGTTGTCTCTATCCGTCCGTTCATAAGAAGGAAGAAGTAACCAAAAATCTGGAAGAGCAACACCTCTGAGTCAACTATACCCTGTCCCGGGACTTTAGTGAGCAAACTGCGTTTATCGGCGAATAAAAAAAATTATGTTGACTAGCGTTGCGGTGTTGATTAGAGTCGTTGGCATCGTGGCACACACTTCTAACATTATGAATAACCAAACTCCAGGCTGTTGCTGTATGTGTACAAACATGCGAATGGCGTGTCGGTATGTGATGCGCTCACCTTAATCGCTAAAGAATCGTTGGAGTCTTAACTCTTGTGCTTCCTTAGCGCGAGAGTTTTTTTTTGACACAAATAGGCCCTCGTTTGAGTTGGCCGGCTTCTGCCCTGGGAAATCGTCATGGAGCAAATCAGCACCGTGGAGACAGAATCACAAGCTCTACCTGACATCGTTGAGGAGGAGCTGTCCCACTACCAGGAGCAGATTAAGAGGTATCGAGCCGGAGAAGTCGACGAGACAAAGATGCAGAAGCTGAGGTTGCACTTCGGCACTTATGCTCAGCGCCAGGAAGGTGTGCAGATGCAGCGCATCAAGATTCCCGGAGGAGTCCTGACTGCAGACCAACTGGTAACCTTGGCAGATGCGGCGGACAGGTTTGGTAGTGGCTTCATCCACTTCACCACACGCGAAGACGCGCAAATCTATTACGTGAAGCTGGAAGAGGCCCCGACACTCCTCCGATTTTTAGCGGCGTCAGGGATCACTTCTCGAGAGGCGTGCGGGAACACGGTGCGCAACATCACCGCCTGCTACCGGGCCGGCACCTCGGCAACGGAGGCGTTTAATGTATCGCCCTACGCCGACGCACTGTTTCGCTACCTGGTGCGTAACAAGTACAACCAAAACCTGGGGCGGAAGTTCAAGATCACCTTTGAAGGGTGCGCTGACGATCACTCCGGCTTACGAATTCACGATATCGGATTGTGGGCTGTCACCCAGACTCGGAATGGCAATCAGAGGCGCGGCTTCCGAGTTTATCTTGGCGGGGGCCTGGGCGCCGCGCCTCATCTAGCGCATCTTTACACAGAGTTTCTTCCGGTTGAAGAGTTATTCAATCTCGCGACTGCTACGCTGCGCCTTTTCGATCGCTATGGTGAGCGAAAGGCGCGGATGAAAGCGCGGATGAAGTTCCTGATTGAAACGATGGGCTGGGAAAAGTTTTACGCGGCACTCGAAGAAGAGCGTCAACTGGTTGGCGAGATACCGCTGTCGGACTACGTTGAGGAAGAGTTGGTTCCGGAAAGCGGGGCCGACTCGCGACGTTTGCAGGTGCTGGATCCTCGCACCGGCGATTCCGATTTTCAGGCCTGGGTGCGCGACTCCGTCATCGAGCACAAGGTCGCGGGCTTCCGGGGAGTCCACGTGCGGGTCAAGTTGGGCGACCTCACAGCTGCGCGAGCGAGGCTTCTAAGTGAGGTGGTGCGGCGCTTCTCATCCGGCCAGTTGCGAATTTCGATTGAACAAAACATTTATTTGCCCTGGGTGAGGGAAGAAAGGCTTTTGGATCTCTACGTCTCCCTAAACAAACTTTCACTTGCCGAGAGTGGCGCCGGCACTATTGCCGATGTCACCACTTGTCCGGGTTCTGATACTTGCCGTCTGGGTATTGCCTCGGCCAAGGGTCTCGGTAGTGCCCTTGCTGATTCTTTCAAGGGTCCACTGGCACCGTACGCTGAATTGGCCCGACCGCTGCGAATCAAGATCTCCGGTTGTCCCAACGGTTGTGCTCAACACTCCATTGCGAACATTGGATTCTATGCCGCTGCTCTCTCCCACGAAGAGCGCGGCGTACCGGCGCATTTTGTAACCGTGGGCGGTCAGACCCTACCGGACAGAGCGCAGTTTGGTTTGCTGCTTGGTAAGTTTCCGGCGAAGAACTGCGTGAAGGTCACTGAGAATCTGCTGCATCTATTCGAGCGTGACGGCTTGCCCGCGGAGGACTTCAACGCATTTGTCAGTCGCACAGGAATTGAAAGGCTGCGTGAAGTTCTCGACCCGCTGCGGCAGGTCCCCTCATTCGCTGATGATCCGTCGTTTTACGAAGACTACGGGCACGAGCATGAACGGTTTGCGGTCCGGAAGGGCATCAAGGGCGAGTGTGCTGGTTCAACAGTCGCCGAGACCGTGCCGACCATCGATGCTGCGCAGGAATGGTTGGCCCAGGCAGAGGCGTTGGTCTACCACAAGGAATATCAGCAGGCCGCGCTGGCGGCTTACGAAGCCGCGGCAGCCGGTGCACGCGTTCCGCTCTACCAACATCTGGTGGATCCATTCACATCGGAGGAAGCGTTGTGGGAGTTTGAGAACCTCTTTGTCTTATCCGGTCAGGCGCGGGGTGATTGGGACGGAGTCTCGTCTCGGTTTGAACAACTCAAGGTTTCGTGTCTCAGCCAAGGCTCGGTCGATGGTGAGACTGCGGGGGCAGATTTCAACGGAAACCATACTGAAGCTCGTCAGACACTGGAAGCGACGGCCCGGCAAATTCTGGATGAAGCTCGCAAGTTTGTCAGCTACTGCGCGCTTGAGAGGAAGGAGACGGGGGTGGCCGCATGAGAAATGAAATGAAATGCGGCGTGCTCGTGGTTGGTCATGGCAGCCGGCGCGAAGAAGCTAATCGCGATGTGCGCGAGGCCGCGGTTCAGATTGGCAGACGCGGTGGCTTTCGTCTGGTCCAAGCCGCTTTTCTCGAGATCGAGCAGCCCGATATCTCGGCAGGCTTCAAGCTTCTGGTGCATCAGGGCGCACGGTCAATCACCGTGCATCCGTATTTTCTTTCGCCGGGGCGACACACTCGAGGCGATCTGCCTCGTGAAGTGAGCGTGGTGGCTGCGGACTTCCCGGATGTTAGTTACCGCATTACGGAACCACTCGCCGCGCATCCGCTGGTGATTGAAGCGTCAGTTGAACGCATACTGGAAACAATCGACCCCGGAAGAGCCAAGCCGCCGGACGTTGCGCATTTCACGGCAAGGCAGGGAACAGTCTATCTCGTTGGGGCAGGGCCAGGGGATCCTGGACTGTTAACGGTGAAGGCTCGCGACCTGCTGGCTTCGTGCGACGTAGTCATCTATGACTACCTGGTCAACCCCGAAATAGTCGCACAGGTGCCCAGGTCGACCGAGCGAATTTACGTCGGCAAGGTCGGTGGTGGACGACAGACGCCTCAGGAACAGATCAATAGTCTACTGATCCAACACGCACTCAAGGGAAAGCGCGTAGTTCGGCTTAAGGGCGGCGACCCGTTTCTCTTCGGACGAGGCGGCGAAGAGGCCGAGGCACTCAACGCATCGGGAGTTTCATTTGAAGTTGTGCCAGGAATTAGCTCGGCTTTGGCGGTTCCTGCCTATGCCGGTATTCCGTTAACCCATCGTGGGCTTTCTTCGTCGGTCGCTGTGGTCACTGGAGCGCGCCGTGTCGACGGTGCCCATGACCGCAGCGCTTTCCGAAATCTGGCTGCGGCAGACACCATCGTCGTATTGATGGGCCTTTCCCATCTGCGTGAGATTGCGTACGACTTGACGACGGCCGGGCGTTCAGCGGAAACGCCGGCAGCCGTGGTTCGCTGGGGCACTTACAACGGTCAACAAACGGTTACGGGCACTCTCCGCACGATCGCGACGGAAGCTGAGCGCGCAGGCATGCGGGCTCCAGCGGTCATCATCGTGGGAGAAGTCGTTCGGTTGCGCGCACGCTTGAAATGGTTTGAGGAAAGTCTCGACGATCTTAACGCTGAAGAGTTAGGGGCTGCGCTCGCGGTGGCCTGCTAAGAGGAAGACCTGATGTCTGTTGCTGCCCCGTTTCTGGCAAGTGAAACGACAGTTGTAGATCTGGCAGCTGAAGCTGCGGAACTGGAAACCGAGGATCCTGAAACCGTGCTTCGTTGGGCGGTGGACGAGTTTGGTCCGGATTTGGCGCTGGCCACTGGCTTCGGAGTTGAAGGTTGCGTGTTGGTGGCGATGCTGGCAAAGATTAGCCGTGGTACGCGCATCTTCTATCTCGACACCGACTTGCTCTTTCCGGAGACCTACGCCTTGCGCGATCAGCTCGAGGCACGCTACGGCGTCCGGTTCGAACGACGTTCGGCGCGGCTTTCGCTTAGCGAGCAAGCGGTCGAGTACGGCGACCGTTTGTGGGAGCGACAGCCGGACCTGTGTTGCAAGTTGCGTAAGGTCGAGCCGCTCGGGGAGATGCTGAGTGGACTGCGGGCCTGGGTCACGGCCATTCGACGGGATCAGTCGTCGGGGCGCGCGGGCATAAGAGTTGTCGAGCGAGATGAGAAGTATGGTTTGGTCAAGATCAACCCGCTCGCTTCGTGGTCGTCAATTAATGTGTGGAACTACATAGTCAAGTACGATGTGCCATACAACTTACTTCATGACCGAGGTTACCCCTCGATAGGCTGTGTGCCATGCACCACGCCCGTACAGATTGGTGAAACGTCGCGCGCTGGACGATGGCGCGGCACGGACAAGACGGAGTGCGGGATCCATCAGAAGTGAATAACCGGGTGAGGAAGCCTTTGAACTTTGAACTTTGAACCATTTAGGGAAAGCAGCAATGGAAACAATATGAAACTCAGTCGCCCACACGGTGGCACCTTAGTTAACCGCCAAATAACAGGGATTGAACGAGAGCGTTTGATCGAATCCTCCTCCTCCATGCCGCGGTTGGATTTGAGTCCGCGGGAATCCTCTGACCTCGAATTAATCGCGAACGGAGCTTATTCGCCACTCGAGGGTTTTATGGATTCAGTCGATTACAGCTCCGTGATCGTCAATATGCGCCTGACTAACGGCGTGGCCTGGCCTCTGCCAGTTACGCTCTCAGCGACCAACGAAGAGGCCAGCGCATTCATAGAGGACCGAGACGTGGGGCTCTACGAACGTGGCCGGCTAATAGGTGTCCTTCATTTGACTGAGAAATATCGCTACGACAAACAACGTGAAGCCGAACTCGTTTACCGCACGACGGACGATGCGCATCCGGGCGTGCATGCGCTTTACCAGCAGGGCACGTGGTTACTGGGCGGCCGCGTAAGCGTGCTCAATCAGCGGCACAATCCGGCGTTTCCCCAGTACCGACTCGACCCGTCGGAGACGCGCGCGCTTTTTCAGTTGCGAGGCTGGCGCCGCGTAGTCGCTTTCCAAACTCGTAACCCGGTGCATCGCGCGCACGAGTACATTCAGAAGTGCGCGCTGGAGATAGCTGACGGGTTACTGTTACATCCTTTAGTCGGTGAGACTAAGTCGGGTGACATTCCGGCGTCGGTGCGGATTCAATCGTATGAGACGATCCTGAAGCATTACTATCCTGCAACTCGAACCATCCTGGCGGTGTTGCCGGCAGCCATGCGTTATGCCGGTCCCCGCGAGGCGGTTTTCCATGCCTTGATTCGCAAGAATTATGGATGCTCGCATTTCATCGTCGGTCGCGATCACGCGGGGGTTGGTAACTATTACGGCAGCTACGACGCTCATCATATCTTTGACGAATTCGACGTGGAGGAGCTAGGGCTGACCCCGCTCTTCTTCGACCACACGTTCTACTGCCGTTCGTGCGGGGCGATGGCCTCCAACAAGACTTGCCCTCACGATCCGACCGCTCATGTGACGCTGTCCGGGACGAAGGTGAGAGAGTTGCTCAATGCGGGCGAGTTACCACCGATCGAGTTCTCGCGTCCGGAAGTAGCGCAGGTGTTAATTGATGCGCAGCAAGCGTTGTTGACTGAACAGTTAGTTGGGTCTTAAAACAGTAAAGTAAGGAGCGATAAATGGGGAGTAAGGGGTTTACGTTGTGGCTGACGGGGTTGTCCGGTGCGGGTAAGACAACGCTCGCTGCGCTCCTGGCAACTGAATTGGGCGCGCGAGGTGTCAACGTCGAAGTGTTGGATGGAGATGAGGTGCGCACAAATCTGTCGAAGGGCCTGGGTTTCTCCAAAGATGACCGCGATACAAATATCCGGCGCATCGGTTACGTCTGCCGTTTGCTATCACGCAACGGCGTGGGTGCAATCTCTGCGGCGATCTCTCCCTATCGAGAGGTGCGCGACGAAGTGGGGCGAGCGATCGAAGGCGATGGAGCCGAATTCATCGAAGTCTTCGTCAAATGCCCGATCGCGGTGCTCGCCGAGCGCGACGTGAAGGGGCTCTACAAGAAAGCGCTGGCCGGCGAGATCGCGGCGTTCACCGGAGTTTCCGATCCATATGAAGAGCCGCTTTCGCCGGCCGTTATTGTTCATACTGATCAGGAGTCAGTCGAGACCAGCGTTCGCGTCATCACGCGCGAGCTCGAGCAACGAGGGTTGATCCCGGAAGCGTATGCAGACAAACTCCAGAACGAGGAGTTCGGGCTTTGCGCCGCGTTGGAAAGTTAATCTAAGGAAACTGGCCCGGTCCATCCGGGGGCTCTCGGCCATGGAAGGACTTTAACTAATTTGAGAAAGCCGTTTTTCAAGAGGAACGCAGATAAAGAGCGATGCCCGAACCGATAGAACCAACAGTTGAGACCGACTTCACCTTCGGCCATGATGAACCATTCAGGCTGAGTGGTGGCGGGACGCTGCAGCCCGTAACGCTTCGCTATGCGCTCTACGGAAATCTGAACGAAGCGCGAGATAATGCGATGCTGGTTTGTCACGCCCTCTCCGGATCTGCGCGGGTCGGGGATTGGTGGCCGGAACTCCTTGGCCCGGGGCGACTGTTCGATACTACGCGCTACTGCGTCATTGGAGTGAATGTGATCGGATCGTGCTACGGCTCGACCGGGCCACTTTCCGAGCGACATCCGGGTGAGAAGGATTCTTATGGCGCGGCGTTCCCGCTAGTCACCATTGAGGACATGGTGAGAAGCCAGGCTCGGTTATTGGATCACCTGGGGATCGCTCGGCTCAAAGCTGTGATTGGCGGCTCAATTGGCGGGATGCAGGCCTTAAGTTGGGCTGTGGATTTTCCGGACAGAGTGGAGCGCTGCATTGCCATCGGAGCTGCGCCGCTCTCGGCGATGGCCCTGGCGTTAAATCACCTGCAACGGCAAGCGATTCGCAACGACCCGGCTTGGTTGGAAGGTCGCTATCATATGGATCAGCAGCCCGTGGCCGGGCTGGCATTAGCGCGAGCGATTGCTCTGTGTAGTTACAAGTCATCAGAACTCTTCGACACACGTTTTGCCCGTCGTCCCGATCGAAGCGGCGAAGATCCCCAAACTTCACTGGATGGACGCTACGACGTCGCGGGATATCTGGACTATCAGGGCGAGATTTTCACGCCGCGATTCGACGCTAACTCTTATCTCGTGTTATCGAAGGCCATGGATACTTTTGATCCGGCGGGGACCTATGGGGCGGACTCCGCAGCCTGGCGACGAATTCGCGCGGCACTGCTGCTGGTGGGAATCTCCAGTGATTGGCTGTTTCCGGCGAGCGATGTGCTGGCGCTGGCAGAACGCGCGCGCGCCCAGGGTGTGAACGCCACCTACGCCGAGCTCGAATCATCACATGGGCATGATGGCTTCCTCGCAGATGCTGAAGCGCTGGCGCGAATCATTGAGTCGCATCTCGAGGAAGAAACATTTTCCGGGCAGGAGTCAGAAGCCAGAAGTCAGGAGTCAGAAGACGAGGTCAGTGGGACCTTAGTTCTGGACTGATACTTGGCGTTGGGGAATCTGTCGGGAAAAACGCCATGAGCTTCACTCCGGAGGAGTGAGATGTTTATAGACCTGCGACA
>JAMQPI010000680.1 GCA_023717565.1 Pyrinomonadaceae bacterium | reverse complement strand
ATAGCACCACTCAAGTTGACTTCCGCCCCTTCGCACGGCGCCGGGAGGTGGTCTCTGCGCAGGCTATAAACATGCGACCCCTACGGGGTGAAGCCGAGGTGAATTATTCAGCGAACTTTAGAAACAGGACACTAGATGTATACCTTTCAAGTTGAGTTCCGCCCTCCGAACGGCGATCGAGGTGGGGTGCGAGTCCTTTGCTATAAACATCTCAACCCTCCGGGGTGAAATCCGGAAGGTTCTCTACAGGTCTTTCTAGCGTGAACCGCGGAATAAGCGTGGCTCTATGTTTGAGTTTCCACAGGAGTCTCTACCGCAAATAGTCCTGTGGGTTGAGTTGTCCTGGTTGTGCTGAGTGGGATCGGTCAGCGCAAGCGCGACGACGCATTGGATTTATTTGGTGAATGGTTCACCGTAAGCCAAGGTGGCGTCGCGCTTCGCTCTGGCGGAGCACTTCAAATTTAGCCACTGCCAACAGTGGTCCTAGAAGACATACCTGATGCCAACGACGACGCGCCGGTTTCCACCGTTCGTGCTCCATTGATTCAGAAACGCAGCATTGGGCGCGCCACTGGTGGAAAATGCTCGCCCGTCCGGTATCCCGAAATTGCGAGTGTTGGTGGCATTGAAGAAATCGGCCCGCAGTTGGAGCCGCTGATTCTCACCCACACGAGTATTTTTCATAACCCCGAAATCGATGTTGTTTATGCCATCCGCGCGCAGGATGTTGCGGCCCGCGCCACCCACTCGTTCGCCGAATGCCGCTCCCCCTAGTGGCCTAAAGAGTGTGTTCCGCAAAGCATAAAGTTCCTCGATCGACATTCCGGAAACATCCAGCGTCGTGATCAGATTGGGTCGAATCGCATCGCCGACGAGTCCCGCTATACCACTCAAAGCGCCCGTGGGGTCAGAGCCATTCAGGACTGTAAATGGGGCGCCACTCTGGAAAGTAAAGAATGAGTTTACCTGCCAACCGCCCAGAACGTGTCCCAGGAACCCTCTCTGATTCTGGTAAAAGGGCAATTCATAAACGAGATTGCCGCTCAACCGGTGCGGCCGGTCGTAAGTGGAACGTGCTCGATCTGCCGCGCGGTTAAAGGAGTCCTGCGAGACAGCAACTTCGCCGCTGGATGGATTGAAAATCTCCGAGGCGTCGTCAATGAAAGAGCTCCAGGTGTAGTAGAGACCGGCGCTGAAGCCACGGCTCAGCCTCTTATCTAAGCTGACCTGCAACGAGTGATAGGTTGAAGAGCCGGAATTTGCCCGCAACCGGATCACGTTCTGCGCTGGATTGGCCCTGACTGTCGAGAACGGCAGCCTCGGATTCCCGTCTAGCGTTTGAAATAGGCCAGTCCCTTTTGAACCCACATAGCCGACACGTAGGACCACGTCTTTGGAGAACTCGCGCTGCGCTTCGAAGCTAAATGAATCGTATGTAGGCGCGTGAAAATCTTCCGATACCACCGTGCGCGCGAAAGCGTCGGGGTTAATCGGAGGACTGTTCAAGTTAGCGAATGCGCTCAGGACGCCGTTGCTGGCCGCGCCTTCACCAGGCAAAGTGACCGGGGCAGTTGGCGAAATGAACGCTGCCACAAATGGGAAGGCGCTCCAAATATTCAGCGCAATGTTGGTGAACGCATAATCATTCGTGCGTGAGTAACCACCACGCAGTACCAGTTTGTCGCCACCCGTCAGGAAGCCGGCAATTCCATCGGTCCCGGTGCGGAGGTTCCAGTTAAAACCAATGCGCGGTTGGAAATTGTTGCTGTCGCGCTTGGGAATTGGCCCCACTCTAAAGCGCGGATCATTACCGGCGGCAGCCAGGACAGGAGCGTTAAAATCGACTAGATCCGAGATCGGTTGCCCTGGATTCTCATAACGGAGCCCGTAGGTCAGCGTGAAGTTGGGCCTGATCTTCCACTCATCCTGGCCGTAGAAAAAGAAGTCGTGCCAGTCGAGGTGGAGGACCTCCGCCACACCCGCGAGATCTTTGTTTATCGTGGACGACTGGGCCACGTCGTTCACAAAACGATTCAAGCTGGAGTACTGCAATCTTCCCCGAGTGGTGGGTTTGAAGAGTTGATGCAGTTGGTTACGCCGGATATCGAAACCAAACTTATAAGCATGGCTACCTGAGGTGTACGAGAGATTGTCTTGCATCTGGTAGGTGTTGCGGAACGAGAACTGAGGGAGATTCACGCCCAGCCCGATGCCGGTGCGGTCAGTAGCGGCGTTGAAGCCGACCAGGCCCAACTCAGTTATCTCAATGGAGGGAATCTCTACCGCGCTGGGATCCAGGGCCTGAGTATTTGACGCCGCTCGTAGATAGGCTCCGCGCCATTCATTTACGAGTCTGGGTGTAAGTACGCTAGTGAGCGACAAGTTCACACCCTGGTTGCGGGCAATCTGTTTTGATGAGAATCCCGGCGGTGTGACCTGTGATCCAATTCCGTTGGTATCACCGTCCTGATAGATGTAGCGACCGGTGAAGCTGTGTTTGTCGCTGAGCCGATGGTCGACACGAAAAGAAGTTTGCCAATCGTCGAAAGAGAATGAAGTGGCGCCGGTTAAGGAACCAAGCGGCACGGCGAACGTCTGTCCGTTGGCGACGAACGATGCTGACGTTCCGATTGGTGTTTGTGCCGCCGGAAGGAACCGCAGCAAAGCGGCGACCTGCGGCCGATTGCCCACGATGTTCTGAAGAACCTGACGGCCCGCTTCGGTGGGTGCGCCTCTAAGGGTGGCGCCGGTGCCCAGCTGGCGGTCATACCAACGCTGGATCGAGAAGAAGAAAAAGGTGCGATCCTTTCCGCTAATGTAGGAGCGTCCGCCTTCACCGAAGCGCGGCAGGTGCAGCGGACCACCAAGTGTTCCACCGACCTGGTTTTCAACTCGAAATGGAGAGTGTCTCAAAGAAGGGTCGGTCGCATTGGGGTTGCAAAAACCAGCTGCCTTGTTCGTGTTGCTGCAAGAGTTCAAAGCGTTGCCGTTGTAAAACCAGAAAGCAGAGCCGTGATAGCCATTGGTACCGCTTTTCGTTATAGCGTTAAATACGGAACTCCCATTTCTTCCATACTCTGCAGTGAATTGGTTGGTCAGTAGCCTGACTTCCTGGATAAGATCCGGATTGTTGAGCGGCACTGCAGCTCCGGCGACTCCGAAGTCGTTGTTATCCTGACCGTCAATCATGAAATTGTTCGAGCGAATGCGTCCGCCGTTTGCCGAATAACTGACTCCTGATGTGGTGCCCGGACCGCCACCCGCGAAGTTAGTCTGTCCCGCGCCGAGCTGACTGACGCCTGCAGCCGAGAGCGCGATGTTGTAGACATTCCGATTGGTGGAGAGCGGCAGCTCGGAAATACGCCGGGAGTCGAAGCGAACGCCGACCTCCGCTGTGGTCGTATTCAGCAGCGACGCATTCTCTACCACACTAACTGATGCTTGAAGATCGCCGGGTCGCAACGATGCATCAATTACGGCGTTCTGGTTGAGAGCCAGGATGATTCCCGACTGCTCATACTTGCCGAACCCCTGGGCTTCGATGGTCAATTCATAGTTACCGACGGGGACACTGTTAAAGCGATATCGGCCCTCGTCGTCGGAATCCGTCGTGCGCGAATCATTGGTTTGTACATTCCGCAGCGTCACCTTGGCTTTGGGTATGATCGCTTGTTTCTCGTCTCTGACCTCACCCTGAATAGATCCATTAGTCTGGGCAGAGATTGAAACTGACAAGCACGCCAGGAGTGCCATCAAGAGCACCAGGAATCTCATTGTCTTAAACATGATTCTCTCCTTTACTAATTCCGACTGGGGTCTCATCTAATCTTGTTTTGGCGCCTATCGTTCACCGGGTGCTCACCGGGGAGGTTGAGCATTCGTTTCCGAAATGTCGGAGAGGTGACCGGCAACGATGACGGCTGCCACACTGAGGAAGTGCAACGAGTGTGCCTTTTGTTCCACGAATGGTTTAGGCCAACTCGTCACGCGATCAGGCCCGTTCAGTGGTCGGAGTCAAAGGGGCAATTGTGGATTTTGGATTGGAGGAGAAGGGAAGTTGCGGTTAATGGATGTTGGGTGGTTTGAGGGAGTTCTTGGGTACCACGCTGATTACAAGTTTTCGGAGGTTTCAGGAGGGCATCATGAGACCGAGTCAGTCACTTCGAGAATGTTAGGACCGAGCCTTTTCGCTATGGCGCGCACGGCTTTATCGATTTCCTTTCTAATCCATCCCTTGTACTTCGTGCGCATTTCT
This sequence comes from Pyrinomonadaceae bacterium, assembly GCA_023717565.1. Lineage (GTDB taxonomy): Bacteria > Acidobacteriota > Blastocatellia > Pyrinomonadales > Pyrinomonadaceae > PSRF01. The sequence goes on along the minus strand of JAMQPI010000680.1, from coordinate 6,332 downwards.
CGCAAGAGCTTAAGCTCACGCCTCCCTCCGCTCTCAGCTAGTGCCAAAGCGACGTGACCAGGAAGTTGATCAAAAATTGAAATGAGAACGTCATTAGCCGTCTGCTCGGATGCCAAACGAGCGACTGCCAGGCAGAGCATTTGCCGCGCATTCCCATAGGCAGGGTCTTGAACGACACCAATGAGCCAGTCAGTGACACCAGTAGGACGTGCCTCTGCGATGGTGTTAGATATGGCCCATCTGAGTCCTTCAGATCCGGTATTCTCAAAGGCTTCAATTAATGCTTTGCCATTGAAGCTCACCCCTGTCGCCCCTAAGGGTCTAATGAGCGACTCTTGCAGATAGCGGTCCGTAGTTCGTGGAATCCAATTCATCAAAACGGCTACGACATCGGCAGAAAGCGGGGCATATTCATGTGCGAGCCTATCCAATGAAGACGGTGTAACTCCGATTGCGTCAAGATCCTGAAGAATTGGCGCGGCAAGAGCTTCGAATCTAGCAACATTCAATGCTTGCTCCTGAGCCCGGCTTTTCTCTCTCGCAACGAACTCAGGATCCCGGCGGAGCTTGGCCATCAATTCCTCTGCAGTAATCGGCTTATCTTTTGACATTTGTGCTCGTTTATACCCGATCGATCGATTACCCGACACCTAAAGCTGAATGGCCTGAATCGAGTTTGCCTCGGCCACTTTTCTCTGCACAAGTCCCGAAAATTCAATCTTGGGTCTAGCATGCCAAGGAAAACGCCAAGTTGTTTCGCCGGTGAGCACCAGCTCATTTCTTCATAGTCGCATCGCGGAAGGCGGCTTCTATGCCCGCGCCGGCGACGTAATTGCGAAAGACTAGTTTTCTCATTCGAGAGGTGCCGGCGAAGACGTTTTGAAATTCATCGAGGTTCACACTCTTACGCGCCTGGTCCAGCGTCTCTCCGCGCGCAACAGCGGTGTCAACTTGTTGTTTGATTGAGGCAAACAGGTGCGCCATTTGTTTCACGTAAGAGTCGTCGCGTAACACCGGACCATGTCCGGGAACAATGATGGACGCCTGGAGGGCCAGCAGCTTTTCCAGTGTGGCGCCCCATTCTCCGGGATGCGATTGTGGGCTGCCAACATAAGGAACAGGAGAGATCACCAGGTCACCGGTAATCAAGATACGCTCCTTTGGCAGGTGGACCACAATATCGCCGCTGGTGTGTCCGCGTCCGAGATAGCGAATATCGACTGTGCGACTTCCGCTATGCAGCGTAACCCGATCAGTTAGTGTGATCGTCGGCAGGACTATCTCGACGCCGGGATTTTCGGCCATGTAGCGCTCGGCAATCCTGATGTCGCTCGCATAGGTGGCGCGCTCCTCCTCGTCCATTGGTCCGCCAAAAACGCTTTCGTTTTTTCGCAGACGGCTTTGTAGGGCCGCGATAAATCCGGGATAGCCTTGTTCCGACATCGCTTGTTTGCGATTGGTCAGTCCCGTGGTGGGTAAGTAATCGCGGGTGTTCGCATGAGCGATAAAGACGGCCCCTGGAAAGGCATCGCGAAAGACCTGATTCCCCATGATGTGGTCGTCGTGCCAATGCGTATTGATGACGTACTTCACCGGCTTGGAGGTCAGCTTCCGCAACTCATTCAAGGCTTCCCTGGCGGAGCCGGGCGTCAGAGTAGTGTCGACAACGATTACGTCTTCCTCATTGATAATGAGAACGCAGTTGCCATTGACGGTGAGACCCGGCGGTTCCTTGCGAATGACTGCATGGACGCCTTCGGTGATCTTTTGTATCTCAAAATCAGAAGACGCTTTTGTTGTCTGAGAAAAGCTGGCCGTATTCGCCAGAAGGATTAGTGACAGGACAAAGGCATAAGTTCGAAGCATATGATTGGAGATCTCCGGAAGCAGCTCAACCACAGAACCATTTGCAGTAGCCAATGGATGCCAAGCTCAACCAAACCAGTACCGCTCAACCACAGAACCATTTGCAAGTCTCAGTAGCCAATGGATGCTAGGCTCAACCCACCCTAAGTACCACTCAACCATTTGTGCGAGCGTCGAATCTCCCTCTTGCATCGCAGAAAGCCGGTGTCATCGAGATTACTAAATTGAACCGTAGTGGCTTGGTTGAGCTTGGCATCCATTGGCTACGGCAAATGGTTCTGTGGTTGAGCGGTGCTTGCATGGGTGCAGAAATAGGGGAGCAGCGCGGGGCTGCTCCCCAACAACACTGGCTCAGTGAGCAAGCCAGTCAATGTGATCTTCCTCAGAAGATAAACTTGGCGCGCAGTTGGACGGTGCGGCCGCTAAAGTTACCCGCATCATAGCTATTAAAGAGCGGGCTGGTTACATCTGGAAAGGCGAAGGACACCGCTCCGATCCCGAATTGATTGGTGCCGTTAAAGTCGTTCTGATTCACGAAGAACGGCGAACCAAAATCACCAATCGTCCTGATCCGTTGGTTGAAGAAGTTGCCTACTTCAGCCGCGAGTTGGATATTGTAGCGTTCGCCACCGAAACGAATGTTCTTCACAAACGTCATATCCGTGCGGTTCCAGTTGTTAGTGCGCAGCGTGTTGCGGCCGGCGTTGGCGCGAGCGCCGAATCCTGCCTGAATGTACTGCGCTGAGGGGTTCATAGCGACGTAGGCTACCGTTGCGGGATCACCGAATAGATCCGCTCCACTCGCGTCTACGATTCGCTGACCCAGTGCGTTCACTCCATAAACACCGCTGCCGGTTCCGGGTATACCGCTGAGATTGACGATCGTCCGATCTCCGGCCCCGTCGCGATTGCGGTTGCTGTCGATGATTGACTGCGGCGTCATCAGCTGTCCGGATTGAGTTTGGAAGACGCCGTTGAGTTGCCACCCGCCTAGTACTCCCTTCAAGAACCCGTTCGTGCTGTGGTTAAAGAAAGGAATGTCGTAGTTAAATGACGCGACAAAGCGATGAGGCACATCGATGGCCGAGAGCGATCGTTCCTGACTCAGGTCAAAGTTATCCTGCGAGCGTCGCGGGTTAACTGTGCTCGAAAACAACTCATTGGTTGAGTTGTCGATGGCTTTGCTGAACGTGTAGGCAGCTGTAACTGCCAGCCCTCTGGTCATCCGCCGAGTGAGACTCACCGAAGCCCCATCGTAAACCGAATTGCCTTCCGGTTCGAATGAGGTGACGCTGCCGAGGAACCCAAGGCTTCCCAATCGAGTGGGGAACCGGTGTTGTGTTCCGTCCGGATCTACATGAAGATTCAGACTTCCCAGTGTTGGCCGTCCCGCCAATTGGTCCGCGGTGGGGTTAGTGAGAAAAGTCGGCATGACTAATCTACTGTTGTCCACCACGCCACCGTTTAGACGAATCTGCACCGGTAAGTGGCGTCCGGCTGTATGCAGATACCGCAACTCGAGGACGGTCCCGCGAGATAGCTCACGCTGGTAGGAGATCGTAGCGGACATTATGTAAGGCTCGACGGCGTTATTGATCAACGACGCGGTCGCAGCCCTCGCATCTTCTGGTGTGTTGGGTGGGAACGGAGTCGGAGGCACACCACCACTCTGCAGGAAGGGCGGGGTGAACCCGAATGCGGAAGCACTGATCTCCTGTTGGAACTGCGGAGGTAGATTCAGGAGATACAGATTCTGGTAGGTCTCGTAGTAGTTAAGACCAAAGGCAGCTCGGATTGAGCTCTGTCCGCGTTCGCCGGAAATGAACCGGCCCAGTTTGCTGGTGAAAGCCGGCGAGTACGCCAGACCCAGACGAGGCGAGAAATTGTTCTTGTCCGTCTTGGGCACGTTGAATTCAATTACTCCCGGTACAGTCGAGAGTGAGTTCAACCCCTGGAGCGCTGCGTCACGCGGCAGACTCAGATACTCATAACGCACGCCGAGGTTCAGAGTGAGATTGGGTGACACTTTCCAATCGTCCTGAGCGAACGCGTAGTACTTCTTCTGGTTTCCCGTGAAGGCCGCAGAGCCTACGCCGCGAATGTCGACTACCGTCGGGAGCGAGTCAGTTAGTAACTCGTCCAACGTCGAGTAGTTGTAGTCGCCGCGTCCACGAGGCAGGAAGAAGCTGGTGAAAATTAACCATCTAACTTCACCGCCCACCTTGAAGTTGTGTGCGCCCCGCACATAGCTGAGGGAATCGTAAAGCTGGTACGAGTTGTTCAGGCCGCCCTGGGGCAGATTTCCGTTTGGACCAAGCCCTAGGTTAAGCGGTGACACAGTGATGTTTGGAAATGTGTTGAAGGCTGGATCGTTCAGCGGGTAGTCAGTGATGAAACGCTTGTAAGACAGGCGCACCTCGTTGACCATCCTGGTATTGATGGTGCTGATCCAAGCTGCCGAAAACAGCCGGGCGATCACGTTCTGCTGGTTGTTGAACTTTGGATTGCCACTGCCAGGTTGTTCATTACCGATGGTGTCTGAACTGAAGCGGTAACGAAACTGGTTCCTGGTGCCCAGCAGATGATCGATATTGATCTGATATTGGGTTTCCAGCGAACCGCCGGGGGTGACCAGAGAAACCACGCCGAAGGGAATTCCAGGTGTCCCCAGGACGGTCTGCGTTTCCGTCGCGTTGGTGGGCAAGACCAGGTTGCTTTGTAGCAAGTTGACAACAAAAGGACTTGCTCCTGGCAGTCCCGCGATCTGAGTTAGACCGGCGGCGGTGGGCGCAGTGTAAGACACTCCGCTCGCCTGTTGGCTGATCGGTTCTCGCTGATAAGCGCCAAAGAAGAAAAGCCGGTTCTTAAGAATTGGACCGCCCAACGCGCCACCGTAACGGCGATCGGTAAACGCCGGCTTTTCTGTAATCACGCCGGATTGCAGATTGAATTCTTCGCTGGTGGTAGTGGCATTGAGGTGCCGGTTCTGCAGGTATCCAAAAGCTGAACCATGAAAACTATTCGTACCGCTCTTGGTGACAGTATTAAACTGCCCGGCCGCACCGGTGCCAAATTCGGCATTGTAGTTATTGGTCAGGACCGCCACTTCGGAAATGGAATCCTGAATAATGTTTACCTGCTTGCCCGTGAGATCCGGGGAATTATTGTCCACGCCATCGACGTTGAACGCATTAGCGTGTGGACGTGTGCCACCCACGGAACCACCATCTCCTGATACGCCGACGCCCTGGGCGACGACATTTGGAGAAAGCAGGGCCAGAGCGCGCACGTCATTGAAGATCGGCAGGTCTTGAACTTGTCGTGTTTCAAAATTTACTCCGACTTGCGATGTCTCGGTTTGTACCAGCGTCTCACCGCCAGAGGTAACTTCCACGACACCACTTACGCCTGCAGGTCGCAGTATGAGATTCACGCTGCTCTCCTGATTGAGCAACACCTTTACTTTCTCAGTTGCTTCCTGGAAGCCTGAGGCGGTAGCGGTAATCGTGTACTCGCCACCCAGTGTATTGGGAAAGCTGAAAGCCCCATCGCCCGTAGTTTGGGTGGTTAGAGTTTGGCCGGTGGCTTCGTTTTTTAAGGTGACTGTTACGCTGGGAATCGCCGCCCCGTTTGGATCGAGCGTTTGTCCAATCACGGACCCGCCGGTTGCCTGGGCAAATCCTTCAGTAGCAAACGCGAAGAGTAGTGCCAGGACTGCCATTACTAGTCCCATTTTCCTTTGCATCGTAAATCCTCCAACTTCTTTGAAAGAGACCATCTTTACTGCTGCCGCTGAAGCTCATGGTCTGACTCGGATCAGCGGCGTGATTCTGTTAAGAGAGCTCAAACCGAGAGCAGTTCGTCGACTGCGATTGCGCCGGTTTAATGTAGCTCGCTTCGAATCTTCGTAGCCTCAAGTTACGTTCGCGTCGCGCCGTAATGTTGGACCACCTGGCTTCACGTCCATTGGTTCCGATAATCCGGAGTGACGTTAGACAGCTTGAAGCTGACGCGTTCCAGAAAGTGCAATGCTCGTGCCTCATAGCTCACACACAATGCAGGCCAACTCATCACTCAGTGCGGCCAATTCATCTTGAGGCCTCAATAACTCGCGTTGATGATTTTGGACTTCGCTAGTGGAGGATTGCCGTTATTGGATTTTGTTTTTGGGGAAGGCAACTGCGACGGTCGCGCGTTTACATTTTTTAGTTGTAGGGGCGACCCGGAGGTCCGCCCGATGGTGATGTGTGTTGAATCAGTCGAACCGGATCATTTGTCATTTCTCATTTGCCATTTACTAGCTCACTCAAGCTGCGTTATGAGGGTCAGTGCACCACTCAGCCTGCGTGTCATGAGGTCAGTACCACAATGCGGTAGCGGTCATGGGTTGCGATTCCACTCCGTGTAAGTGATCGGGAGCCCATGACCCACCGCTACCGCATTGTGGTACTGACCTCATGACACGC
>JAMQPI010000286.1 GCA_023717565.1 Pyrinomonadaceae bacterium | reverse complement strand
TTTTCAGCTGAGTGAAAAGTTCTTCTCGCGTTTTGAGTGCACGTTCGGTGGTTCCGTCAATCTTTTCCAGGATCCCTGACACCTTCTCATGATCACTCTTTAATAATTCAAAAGCATCCATTTGATTCATTACCTCCGTGTTGATTTCGAAATGATGCACGGTATCGAGACACCGTATGTACGTTCGTCGTTATCATCGCAAGAGAGGTGCCACGCTCCCGTCGCCGCATTGTAGGGGGTTGTTCCTCCGTGGTGCACCGCGAGCTGCGGGGAGGACGTGATCTCGAATGAAAGAGCCGCTTTGGATTCTTAAGGTTCATAGTGTTGCTAATCCAAAGCGGCGTCGCGCAAAGCCTTGCCGCCGCACTCCAAAGCGGTTTTTTCCGCAGCTTGCTAGGGTTTCGCGTCCATCCAGTTGTCTGCCGTTCCTACGTCCACTACGAGGGGCACGTCCAGTGTTACCGCAGACTCCATTTCTCGCTTGAGGATGTCGGCTACTTGCCGGCTTTCGTCCAGAGGTGCTTCCACCAGCAATTCGTCGTGGACCTGCATCAACAACCGCGATTTCAGACCGGCGCGTTTAAATTCTTGCTCCACGTGCAACATGGCGATCTTCACAATGTCGCTGGCCGTACCCTGAATCGGCATGTTAATAGCTTCGCGTTCGGCCGCCTTTCTGATATTGGCGTTGCGGTCGTTAATACCGGGGAGCGGGCGGATGCGACCGTAGATTGATCTTACGTAACCATGCTCCCGCGCCCGCACCGGGACCTCTTCCATGTAGCGGCGTACGCCTTTGTAAGTGTTGTAGTAATCCGCAATGACTTTCTTCGCTTCCTGCCGCGAGATCCCCACTCTTTGTGAGAGTCCCCATGGTTCAATAGCGTAAGCAATTGCAAAGTTGACGATCTTTGCGAAACGCCGAGCCTCTTTGAGTTCTTCGTCCGTTTTGGCGCCAAAAACCAACCGAGCTGTGCGCGCGTGAATGTCCTCACCGTTCTGAAAGGCCTCCAGCATCACCGGATCCTGCGTGATGTGGGCCAGCAGCCGCAACTCGAGTTGCGAGTAGTCGGCGGAAATGATCTTGTTACCCTTCTCGGCCACAAACGCCCGTCGAATACGACGCCCCAGTTCCGTGCGAATGGGAATGTTCTGTAGATTGGGATCGCTCGAGGAAAGCCGGCCGGTGGCGGCGACTGTCTGATTCAGCAGGCAGTGAATTCTACCGTCCGCGGCAATTTGATGGGGTAAAGCGTCGGTATAAACACTCTTGAGTTTATCAAGTTCACGATAGTCGATAATCAAGCGTGGCAGTTCATGTGTCAGGGCCAACTCCTCGAGTACGGCTTTGCTGGTTGAAACTCGACCGGTCGAGGTTTTGCGGCCTGAGAGAATATTCAGTTCCCCGAGCACGTCTCCCACCTGTTTGGGAGAACCAATATTAAATTCCCGGCCCGCCATCTGGTAGATCTTGATCGTCAGCTTGTGAAGTTCCTGCCCCAGATAGTTCGACAGATCTGCCAGAACTTGTCGATCGACCTTCAAACCGGCGCGCTCCATCTGGTAAAGCAGAGGGACCAACGGCAACTCCACTTCCGAATAGATCGTCTCCAACTTGCCATCCAGAATACGTTGACGTAAGACTTTCGCAGTGCGGGCGGTCAAGTCTGCGGCCGCGGCGGTTTGCCATTGTGGCTCCGTCCACCCAACCGGCGTTCCATCCAGGCCATCGACGCCGACTGCTTCGCGGGCCAGGTCGCTAAGCTCATACTTGCTGCGGTTAGGATCCAACAGATACGCGGCAAGAAAAGTATCGTCTTTCACGCCCTCGAGAGTAACGTTCATTTTGGCCAACAACCCGATGGCCCTTTTTAGATCATGAACGGACTTCTCGATCAAACCATTGGTTAACACTTCGCGGAGCCCATCGACTGCCGCCTGCTGCCCTTCAACAAACTTCTCCAGATCGACGTACGCCGAGGTACCGGCCTTGGCGGAAATGGCAATTCCTGCCGCAGCTTCGTAATCGAACGAGCATTGCTGTTCACTTTCGCCGGCTGGTGATGCGTCGGCAACAGCAATTCCCAAGCTCTCGGAATCCCAAAGTCCTTTGACCAAATCATCGAGCTCGGCGCGGTTTCGTACAACTCTGTAAGTGAGCTCGGAAGTGCTGGCGACCGGAACTGTTTTCGCATCCGCAAACTCTCGGGTCAGGTTCGCAAATTCGAGCTCGTGAAACAGTTCATACGCAGCGGCGCGATCGGGTGGCCGGGCTTTGATTTCATCCAGATTCAGATCAACATCAAGATCGAGCTTTATTCGCGCCAGCTCTCGCGATTGCCGGATTAGATCCGCGTTGTCCCGAAGCGATTCCCGGTAGGTTTTATGCTTAACGTCTTCCCAGTGCTCGAGTGCGTTTTCGATCGAGCCAAACTGCTGGATGATCTGCACCGCACCTTTAGACCCGATTCCCGGCGCCCCAGGGATGTTGTCGATTGAGTCACCCATAAGCCCCAGCAGATCTACAACCTTTTCCGCCGGCACTCCAAACTTCTTTTCTACCCACGCCTCGTCACACCACTCGATTGGCGGTACCGGCTCCTTTCGTTTCGCCACCTGCGAGTTCTGCCTCATGCCGACAACCAGAGGGTCCTGCACCAGCTGACACATGTCCTTGTCGTTGGAAACGATAACCGCCTGCAGTCCCCGTTCGGCGATCTTGACCGCCAGCGTCCCGATTACGTCGTCAGCTTCATATCCCGGCGCATTGATGATGGGGATATTGAACGCTTCACACAGACGGATGATGTAAGGCATTTGTGACGCGAGATCGTCAGGCATGGCCAGACGGTTGGCCTTGTAACCGGCAAACGTCTCATGGCGAAAAGTCTTTTCCTTAGACTCGAAGATCGCGGCGATGTAGTTGGGCTTCTCGTCCTGCAGCAATTTGCGCAGCATGTTCGTAAAGATAAAGACCGCTTGCGTCACCTGCCCTTTGGAGTTTGAGAGGGGCGCCACACGATTCGCCATCGGCGCGAAGAAGGCGCGGAAGATGTGTGACATGGAATCGATCAGAAAAACCCGCTCGACTGGCTTAGCACCAGTGGCAGCACTCTTGGTTGGCATTTGCGTTCGATCATAGAGAGCCGTTTTCGGAGTGTCAAACAAGCAGCGGTAATAGTCGTGGTGTTGCATTCGCTCCAAGTAATCATCCGGTATTGTTGCCTTCGTGCCACAGGTTTGGCCCACCTGGGCCAGATTACGTCCGTTTGCAATCGGCATAAGCATTGCACGTCATTTGACAGCCGACAGACACTACCGGCCGGAGAATCAACCAACTTTGATTAAACAAACCACGCTCGGTTCAGCAGTTGAAACTGACGGGATCGGACTACACACCGGAGTACAAGTGCATGTGCGGCTCGGTCCGGCGCCGCCCGATACGGGCTACGTGTTCCGGCGTACCGACCTCGGTGGTTTTGAGATTCCGGCCACCGTGGAATCGGTGGCCCATTGCGGCTACGCGACCACGTTGATGCGCACGGGTGTGATGCTCTCGACGGTCGAACATCTGTTAGCAGCGCTGCGTGGCTCAAACGTCGACAACGCTTTCATCGAAGTTGATAACCTTGAGATTCCTATCTTGGATGGTTCCGCGGAAGTGTTTGCCGAAATGATCGAGCAGGCAGTCGTCGTTGAGCAACCCCTGGCGAGGCGGGCCTTGCTCGTGCGCGAACGAGTCGCCTTTGAGCAGGGCAATCGCCGGATCTCAGTTGAACCGGCGGACAGTTATCAGATTGACTGCCTCATAGATTTTCCTCATCCGATGATCGGGATTCAGCGCTTCTCGTTAGAACTGAATGACGGAGCTTTCAATCGCGAGATTGCCTCGGCCCGCACCTTCGGCTTTACCGCGGAGATCGAACAACTGCAACGCTCTAATCTGATCCGCGGTGGCTCGCTCGATAACGCCATTGTGCTCACGCCGGAGGGAATGATGAATAAAGAGGAGTTGCGCTTCCGGGACGAGTTTGTGCGCCACAAGATCCTGGACATCATCGGCGATCTGGCGTTGCTGGGTATGCCGCTACTGGGCCGCGTCACTGCGGAACGGAGTGGTCACATCATGCATGCGGGTTTGATGTCGAAGCTACTACGACTGCGGTCGGCGTGGGATATCGTAGACATGCCGGAGACCGAGGTAGTAGCTAGAGCGTTGTCCTAAGACAAAAACACAATCCAACATCACTTTAGGCCAAACGAACGAAGAGTCCTATTTCGTGTTGGTCCGTGTGAATTCGTGGATCGTTTGAACGGCGCTGACTACTTCTCTGGCAAAAACTCATAAGTCAGATGCAAGTGCACCAGGCCGGGAACGACCTCCGGTTTCACTTCCCTTGCCCGCAAGCGGAGGGAACCACCGGAAGGGGCAATCGGAACCACGCTCGACAATTGCTCGGGCCGGAGAATCTTCAGCGGATTGATTCGGGCATCGATGGCAGATTGGACCAACGTAACGATTGAACCCTGGGCCAGCGAAGGAACATTCTCCAGTTGCATATCGGTGATCTTGACCCTAGCCTGTAAGACCTGCGCCCTACGATCAAACTCCAGAGTCCATTCCGTGTAGGCTACTCCCTGAAACTGCAGGCAGCCAAGAAGCGTCGAGTTATAGGCCCCCGAGAAGGCCAGCGGCGCGACGATCTTGCCAGGCACGAATTTGACAGCCGTTTTTACGCCGCTGTTTTCCCGTTGCAGCGTGATTGCACTCGGACACGACTTTGCGGCTTCGTCTGTTCTGTTCTTGTCAGATTCCGTAATAACCAGCGGAGTAGAGGGTGCTTTGAGATTATCGAAGATCGCTTCCAGGAATGAATTAAAGAACTGCTCTTTGACTGTGACTGTCACTTCGCCGATTCGGGATGGGTGCGGCTGCTTCGCCTGGCCGAACGCGGAAACGGAGGTCAACAAAAGGCTGATCAGAATTAGTGTTCTGCCCGGATTGTGCATTCGATCGAAATCTCCAGATAATTACAAACCACTGCGCACGATGTCGTGCAGTCTGATCAACCCCACGCAGACTCGCGCTCCATCGACCACCGGCAAAACCGAGATTTGCGAGGGTCGATCTTCCATCAAACGAAGCGCGTCGTAGGCCAGTGTGCCAGCGGAAACGACAACCGGATTGCGCGTCATGATTTCTTCGCTTTTGAGATCTTCGAGCGCAGCGTGGTCCATCCGCTGAATCGCGCGGCGCAGATCGCCGTCAGTGATAATTCCCGCCAGTTGACCCGTCTCATCCAGTACGTTTACGGCGCCCAGTCCGCCGTCGCTGATTCCCTTAACCACAGTCACCCAGGTCGATCCTGTTTTGATGGTTGGGTTCTGAATACCGCCGTGCATCAAGTCCGCAACTTTTAGAGTCAAACGCTTCCCGAGCCGGCCGGCGGGATGGTTGACGGCAAAGTCATCCAGCGTGTGCCCCTTCATTTTCATTAGGGTCATCGCCAAAGCATCGCCAAGTGCCAACGCCACCGTCGTACTCGTAGTCGGAGCCAGATTGAGTGGACAGGCTTCCTGGTCCACGGAAGCATCAAGCACGGCATCAGCACGGTTTGCCAGAGTGGACTTTAGATTTCCAACCACGGCAATGATGGGAACTTTCCTGTGCTTCAGGTAAGGAAGCATAGCCACGATCTCATCCGTTTCGCCGCTATTGCTCAGGACGATTACGACATCATCCGCGCTCACGATGCCGAGGCCGCCGTGGAGTGCATCGGAGGGGTGCAAATGCAAAGCAGCAGTCCCCGTGCTGGTCATCGTGGCTGCAATCTTCTGCGCGATAATGCCTGACTTGCCCACTCCGACAATTACAACCTTACCAGTGCAGCCGACCAATAGACTCATCACGCGTTCCACCTGCTCTTCATTTAGACGCGTGGCGGTTGCGGCGATGGCATCAGCTTCCAGACGGAGAAGGCTAACAACTTCGGGAAAGTGGGGTTTGCTGGTCATGCGTTGCCACCTTGATATACGACCAGGGATCGGTTTTGCAAGCTCTCGGCCCGGGTTGACCCTAAACACGGAGCCGACTTGATCGAATCATTTTCCGTTTTTCATGATGATAAATGACAGATGAAAAATGAACAGACCCAGGTTCCTAATCAACAACATTCGTCGTTTTTCACTGAGCGCGAGGGTGTGCTATCTTCTGTGGCTCCGACACGTGCCCGCGTAGCTCAGTGGATTAGAGCGTTCGCCTCCGGAGCGAAAGGTCGCAGGTTCGACCCCTGCCGCGGGTACCAATAGTTTCAACAACTTACCTAATTCGGATTCGCCTATAGAGAAACGTTGAAGTGTAGACTTGCTATTTGGAAGGAGGTAATCGGAGCGCTCGCGGCAGCTTGCAAAGGTTCAGAGCATAGGTGTTTTGATACCGGGGTTCTTATTGACCGCAGTGCAGGGCGTTTAGACCGGGGTTATTACTGCTATCCCAGAGCGTTTTTTGATCGCCGTTCGCGCAGATGGCCACTGCTTTCTGATTATCTTTCCCAGTGATACGCAAAGCTCCGCCGCGGCTCTTGCTGCCCTCAATCCCTCGACTCATGCCGGTGTCGATGAGAAAAAGCAACCCGTAACGCTGGAACATGTCTTCCTGGTTCCGCTTCGTTCCGTCTGGAAATTTCACTTTGCCTGGTTGATGTCCCTGAACGAGATGACGGACTCCGAGCGCCGCTACATATCCAGTCAAGAGCTTTTGGGGATCAGTCTGGCCACCGTTGTCAAACCAAGGTAAACCTCGCGGGCCCTTACTGTTCAGCCGCGCTTCGAGAATGGAGTTGTCGCCCACAAGCTCTTTGGTTGCGAACCCCTTCTGCGCAAAGCCGGCTTCGATTGCAGCACTGAGTGCCTTGATGCTTTGATTGCTCGTGTTTCCAGCATGACAAAAGAACCAATCGTTGACCCGTACGGCGATTGGAAGGTCACACAAAAACCTACCCAGGTCGCCTTCGCAGTTTGCAACACTCTGGCGCTTTAGCCCGGCTTTCTTCAACTCATCGCCGAACTCTTTGGTCTTACTCCCGTGCGGATCCGCCAGGAACTCTGCTTCATGATTCCCCATTGTCACGATCACCTGGCCACCTTCCGCAGCGGCGACTTTCTGGAGCTCGCGAACGAGCGCAATCACTTTTAAAGAGTCGTGCCATTTATCGATTAAATCGCCGGTGATCACCACAACAGATCTGCCGGCTATCCAGTTAACCTGATCCGGCTTCTTGGGCACGCCATCAATGATCTTTGCCCCTACGAGCACACCCACCAGTCGGTCATAGTCGGCGTGCGCATCGCCGATCGCGAAGATATCTTCGCTCGTGTCTACTTCGACAACTGCCGGATGTTTGCTCCAATCGCGGGTGGCCTTTGTAGTGTCGCCAAATACACAATAGGCGCCGCTGCAAAAGGCGAGTATCAAAGCGCTAGCGAACGGCTTCAGAACTGAGTTGAGTTTCATCGAAGGACTCTTCGCGGTGAGTGTGTTATGGTTTTAGCGAACTCCTCGTGTGTCCGCCATCAAAGCCGGAACCAGAATAAACCCGTTGCCTGCACCCTGTCCATAGGCAGACATTCCTGGACTCGCTAAAACATGTTAACCTAAAACCGCTCTATAGCTATTGGGTTTTTGCCGAAGCGTGAACCGTGGCGAAGGTGTACAAACAATGCCTCTCGCGCCTCCGGAGCGAAAGGTCAGGTTCGACCCCTGTCGCGGGTACCATTCCTTGCTTAGTCTTAAATGAGCGTCATGCAAACACTCTTGCCTGTACTGCCTTTCAAACGCACGATTTTAGTTGTCGATGATTTCGATGACACTCGATTGCTATTGAAAACGTGGCTCGAGAAGCGGGGCTTTAATGTGGTGGAGGCTGAAAACGGGAATCAGGCGGTGAACGCGGCGCAGGAGATGCGCCCCGACTTGATCATCATGGATATGCATATGCCGGAGTTGGATGGCTTGGCCGCGACCCGAAAGATAAGAGACATAAAGGAATTGGATAGTATTCCGGTCGTAGCAGTCTCGGCTTATGGAGAGCAGCAGTTTCGCGCTGATGCGCTGGCTGCTGGCTGCAGTGAATATGTCTCCACGCCTTTCGAACCGGATAACCTTGAGACTGTAATTCGATCTTTCCTTCCCTGATTTTCAGATCTCAGATCTCAAATCTCAGATCTGAAATTAACAACCGACAAATGGGCACGCTCATAGCCAGCAGACTTATGACCGACAAATCACCGCCATACTCAACCTGTTTGAGAATAGTCACACTCGCGTTCCTCACATTATCGGTGGGAAGTGTTGCGGCGCAGGATAGCCAGTGCAAAGTCAAATTGAGTGACCTTCCGCATGCCGCTGAGCTGACAGGATTCCGATTGGGAATGACCATGGACCAGGTGAAAGCGCGTGTGCCGCAGGTCCTCTTCGGACGAACCGACGACCTGGGAATGTCGAAGACCAGCATCAATCCCTACTTTGATTCGAAAATAGATAAATCCGGATTCGCAGATGTTCGGACGGTCTCCCTCGACTTTCTCGACGGACGAGTAACCTCGCTTTGGATTGGTTATGAACCCACCTTCAAATGGCCGACCGTCGCCACCTTTGTTAAAGGCATCTCGCAATCACTATCGCTGCCCGACGCCTGGACGCCATGGAAGTGGCAAGGACAACAAATGAAGTGTGCTGATTTTCAGTTGACAGTTTCCAGCGTAGCCCAGGGTCCGAGCTTTCGCATTCTGAACCTAACCGCTGATGCGACTTTCACCGCCCGCAGAATTGCCAAAGAAGAGGAGAAGGAGGCGCTGGCGGAAAGTGGCGAAGGGGAAGCGGAGATCGTTGGAGATAGACAGAGCAAGATCTACTATCCAGTAGATTGCGAGGTGGCCAAGGAGATCAACGAAGCGAACCGCACGACCTTCAAGACCGCGCTTGAGGCCGAGAAGGCCGGATACAAACCATCCAACGAGTGCAAGTGAGAAAACATTGCCGATTTCCAATTTCCAATTGCCGATTGGAGTCAATCCTTTGGGGGGTGATTTACTTAGGCACGCCAGGAAAGGTTAAACTCTAGACTGAACCGGCATGTCAATTGGCAATCGGCAATTGGCAATGACAGAAGGGGGCTTGAGATGATCAAAGAATTCCGGGATTTTATTGCCAGGGGTAATGTGATCGACCTGGCTGTGGCAGTAATTATTGGAGCGGCATTTGGGAAGATCGTAACCTCACTTGTCGAGGGGATTATCATGCCGCCAATTGGCATGCTGCTTGGCAACGTCGACTTTACCAACCTCTTTATTGACCTCTCCGGCCAACGGCCGGTGTCATTGGCTGATGCTCAGCTCAAAGGGCTGCCCGTTATTGCTTACGGCATGTTTCTCAATGACGTTATCAGCTTTCTCATTATCGCGTTCGTGGTGTTCCTGATCGTTAGACAGATCAACAAACGCAGGGAGCAGGCACCGGCGCCGGCAGTTAAGGAGTGCCAGTACTGCTTGTCTTCGATTCCCCTGGCTGCGACCCGCTGTTCTGGATGTTGTTCTGAAATTGGAGAGTAAAACATTGCCGATTGCCGATTGCCAATTGCCAATCGGCAATGCGTCTGCACTACCAATAACCGCGACAGTCAACTAGACTCCCCATCATGCGCGAGTGCCCCCGTTGCGAAATCTGCTATGAGGATGACGTCCTTGTCTGCCCCCAGGACGCTGCCAACACTAAACACACTTTGCCCGGGGCCACGCTGCTATCCCAACGCTATCTGCTCGAGAAGCGTCTCGGGAGAGGGGCCATGGGTCAGGTCTATCTTGCGCGTGACCAGAATCTGGTGACGCGCCGAGTGGCCGTGAAGACCGTCCGCCCTGACATTCTTAGCGACGAAGACCTGCAGGAGGGAGAAGCCATCGCTCGATTTGAGCGTGAGGCACGGGCTGCGGCTTCGATCCGGCATCCCAACGTCGTCGATGTCACGGATTTCGGTAAGAGCCCGGAAGGCGTTTTCTTCCTGGTAATGGAATACGTCGAAGGCGAGACGCTGTACCAGCTCCTGCGCCGCGAAGGTACTCTCAATATCCAGCGCACCGCGGCTCTACTACGTCAAATTGTGGCCGGCATTGACGCTGCTCATGACGAAGGCATACTACATCGCGACTTGAAGCCGGCAAACATTTTCATCATGCAGCAGCGCCGGAAATCGGCCAACGCGACGGACGACGGCTTCGTAAAGGTCGGCGACTTCGGCCTGGCTAAGATCGTTCATTCCGATCGCTCGGAAACTGTCAGCGGACCTGAATCCCGCGGCATTATCGGCACGCCTGAATACATGGCCCCTGAACAGATGCAACAAGGTGTGAAGCTTGATGCCCGCGCGGACATTTACGCTCTGGGCACCATCGCTTACCACATGCTGGGAGGTCGTCCGCCGTTTACGGGAGACATCACTCAGTTGATCGCGCAAAAACTACTGCAGGCTCCACCGGCGTTGACAACGCTGCGCTCCGACATCTCGACAGAAATCGAGCGGGCCGTGATGCATGCTTTGGCAAAAGATCCGGCAGATAGACCGCCAACTGCGACCGAGTGGCTGGAGGAATTTGAGTCGGCGATTAAGGTGCCCTCGGAAGCCTCGGGCCCAGGCGAATCACGAGTAGTCATCATGGCTCCCGCAGGCTCGGAGGTTTATGTCGACGATGAGCGACGAGGCAGCGTGGGACGTTCAGGGCGAGTAGTGCTCACCTCAATCGCCCCTGGCCAGCACGTTCTGCGAGTTGCCCGCTCCGGAGAGGCCGACGACGAACGAATAATTGAGATTCGGCCCGACAGCGCGGAGCAGATCATCCAGGCGCAGTTTAAGGGCGCCCCTTCTAGTGAGCCGTTAAGCCCGTCGAAAGGTGGAAGTCTCGATAGCAGGACCGGCACCCATCCACTGGTCGCGAGTGTAGTCGCGTGCACTCGCTGCCACTCTCGATTCGCAGAGGGCACCAGGTTCTGTGGCCGTTGTGGGAACACGTCATTGCAGCCTGTTTCAAACCCGGACCTCAGACCTCAGGTCGCCTCGAACCAGGCGACCCCGGCCACGGTTTCCGCGGAGAGCAACCCAACTCGAGTTGTCGCCTGCCAGCGTTGCGGTCATCAATACTCTGTAACCACACGATTTTGCGGCAGATGCGGAATTCCCATTGGCAGCTCGTCGCTAACCTGGAGAGCACCCAGGCCCGTCGAAGTCTTCTGCAAAACCTGTGGCGCCAGCTATGCAGCTTCCACCAGGTTCTGCGGACGTTGCGGCAAGCCGATCAGTCCTTGAGCGGAACCCTCCTTCCTGGATAATCTGTGCTATAAACATCCCACGTCCAACGGCCGCTGAACAACCGAGCTACTTCATGAAGCGCTGCCCCAGTTGCAATCGTACCTACACCGACATATCACTAAATTTTTGTCTCGAAGACGGCACCCCGCTAGTTATCGATGTTGTGCCTGCCTACGATCCTCATGCGACTGTACGGGATCAGACGCCGCGTCATACTGCCGAGCCTCCGGCAACCGAGATCTACCGTCCAAGGCCCTTGCTCAATCAGGTGCCGGAAATGCTCCCGCCACGAACGGCGCAGCCCCAGTGGGCTCCGGCGCCGCAGCCGCTGCCGCTGCCGCTACCGCCCCCAAAGAAATCCAACGCTGTCTGGTGGGTAATCGGCGGCATAGCTGTAGTCGGAATTCTCGGTGTTGGACTGATCGTAATGCTCCTGGTACTGGCTCGCATCGGCGCGGAGGAGAACGCCAACACGGGGACTGTTAACAGCAACAGAACCACCAACACCAACCGGACCACGAATGCGAATTCCAACACGAGCAGTTTCCCGGCATCCTTTACCGACAACTTTTCTGAAGAAAAGTGGAAAACGGGAAACTTTCAATACGGAGACATCTGGTACAAAGACGACGAGTACCACATGCGTTCCAAAGACCAGACGTATCTCTTCATGTATGCACCTTCGAGTGAGTACGCCACTGAAAATGCGACGGTGCGCATAACTACCAGGAG
>JAMQPI010000619.1 GCA_023717565.1 Pyrinomonadaceae bacterium | reverse complement strand
CGGCGTCGCGCAAAGCCTTGCCGCCGCACTCCAAAAGCCTTGTTAGGACACTTGGCGTAAATCCTTTATAGTTTCAGCTCACCCGCATTCACAACATCAACGAATAAGGCATGGCCACACCCGACACTGAAACATCCGGTACCGAACCAGGCGATCCTGCCAAAGGGACTGGCGGAGCGAGCGACGCCGGTGCTCCTCAGGAAGAAGGGGAGGTTGTCTACCGGCGCATCGAAACAACTGAGGACGGCGGTCCATCGAAATCGCCAGTTGCTGAAGAGACTCGTGGCCGCGCTCGCGAGATCGCACCTGCAATTACCCCACTAATCATTGGTTTCACACTCCTGTTGGTACTCATTTCAGTGTTGGGCTATCTCAGCGTCCAGCGCATGGATGAGGTCAGCTTCAGGGTGTTGGATCTCGAGCACCAACATGCCGCGAAGCTGGGACTGCTGCTCCAGCTCCGTCTTGCGGTTACCAAGATGAATAACGAAGTGCGAACCAGACAGGATGCGGAAGCCCGGCGTGAATTGAAGCCGCCGTTTGACTTTCGGTTGAGTCTGGCGCGCGAGGAAGTCAATCAACTGTTACAGCAACTCGAGCGGCCGCCCCTTTCGGAAGACTCATCATGGCGGAAATTTCGGGACGACCTGCGGTCATACGTGGAGGTGACTGGCGACCAACGTCGCTATTCACTCGAAGGCTTTGAGAAGTTTCGCGTAGTTGACGAACAACTTGACGGCTTGTTGACTGCCTCCGCCAATGAGCAGTCGGAAATCTTTCGCCAGAGCGAAGCGATCGAGCAGGAGGCCACTCGATCGATCCGTCGTTGGAGCGCGGTGGCTCTGCTATTCGGTGTCCTGGTAGCAGTGGGAACGATCCGGGAGGTGCAGCGGCGGTTCAAGCAGATGCGTCGTAGCATGTTTGAGGCGCGGCGCGAGCGCGTCTTCACGAATCAGTTGCTGGAGGGTATGGTTAGCGCGGTGGCCGCCACCGACGAGAATAATCGCATCCGCAGCGCTAATGCAGCCTTCTTCAAAATCTTTCCGCGGGCGAGTATTGGCGCCTCCGTCTATGAGAAGTTTGGCTCTGACGACGCCATGAAAATGCTCGATGCGGCCACCAACGTACGCGCTGACAAGGCTACTTACAGAGGCCGTTGGCTGTATCGTTTGAGCGATGGCCTCAGTGAAAAGACCTTCGATGTCTATTCCTCTCCGTTGGCAATTGATGGAGACCAGGGTCAGATCATTACCCTGGTGGATGCGACTGAAGCCGCTGAATCCGAGCGCGGTCTGCGCCGGGCGGAGTCGCTCGCGGCAGTGGGCCAGGCCACGGCCCAGGTGGCCCACGAGATCAGAAACCCGTTAGGCAGCATCAGACTGGGTGTGTCGATGTTGCGAGATAGCGTAAATGATCAAGAGGCGTTGAATACTATCGAACTGGTCGAACGGGGTATCAAGCACCTGAACAAACTGGTGGTTGACGTTACCCAGTTCTCCCGACAGAAAAACCTGGAGCGCTCGCGGGTTAATCTTCATGAGCTAATCGACATGAGCCTTGATCTGGTGTCGGAGAGCGTGAAGGAAAAGCAGACGCCAGTGGAGAAGGTTTTTGGCAGTGAGCAGTTGGTGGGCGAATGGGACGGTCACCAGCTACGTCAGGTATTCGTGAATTTGATCTCGAACGCCGTCGACGCCAGTCCGGTGGGATCCCCGATCACTTTCTCAACGAAAGAGGTGACCCTCAATGAAAGCGGTAGGGTCGATAGCCAGGCTACTCGCCGGTATGCGCGCATCTCCATAAGCGATCAAGGCAAGGGCATAGACGAAACGGCGGTGGACCGCATCTTCGAACCGTTCTTTTCAACCAAGAAGCGCGGCACTGGTTTGGGTCTGGCAATCGTCAAGCAGATTGTCGAACTACACGAGGGAAAGATTTCGGTGGATAGCCCGGCCGGGAAGGGCACCCGGTTCATAATCGACTTGCCCCTCTGATCACACACCACAATCCTCAAGCAGACCTTAGGTCTCAATTCTAGAATTTGCGTCTGAACATCGGACAAGATGTCCGGATCTCCCAAACACAAACGCGAAAGGCAGGCGTTAACCTGTTTTCAGCAAAAGAATTGATGCGGCCCGCGGTTTGCGGTGCGATTGCCGCTCAACTGCGTCCGCAGAGATCTACGCAAGTGACCCGAGCCGTCTTTGTTTCACGCCAACTAACTGCCGATTCTCGACGATGGAGTCAAACCAAATGCCGCAAATTCCGAAACTCGTACTCGCTTTGTTCACTTTTGCAATCATCGGCGTCGCCAGCGCCCTACCGACATATGCCGATCCGGTCATCATCAACGGCAACTTTGACACGTTCGTTCCGAGCAACGGCACAGGTGGTGGTTGGACTACGATTAACATAGATGGCAACGGCGGCCACCGCACGACAGGTGGAAATCCGGGAAGTAACTTCATCATCAACGACGCCGGCCAGTCACCCACCGACCCGACTCTCAGCCAGCTGGTTTCAGGTTTCACCATCGGATCGTCATATACGTTGACCGGCGACTACGCGGTCTTTGCCGGTACTTTCGGAAATCCGCTTTTACAGTCCTTCGCTGTGGACATCGTCGGAACTGCCACTCCGACTACCACCTTTGGTCGCCCCGGCGGAGAAGGCGTTTATGGTTCCTTTTCAGTAACGTTCACTGCGAACGCCACAGATATCCTGATCCGCTTCAGAACAGAAATAAACGGCGACGACTCATCTTTTCGAGTAGACAATATCGCCGTGCAACCCGTCCCGGAACCGGCCACGATGATGCTGCTTGGGACGGGACTGGCGGGACTAGCCGGCGCCGTGCGGCGACGGCGAAGAATGAGGGACTAGACTCGACTCCAAAAATACCGAAACGCCCGCGCTGATCAATTCGCGGGCGTTTCGCATTTAAACCCATCCAAGGTTCTTCTTAGTTTTGGACAATCACCTTTAAGACTGCGGGAGCGACCCTCACTCATCAATTGCCATCAAGCGGCTTCGGTCCTTCAGAGCCAACGATCTTGAAGGCGTCTCGCGCTGACTTGATTGTCTGGTCTATGACCTCATCTGTATGGGCTAAGCTCACAAAGCCCGCCTCAAATTGTGAGGGTGCGAGGTAGACTCCTTGACCAAGCATGGCGTGAAAAAACTCTCCAAAGAGTTTGCGATCACTCCGGTTGGCACTCGTCCAGTCTATTACGGGCCCGGGATTGAAGAAACTCGTCCACATCGAGCCGACGCGGTTTATGACGGTTTTGATACCGGCATCTGCGGCGGCGGCTGACAATCCATCGCAAAGTCTCGCGGTCGCGCTTTCCAGTCGATCATATATCGACAGATCTCTGAGACGCCTCAAGGTGACTAGTCCAGCGGTCATTGAGAGAGGGTTACCGGAAAGTGTGCCAGCCTGATATATGGGCCCGGCGGGTGCGATGTTGCGCATTAGCTCTCGACTTCCGCCGTAAGCGCCCACCGGCAAACCTCCGCCGATTATCTTCCCCAACGTTGTGATGTCCGGCATGACGCTGTAAAGCTCCTGGGCGCCGCCTCTGGCTACACGAAATCCGGTCATTACTTCATCGAAGATCAACAAAGCGCCGTTTCGACTGGTTAACTCGCGTACAGCTTTCAAGTAGCCTTCCGCGGGTGGAACACATCCCATATTTCCCACAACCGGCTCAATGATCACGGCCGCAATGTCAGCGTGTTGTTGAAAGACCTGTTCCAGCGAGGCGACATCATTAAAAGGAGCCGTGAGCGTGTTCTCGGCGAGTGCGGCGGGGACGCCAGGGCTGTCCGGCAATCCCAGAGTGGCGACGCCAGAGCCGGCTTTGACAAGTAGACTGTCGCCATGACCGTGGTAACAGCCTTCAAACTTCACCAGCTTGCTTCGTCCAGTTACACCGCGCGCGAGTCGAATTGCCGACATCGTGGCTTCAGTGCCACTGCTCACCATCCGTACCATCTCGATTGATGGCACAGCGTCAATGATCTCTTCGGCGAGCTCTACCTCGAGTTCATTAGGCGCGCCGAAACTCGTGCCGCGCGTCGCAGCTTCCTGTAACCCGGCGACGATTTCCGGGTCAGCATGCCCCAGGATCATCGGTCCCCAGGAGCCGACGTAATCGATGTAGGTGCGACCGTCGACGTCAGTGATGGTAGCTCCGCTCGCGCTCCTGATGAACCGCGGAGTACCGCCAACTCCGCGAAACGCTCGCACCGGGGAATTCACACCACCCGGCATCAATTCGACGGCGCGAGCAAACAATTCCTCTGATCTGTCGCGTGTAGTTTCGCTTGCTGAGCTCATATGTCAGATTTCCTCTTGAGGTACGGGTACCGGTAACGTGCCATCATACTATTGCTCGGTCTCGATTCTTTCAATGCCTTCCTTCGGCTCGACATTGATCGTCTTGAAACTGGACATCCGTACCAGTCCCGGTGCGGCGCCTTTCGGTTTTGAGAGAAACTTACGTTGCGTGTAGTGAACGGTCACCTTTGAGTCATCCCCTGCCTGGCTGAACTTGGCAGCTAGTTGAGCTGCTTCGATAATCGTTCGATGGGGAATCTCAGAGCGCGTGTGGTTCCGAACCACCACGTGCGAGCCCGGGTAGTCTGCCGAGTGCAACCACAAATCGTGGGGACGGGCCACGCGAAACGTCAATTGATCATTGGTGTGGGCCGCGCGCCCGACAAGAACCTCATAGCCATCAGAGGAGCGGTAACGACGGACGCCGGGTATTTTCTCAGCCGGCTTTCGTTTGGTCTTGCTAGCGGGCTGCGGCTTTCCTCCTCCTGCGAACAGATCGAGGGCGGTTTCGTCGCCGGCAGCGATAATTCTCTCGAGCTCTGCTTTGCGCTTTTCGAGTCGGGTGATGGTCTCGTGCAGTTGGGTCCGGCGCGCGTTAATTTCCTCAGTGGCCCGCTTCGCCTTGGTGTAACGGGCGAAGTAGCGTGCGGCTTCGTCCTGCAAGGAGGCGTTTTCGTCAACTTCCATCTCTATTTCTGGCGCCCCATCCGAATAGTAGTCCTTCAGTATGACCTTGTTTCCATCGCGGACAGCGTTGGCAATGTTTGCCAGCAGCAGATCACCGCAACGCTTGTGTTGTTCCGCATTGCCATGTCCGGCGAGATCTTTCCCCAGATTGCTTTGCAGCTTTTGCGCTTGCGTTAGTTCCTTGTTTATTTTGCCCAGCGTGGCCTTTGATCGTGCGGCGAAAGTCGCGGCAGATTCGCGTCGCAGGTAGTAATCGTCGGCTGCAGCCGACAACGAAGAAAAGGTGCCCTTTTCGAGCGAATTTTCCGGCTCGTTCCAGGCTTCCAGTCTGCCTGGGACGTTGCTGGAATGATCCTGACTGGGCGGCTGATAATGTTCGCCGATTTGCTGGCCCGCGCCCTTTGGAGATCTGAGGGCGTGGGTTATGTGACCGGCCTGGTCGAGGAGGAATAGATTTGCGGAACGGCCGGTGATCTGCGCAACCAATGCCGGGCTTGTTACTTCACCCAATTCATTCTCGACAGAAAATGACAGGCGCACAATCCGATCAAAAGCGTCCTTGGTTACGGAAAGGAGGCGGCCGCCACCCAGGCTACTTCGCAACGCCTGCACGAAGTGCAACGGCGCGATCGATTGCTTTTCCATTTGCCTTGAGGATCGCTCGATCAGATAGACCCGAGGCGCGGCAGGTTCAACGCTTATGAGGAGGTACCCGGCATCTCGAAGGCCAAAGTCGATAGCCAGAGTCAGAGGAGTGAGCTGAAAGATTCTGCCCAGGAACCTGCCTTTCAACTGGCTGCTAATCTCGCTAACTATCTCTGCGATGGTTTGTTGATTCACGGGATTACTCGGACCGGCTGTGCGGGGTCTCTGAGAGCAGCCCGCGTGCGCTGCAAGGCTAACAGATTCGCGCAGCACGCAAAAAGGCCCTGCTCGAAGTTGGAGCAGAGCCTGACGTACTTGAATTGGTTGCGGCTAGACGGTGATAACTGTGGTGCGCGCAAGACGATCGTGAGCTGTTTGTCGGTCACGGTCGATAAGCATGTAGAGAGTCGCGAGTCCAAGAGTCAGGATAGTTCCCAGGTAAACGAGTGCACGTCCCGCCGATTGCTTGCCGGTTGGAATCAAGCCCGTCCGAGCGTCAACGATGCGCAGAGAAAATAGTCGCATCCCAAACGTACGTCCGGTTAGTGCGGTCGAGATTGTGAAATAAAGAAAACTCATCACCGAGAAGAGTGCCGCTCCCGTAGCGGCCACTCTCAAGTCCTTCCAGTTTCCATGTGTCAATTGCACCAGCGCGGCGAAAGGTGCACAGAGGAGGGCAACCACCATCAAGTCAATCACCGCACCCAAGACTCGCGAAAGTGCCGACGCATGTTGATACTTAACAACGTCTACGCGAACGGAGGTAGGAACGGAATCCAAATAGTTGAGCGCCGGATCGTTCTCGGCGATCATCCGCCGCGGTTTGGGTTTAGGAATTTGGCTCTCGTCTTCGGCGGGTTGAGGCGGGACTACGACCAGACTGTGAGCCTTCTCAAATTGCTCAGGTTCATTTGCTGGAAAATCGTCGAACCGTTGAGATTCAGCGCTTCCGACGCCACCAACTCCGGAAACTTCAAACTCCGGCGCTGCCTCGACTTGATAGCTGTTCTCGGTTGCGTAAGCCAGGGCGGCACCGCCAGGAGTGCTAACCAAGCGTTTCCCGCCGCCCTGCGCTGCTATGCGATGAGCCCGTTCAATACGACGCAACGCCGCAGTGACGATCGGATTCAACGGTGCGACCTCAGCCTGGGGTAGTAACTCAAGTAGCGGCGCCACGTGGTCGGCATCCTGATTGTCTCGCAATCCCAGTTCCGCAGCCTCGAGGGCGGCTTCGCGGGCCCTCTTTTCGTGAACTTCCCGGACCCTTTCGCTTAATTCCTTGCGCCATTGAGGAAGGGAACTCCTCGAAACACCAGGAAACTCGATTAGTTTTGAAGTTGATGGATGATCTTGAGAAACGTCTGAGGTCGGTGCCGCGCTTTGAGCCATGATCAGGTCCACTGCTTGAGTCTCGTTAGCCTTTGGATTCCACCAGGGGTCACATACCGCGCACTGTTCCACTCCGACTTCCTGGAGAGCGCCGCACGAGGGACATTGCATAGCAGAGTGCCTCCGAAGGGGATCGTCTTGAGCCGGCATTTTTAGGAGGAACGCAAACAGCTAAACCCAAGCTTAGTGCCGAGTCGCGGGGCATCGTATCAGGAATTACTTTAAGTGGTCAACCAGAATTATTCAGGTGGTTGGAGTTGGCAAATTCTAGACATAGAATTGCTCAGGAAAATATGCCTGTGGAAATCAGGCGGCGGACGGCAGGAGCAGGAGGCAGACGGCAGGAGCAGGAGGCAG
>JAMQPI010000599.1 GCA_023717565.1 Pyrinomonadaceae bacterium | reverse complement strand
CTTCAGCCGCTTCGTTCGGCTTTGACTGCTCCTCCTCACGGCTGCAACACTCGGTACGAGTGGTTGGTTAGACCTTACTCGACTGGGACTTGCACCCAGTCAGAAACACCAAGCTTTGCTCGGCGCACTAGCCAATGGATCATAAGCTCAACCAAGACCGCACCGCTCAATGGGTCAAGTGCTACTAGGCGCTGGGGTGAGAAATGTTCCCGTGCCTCACATTAGGCCTAGTCGAATACCAATATCCATTGGCTACGGCAAATGGTTCTGTGGTTGAGCGGTGCTGCCCTGGATGAGCTTAGCATCCATTGGCTACGGCAAATGGTTCTGTGGTTGAGCGGTGCTGGAGCTGGTTGAACTTGGGATCCGTTGGCTACCGCTTTGCGGTTCTGACATCTTGGGGATCGTTTTCTCGTGCCGCTGGGCGCGGCTGGCGACCCGAGGTTATGATGGGCCCATGTATCTTCCTGTGAACCCGCCGATTTTGCCGATGCTCGCCAAGCGGGTATCCGAATTACCGTCCGCTGGAAAATGGATTTTCGAACCGAAGTGGGATGGGTTCCGTGCCCTGGTCTTTCGCGACGGAGACGAGATCGAGATTCAGAGCCGCGACGCGAAATCGCTGAACCGTTACTTTCCTGAACTACTCGAGGTCCTTCGAACACAGTTGCCTCTTCGCTGCGCATTCGACGGCGAGATCGTCGTCGCCAGAGATGGCGCGCTCGACTTTGACGCGCTACAGCTCCGCATTCATCCCGCCGCGTCCCGGGTGAAGCTTCTGTCGCAGGAGATTCCCGCATCAATCGTGTTGTTCGACGTGCTCTGCGAGGGAGACACGGATCTGCGGGGGATGCCTTTCCAGGAGCGTCGCCTAAAGTTGGAGTCTCTGCTTTCATCCGCAATTCCACCGGTACACATAACGCCCGCCACAAACGATTTGACCGTAGCTGCGGACTGGTTCCGTCGCTTCGAGGGCGCCGGTCTCGACGGCGTGATGGCTAAGCCAGTCGCCGGAAACTACGAACCCAACAAGCGCGTAATGCTTAAGGTCAAACACGAGCGCGATTGTGATTGTGTCGTGGCGGGCTTTCGCTGGCACAAGAAGGGCGACACAGCCGTCGGCTCACTTCTGCTGGGACTTTTCGATAGCTCTCGCGCGCTGCAACACGTGGGCGTGTGCGCGAGCTTCACCGACAAAGTGCGGTTGGAGTTGGTTGAATTCCTTGCACCATATCGCCAGGACGCGCTCGTCGATCACCCCTGGCAACATTGGGCGGAGCATGCAGCCGCAGATAGCGAAGGCGGGCAGCGCAAGCCGGGCGCCCAAAGCCGCTGGAGTCAGGGTAAGGACATGTCGTGGGAGCCGTTGCGTCCCGAGTTGGTGGTCCAAGTCGCCTATGACCACATGCAGGGGAGCCGCTTCCGTCACACCGCGCAGTTTCGCAGGTGGCGCACAGACAAGCTGCCAAGCGATTGCACCTATGCTCAACTCGAAGTTGTGCCGGCGCAGGAACTGGCGGAGATCTTTGTGAAGTAGTTGACTGCTAAGAAATGAACCAGACGTCCTTCCACATGTTGGTGTCGCCCCCCTTCTTGGCAGGGTTATTTTTACTACTTTTGAATGATCTTATTCTGAAGCAGCAATTTCCTAACGAGTTTACGGGTAAGCTATCAGATTTCGCGGGCCTGTTCATTTTTCCTATCTTCTGGGCAGCTTTCTTCCCACGGCTGAAGACTTCACTGTATATCTTGACTGCCATCTCATTCATATTTTGGAAATCAGTTTTAGCACAACCCCTAATTGACGCAGTTAACCTTTTGCTTCCTCTCAGCATAGGCCGCACCGTTGACATGACTGACCTCGCCGCGCTGCTCGTGTTGCCGGTGTCATACCTTTACATATCATCCGGTTTCAGAGATGAGGTAAAACGAGGCGTGGGTGGTTCGAAGCGCAGGCGGTTGGAAATCTATGCTGTTGGGCTCGTTTCCGTCTTCGCTTTTACGGCCACCTCCTATAAAGATGATCAGAGCATTTCCTACAATAAGGAGTATGAGTTCAACTTCCCGCGAGATGAACTGATCCGGCGGCTCTATGAAACTGACCTAAAACATGTTGGCTACCTCCGTTTAGAAGAGAACCCGGCACTTTATTCCAACAGTGAGGACAGGGATTTGTATACCGGGTTTCTTAGTAAGAAGATTTGTAAATCCGGCGGCATGGCATTCATGAATGCCTACTCACACGGCGTTGATAAGAGTGCTCTCAAATTGGAGTTCATCCAGTATAGATGTGACACCAAGTTGCCAGAACATGAGCGTGAGTTGATCGAGGAGTTTGAGCGTGAAGTAGTGGACAAGCTATCTCAGCCACACATCTAGTTCAAAGGTATCGAGAGTCGGCTAACTTTGATGCTGCTTCGAGGCGCGCCGGTTACGCCATTCGCGCGTGGGGTCGTCATCAGGCTCAGGAGTCTCTTGCGGCGGGCGCAACTCGTCCGGCACATTGCGCAGATTCACCCGGATCCGAGTCCACGTTGATGACCTGCCCCGCATGGTGTCAATCAGCACGTCCTCCACGCTGAGCAGCCTGGCTACTTCCGAATACTTATTCTTCCATCTCTCTAGCCCGGCAAGGGCGGCTTCTTTGTCGGGAGAGTTTGCGATCACCAAAAGTGGCGCCCTGACGCGCGGCTTCTTTCCGCTGGACTTCTTCGCCGCGGAGCGCGCCCGCGAAGGGGCCACGCGCGCTGATTCGCCCTCCATCTTACGAAAGTGTGGAGGCCAGGGAGCATCGACCAGACCAGCGCTG
Organism: Pyrinomonadaceae bacterium; assembly: GCA_023717565.1. Classification (GTDB taxonomy): domain Bacteria; phylum Acidobacteriota; class Blastocatellia; order Pyrinomonadales; family Pyrinomonadaceae; genus PSRF01. Next base: position 17,526 of record JAMQPI010000599.1, on the reverse strand, counting down.
TCGTCTCTGGCGGCGAGCTCCAGCAGCTTTTCAAGCGAACCCGGTTCGGTGTCCATGCCTGAATGTGGATCGCCCGACTCCGCGAAGCGTTTCGGCACCGTGAACAAGGTGAAATCGGCGGGATCGCAGTCCGGAAGGTCACGCCAGTGAATCGGCGTAGAAACTCGGGCGTCAGGAAGTGGGCGCACCGAATATGCCGAGCATGTCGTTCGGTCCTTAGCGTTCTGGTTGTAGTCCAGGAACACGCCATGACGCTCCTCTTTCCACCACTTCGAGGTTGCCAGCATGGGTACCCGCCGTTCGATTTCGCGCGATAGCGCCAGTGCAGCGCGACGCACCTCTACGAACGTCCAACGCGGTTCGATCCGAACATTCACGTGCATTCCCCGGGAACCGCTCGTTTTTGGCCAGCCCCGAAGCCCCATCTCCTCGAGAAGGGATTTCACCTCGAGTGCAACGCGGCGTACGTCCTCCCAGGGGACACCCGGACCTGGATCAAGATCGACACGCAACTCATCCGGATGCTCGAGATCGTCGGAACGCACTGCGTGAGGATGAAGCTCGATGCAGCCCAGGTTCACAATCCATGCGAGCCCCGCCGCATCATCGATTACAATCTCTTCCGCCTGACGGCCCGAAGGAAATGAAAGTTTGACGGTTCGCAACCACGAAGGGCGATTGGTGGGGGCGCGTTTTTGATAGAACGCTTGGCTTTCGGCGCCATCGACGAAGCGCTTGAGAACCAACGGACGATCTCGGATGCCAGTGAGCGCACCTGGGGCTACCGATAAATAGTAGCGAACGAGATCGAGTTTTGAGACCTTCGCCTGACTGGAAAAGTATGGCTTGTCCGGGTGGGTCACACGAACTTCGCGCCCTTCGATTGACAAAACCTCGGCCGGGTCGTCCTGCGTCATGACGCACAGGCTAACATGCTATGAAATATTTGATCAGTCTTAACTGAGTTCATTGTGCTGAAATCCGTCGAACGCCAAGATCTACTCCCAGTGTGTGTTCAATTCCTTTCAAGCGGCTTCGCAATCGCGTGGTTTCTCCTCAGCACGGTCGCGGTCGTGACAGCTCAACAACGGCCACTTAGCGGGACCGTACTGGATGGGATGGGCTCTCCATTGAAAAATGCGCAGGTTGAATTTCGGTCCGGCAGCAGTACGCTCGCGGCAATGACAGACGATCAGGGAGCCTTCACTATTGCAGATGTTGGTAAGGGCGGCTTGTTATTTGTCAACTGCTCGGGATTCGCGCCAATGATGATTGAAATAGCGTCCGACTCGACGAACACCTCACTTCATATTCGACTGGATCCCGCGCCCGTAATCGAGAGAATCTTTGTTCACACCGGCGGAGAGACTCGAATCTCTGCAGCTCCCGGTAGTCAGATCTCATTGTCGCAACGCGCTATTGAAGCATCGGGTGCCTTAACCATCGACGATGTCTTGCGTCAGGCTCCGGGTTTCTCGCTTTTTCGTCGCTCAGGAAGCTTGACCGCGAATCCCACCTCCCAGGGTGTATCCCTACGCGGAGTGGGTGCCAATGGGGCCAGCCGCGCGATCGTCTTGCTGGATGGAATTCCACTCAACAGCCCGTTCGGTGGTTGGGTTTACTGGGATCGACTTCCCAGAATTAGCATTGAGAACGTAGAAATCTTTAGCGGCCCTGCATCGGACCTGTACGGAAGTGGCGCGTTGGGCGGCGTAATTAACCTACAGAGCCGGAGCGGGCCGAGTTCATTCGCCGAAATTGAGGCCTCATATGGCAACCAGGGGACTCCCGTTCTCTCCTTCGACACGGTACAAGCATTCAGCGGCTGGCAACTAGGTGCTGCTGGTCAGTTACTCCGCACCGACGGTTATATCGTGGTGGCGGAGGATCAGCGCGGCAGCGTAGATACGCCTGCGGGAACCGCCGATCTGGTGGGGTCTCTCACCATAGCGAGAAAAGTCGGTCAACGTGGAAGAGTCTTTGTTAGGCCGAGTTCATTTGGCGAGAGTCGGTTGAACGGCACTCCCTTGCAAAAGAACGACACGCGCATTTGGTCCATCGATACCGGAGCCGACTGGACGCATCAAGTTAGGGGCGACTTCTCACTGCGAATGTACGGATCGGCGGAAGTTTTCAATCAGGTTTTCTCTGCGGTCGCGCCGGATCGTAATTCAGAATCACTGACGAATCGCCAGCGAAATCCCTCCCAGCAGTTCGGCTTTGCCGGTCAATGGCGGCGCACGTTCAGAGGCACGAATGCGATCACCGCAGGAATCGAGACGCGAGATGTGCGCGGCCACAGCCAGGAAACTACGTTCGCGGGCTCTCGACCAGCCGCGAACGTGGACGCCGGCGGCCGGCAGCGCACACTTGGTTTTTTTGGCCAGGGTTCTTTTCAGTTCGAACGACGGTGGTTTTTGACCGTCGGCGCGCGCGTAGACACCTGGCACAACAGCCGCGGGTTTTCAAATCGCATCCCCATCGGGGCCGGGACTCCCACACTAAATACATTTACTGATCGCTCGGAAACTGCTATCAGCCCGAGGGTATCGCTCTTGCGCACTTTCAAGCAGAACATTGCCGCGAGCGCCAGCTTCTACCGCGCTTTTCGCGCGCCTACTTTGAATGAGTTGTATCGCAACTTTCGAGTTGGCAACGTGGTTACCGGTGCGAATGCAGATCTGCGCGCGGAGCGTCTTACCGGCGGAGACGCGGGTATCAGCCTTCAGCGATGGTCCGAACGCCTGACGCTCCGCGGAACTGTATTTTGGAGTCAGATCGATGATCCAGTCGCCAACGTGACTCTTTCATTGACACCAGCCTTAATCACGCGGCAGCGAAAGAGCCTTGGGTCAACCCGCGTCCGCGGTATGGAAATATCCGCTGAGGTCCAGCTTAGGAATCACTTCGAAGTTGCCGGCGAGTACCTATTGACTGACAGCACGGTTAAGAGTTTTCCCGCACAGGTGTCACTCGAAGGCTTGCGTGTTCCGCAGGTACCAAAGCACCAACTCAACGCTCAACTGAGCTACACCGACCAAGGGTGGACCGCCGGATTGCAAGCTAGGTTTTTAGGGGAGCAGTTTGACGATGATCAGAATGCGTTGCCCCTGGCGGGCTTTTTCACACTAGATGCCGAGGTTTCCCGGGGCCTTACGCGGAAGGTAAAGATTTTTGCCGCCGGACAGAATTTGACGGGTGTTCGTTACTCAACGGGACGGACCCCGGTCATGACAGTTGGGCCTCCACCTCTCTACCGTGTAGGACTGCGAATCCTCTTCCAGTAATTCTGAAGTCAGTCCGTAGCGCGTTGGGTCGGTCTGTGCAACGCGACTCGTAGCGAAGGTCGACCCGACGCTACCGCGCTACGGTACTGACTTTATGACACTCAGTTGATTTTTCGTTAGCTTGATTCGGCAAGTAAATGGTTTGGACTGGGTTGTCGACTCGAGTCCAGCTCACTGGCTTGAACGGCCGCGCTACGAAAACCGGACATGGCGCCTGGCGGAGCACCCGATCGACATTTGAACCAAACAGGGTACGCATGCCAAACCCGGCACCTTGGGCCCCGATGCAAATGAGATCTATCTGATTCTCCTCCGCGTAGTTCAGAATTTCGCGATATGCCTGTCCCTCGCTGACGGCGGTGCGCACCTTGCACCAAAGATGCGCTTCACGCGGTACGGCCTTCTGCAAGCGCGTCGCGGCGGTGTGGTACGCCCCCTCCTGGCCCAGTGGATACCAGGAAATCTCCGGTTCGTTGAGCGTGAATGGAGGCAGTACATGCAAGAGGTGAAGCTCTGCTTGATATTCCTGCGCAAAGGACAGCGCATAATTTAGCGCCAACTCCGAGTAGTCCGAGAAATCATAGGCGACCAGCACTCGTTTGAGTTCAATATCGCTGCGATTGTCCACCCAATCTCGTTCATCCGAATGGGTGACCAGCACCGGGCACGTAGCCGTGCGACAGATTTGCTCCGCCGTCGAGCCCAGGAGTGCCGCACGATGGGGCCGCCGCCGCGATCGCATGACAATTAGATCGACGTTATGTTTCGTAGCCTCCTGAGCGATCGCATCACCGGCGTTCTCACCTTCGACCACAGAGCCTTCCCATTCCAGTTTTGACAGGCTGACCGGATTCAGACTAGCGGCGACGGAGTTCTCGAAATGCTTGTTGAGCACCTCTCGTGCATGTGCCCGCTGGTGGTCCACATATCCGTGCGACTCGGTGCCGGACGGGCGCAAGCAATGGAAGACTAATAACTTCGCTTCGTAGGCGCGAGCCAGGGCCACGGCGTAACGCAGCGCTTCATCGGATTCCGGCGAATAGTCAGTCGGACAGAGGATTCTTTGGATTTTCATAATCATGCCGGCGCGCCGCGCGCCAACCTCCTGATCGCAAAAAGTCGATGGGACACGTCCTTTCGGACACCGATTGCGACACGTCTTAAGACTGGGCGTGTCTCTCTTCCGCAAGCGGCCCGCGGAGATCGTTATCGTTACTTCAACTGCTGAAAGGTGATCGTGACGATGGGCAAAGCGCCCGCGCTCTTGTTGTACGAGATCCAGATGCGTTCGCGTTCGTGCATCACGGACTTGTACATCGATCCATCGGGTCTCAACTCGAGGTCAGCGCCAACCACGGTTTTGTAATCGGGCGCTCCCAGCCCACCCAAATAGTCGACTGAAATGGTTACGACCTTGTGCAGTTCATTGTAAGCAATCTGAGCCGATTCCTTATCTGAGAAGACATAGAAATCCTGGTCGTCTCTCTTCAGGGTCGGTTCGCCAAGTGTGGCTCTGGCAGTTTCCGTCGTCATGCCGAGATACACACCCCGATACTCTCCCAAGCGCGGCTGTTGGGCCCCTTCAGCATGGGCGTTCACCACTTTGGTCTTCGACTTCTGAGTTTGTCCGTTTGAATTGGTCGCCCAAAAGAAAACCAGGAGACCGCATATGACCAAAAATAGTACCCTGAGCACGTGTGAAAGAAGATTGCCTTTGTCTTGAGTTATGCTGTGTTGAATCATTTTTCTGCGCTCCCTTGTGAAAGACCGTAATTACCGATCCTTCGTTGTTAACTCCAAGAATGGCAACCACTATGCCGAGGGTTTTGGCAGCGATTTGTTAAGGAAACGGATGGATCCCACGGGTTCGACTGCGGAAACTTCACCAACCCACAGTGCGAAAGCCCGCAGTGATCGGCGACCGATGTCTCGGAAGAGGCGAGAATCCCTTGATTGCCCCCTAAAGCGAGTCGGGAATAGGGCTTGCTCTTGAGTTAGATTGGCTCAGCGGGCGGATTCAGATGGCTTGTGAGGTGACGATCATGGATGACGGCCTTTTACTTCGGACCGTGGAGGCACTGGGCGACTCGCCCTTCGCAGGAACCGGCAATGAGATTTGGGATTTGTTAGAAAGCGAAAAAGAGGTTGCTGCTGAGGAATTGCTTGCAGAGGGTCCCCTCTGCCACAGCGAAGCGGGGGGTCTCCGAGAGCACGAAGCCTCGGAGACCAACGTGCGCGAAATCGAATGGCGACATCGCGGACAATTGGAAACGCGGCTGAGAGATATCAGTGACGCACAGGATCGGTTGATGGATGGCGCTTACGGCAAATGCATCGACTGCGGCAAGCAGATCGACCGTCGTCGCCTGGCTGCCGATCCGGCAGTGGCGTTGTGTATTGAGTGTCAGAACATCGCCGATGGGGAACAAAAGTTTCGCACCCTGTAGCAAGGTGCAAAACCGAGAGAGCAGTTGTGACAGAGGTTCACTTCTTCGTGTGGCATTCAGCGCACTGAAACTCTGATATGTCACCCAGGTTTACCGGGTGTTTGAATGGGCCACTGCCTTTGTGACAGACAGTGCAATTAAGCTTTGCCAGATCGCCGAGATCAACCGGATGTTGATAAGGTCCCATCTTGGCGTTCTTTTCCGGCGGTGCGGCTGAGTCGTAGATCACCGTATGGCAAATGTTGCAGTCGTTCCTTACAACCTTGCCGGTCTTACTCACGTGCTCACCGTCATGACACCGGAAGCATCCGGAAAAATAGAAATGGCCGATGTTGTTCGGATGGGTCTGCCAATCGACCTTCATCTCGGGAAATGTGTAGGTCTGAAAGATTCTCTGCACCTCGCTGACCGCCCCACTAATCGATGCGCTCTTGGTGGAATACAGGTCCACATAGTTCTGGCGATAGAACTGATTCAGCCCGTCACTGATCGACTTTAGGGCCTCGCTCTCGGTCTCGTAGGGTTTGGTCAGTAGCGAGATCGCTTCCCGCTTTAGATAAGGCAGTGACGTATCGAGTCTTTCGGCCGCAAAGGACTGATCGACTGACAAATCTGGCGGTTGATAGACGTGCGACGGGCGATTGTGACATTCGACGCAGTCCATGCGCCGCTTCGGGGCCGCCTGCACCTCCGCGTCGCTCAGCGGCCGGTTGCGGTCATAATACTCGGTAACGTTCCCTTGCCGATCCTTTACCTGAACCCACGGAATCTGTTGCCGATGTTGGTCGGTGCTTACATACGTAATCTCGTTGCCGATGTTCATGTGCCAGTGAATGCCGGCGACCTGACCCGTCGTAGGACTGCCGCCTCCGACATTAAGGAGCATGCGTGTCTGACGGAGCGAGTTCTTTTCATCGTAGGCGTAATGACTAAAGGTCTTTAATTGCGCTCCGAAAAACTTCTCCGGCCAATGGCACTGCTCGCAAGTTTCCTGCGCCGGTCGCAAGTTATGCACCGGCGTGGTGATCGGCCGCGGAAACTTGTTAAAGGTTACGGAATAAAGCTGGTATGCGCCTGAGAGTTTGGAGCGTACGTACCAACCGGCGCCCGGCCCTACGTGACAATCTACACAACGGACCCGCGCGTGGGGGGAAGCCAGATAGGCAACGTACTCCGGCTTCATGACCTGGTGACAGGTTCGGCCGCAGAAGGCGACTGAATCACTGTACTCATAAGCCTTGTAACTGCCGAATGCGCTGGCCGAGACAAACAAGAATGTTACGGAAAGAAAAACAAAGAAGGCGCGACGGGCGCGCGGATCATTTAGATCCAGGCGCGGATAAGCCAATATGTCGGACGAGGGTGAGCGTCTTCGCCTGCGCCTCTCAATCACCATGCCCAAAGCTACAATGAACAACCCGAACATCAGAACCGTCGGGAAAACTATGTAAGTGAGGATTCCCAAATAGGGGTTCTCCTGCTTCGAAGTAATCTCCATTAGGAACAGCAGGATCCCACTGGCGAGACTGGAGATGACAATCGCCGCCCCTACAAAACTTATGTAGTTGCGAAAAAGACTCGGAGCTTTGGGGATTGGTTCTGGGTCACTCATGATCGTCTCTAAACTGCCCTGGACTCACTTTATTCTGGCTCGGCTGCCAGCGGTTCGGCTTCCTTGCTGGCTGCCAATTCTGCTTCCAAACGTTCCGACTCTTTGATTCGATCGTAATCAAGTTCGTGCTCTTCTTTATAAAGTTCTTCGGACACGCGCCCATCGAGAAAGGCCAAATTGATGGGATAGACATCAGGATCAAAGATCACCTGGTAGAAATGCCATACGACGATTGCCAGGCTAGCGAGAACTGCTTCGTAAAAATGTATCGCGAGCGCAATGTCTATCCACCATCGCGGGAGGAAGCCGAAAACATCGATCTTGAACCAGATCATCAGTCCGGTAAGACCCATGATGATGGTTCCCCACACCACGGCCCAGTATTCTGCCTTCTCAGCGTAGCCAAAGCGAGCAAATTGCGGCTTCGAAGCCTTTAGTCCGAGGTAGTAACCAAAGTTTTGCACGACATCCTTAATGTCTTTCAGTCTCGGCAACATGTCTTTGACCCACTGACGCCCTTCCGGATTCAGGGCGAGATAGAGAATGTGGTAGGTCCCGGTCAACAACATGACGACGGCCGCGATCCGATGGATAATGCGTCTCAGAGCTTCACTCGATCCCAAGAGCCAGGCGAGCCATGAGTTGGGATACTGCAGCGCAAAGCCGGAGAACACGAGCAGGATGAAACTACTCAACAGCAGCCAATGTTGTAGCCTTTGCTTTGGCGTGAGGCGCACGATCGTGCGAACTTCCCGTTTGCGCTTCTCCGCAACCTTCTTTCGCCACACCAGTGCGTTGTGCACGACCATCCCGCCGATCACAAACACGATTAGCGGAAGGTAGATCCAGCGGACAACTCTGGTGCCCATGATTCCCATGTTAGGCGTGTACGCCTCGCCGGTTGTCAAAGCGGAAGTGAGGTGAATTTTGCCTTTCGTGAAATTCTCACTGGCGCCAACGTGGCATTGACCGCAGGTCTGCGTGAGGTTACCGGTATTGATCATGGACTTTGGATCTGACGACGGCAGGATGTCGTGGACGCCGTGGCAGCTCGAACAATTGGCGACAACTTTTGATCCGGCCTGGGATGCCAGCCCGTGATAGCTCTCCTTGTAACTGCTGACCCGTTCGCCGGACACGCCGAATTCTTGAGTCAAAGCCACGCCTTCATGACACTTTGCGCAGCTGTCGGTAGCCACTGCAGTCGAAGCAGTCACCGTTGCTTGTTCAAACGGCGTTTCGATTTTGTGAATGCCATGACAATCAGTACAGACGGGTGACCGCGATACTCCGCGCGCAGATGCCCGTCCATGGATACTCTGGACGAACTGACCAGTTTCGGTTTTATGACACTTTCCGCAAGTCGTCGGCACGTTGATTCTGGCGATGGACGATTGTGAATTCGACGCCGGCAAAATGTCGTGGCTGTTATGACAATCAGTGCAGACGGCGGCCTGCAGATTGCCCCGGGCGATGGCTTTCGCATGAACGCTTTCACGATAGGAAAGGAACGGCCGATCGCTGATCCCACTGCCCTGCATCGTTGTCTTGTCACCATGACAGCGGCCGCACGTCTCAGCAATGTTGGTCCGGTTGATTTTCGACCTGAGATCGCTGGCGGCCAGAATAGTCGTCATGTCGCCATCGGTGGTATGGCAATCAAGACAAGTGGCTCCCTTGCCTCCGTTTCGGAGCGCCACAGCATGGAATCCGGAGTCGTAGTCCGTATGCGGTTGGGTATGAAAGAGGGCCCCACCCAGGTAAGGCAGAGTTTTGCCGCTGGCATGACACCCCTGGCATTGCAGTTGAGGCGACAGGACGTTTGTAGTTGCCGGCGAAGGCGTCTGGGAAGGCGGCGAGGGATCGGCGCGCTGGGCGACTGCGGTCTCCAGCGTCGTGGACGCGGTTGTCAGCCACATCAGCAACGCGGCAGCGAGTAGGACAATTGAGGTGCAACGCTTCATTAGATCACACAGACACCTCCTGTGCATTTATCCGTTTGCACAGGAGGTAACAAATTCTAATTGAACTGTAGCCGGGTGACTCCGCGCCCGGCTTCAGAACTTGAAAGCGTCGCAAGTCCGCAGGTCGCTAACGTCATCACCACAACCTTGCGGTGAGTCGCTACGCGGCGGATTACTACTGAATCGATTTCATATAAACGACCAGTGCACTGGCCTGGTCCGGAGTGATCCCTTTTTCTTCATAGGCGGGCATATGCGGTGGCTTTTCCGCCTTCTTGCCCTTAAGCACAATCTGCACATGATCGGCATCGGCCTTGGTTGTGTCAAACTTCTTCTCTGCCTTTTGGCCGTGACATGCTACACACTTTGCCTTGTAAGTAGCGCCGGCATCGAATTGTTCTTCCCCGGTTGTTCGGGTGGCGGCCGAAACCATCACCACGGCCGCAAAAAACGCCGCCAGCATCCCAATCACTGTAATGATCTTTATTGTTCTCATAATTTCCCAATATCCCTTCTTCCTAAGAAATCGATAGTGAACCCAACATTCGGAGCTCACTACAAGTTGTGCAATGCCTATGCCGCGCCAATTTGCTGGGGAATTGGTGGCCGGTCTCGCTAGTTGCGATCTTTTGCCCATCTAGTTGCGAGACTTTTCGCAAGATCGTTCCTCGTTACGCTGCTGCCTTCTTGTGACAGGCAGTGCATTTCCTGGACGTTGGAGGAGCGAGATCCTTGCTGGTTTTCACAACCTCATCGTGACACCCCGCGCAGTTTCGATGAAAAGCTTGTTGGTTGTTCAAGGTAACGAGCTCAGTGCCGATCTCTAACTTGATATGTGGAATTTCCGGCAACAGCTTAGGCTTTGTATCGGTTCGAGCATGACAATCACGACAGCCATTTACTTCGGGTGCAGTGGGGTCCTTCTCAAATAGATCCACCGTTAGCGTGGTCGTCCGGTCCGCAGGCCACGCCGTCTTCAGCGGAGGATGCTTGGCAGCTTCGGCGGCAGGTTGCGCGGTATGGTGACATTCAACACACGCGATCTTGGCGCCCTCAATGCTGCGATTCTTGGCGGTGTGATCCAGATGGCTGAACTTCACCGCCCCTAACTTTGCCTCGGGTCCGAGAACGTATGCATCCTGGGGCTTACGCGCATCCTGAGCCGAGGTCTCAGACCTGAACGTGCCGGAAACCAGCAGAACAGACAAAACCAATAGCGAACATACCGTGAAGAACTTCATGTCTTACCTCCATATACGTCTCATCTGAGACCATCAAAAGTGCCAAGTGGCGCGCGTGTGGCACCGCTTGCAAGCAGAAAAGTCGTCACCCCCAAAGGCCCGCTTTCCGTTGTGACAGGTCGCGCAACTGTTGGCTCCGGAGGGCGCGTGGTGATTGAGGCCGGTTGGCGCAGTAACCTGCCTGCGTTGGGTAAGTCCAGCCCGAATATTATGACAGTCATTACAATTGAGTTTCTGCGTTGGGCCATGCTTCGCGTGACTGAATCCTACTCTGAATGCTGCCGCCTGCGTGGGAGTTCGCGCATAGCCGCCAAGCTGGTGGCACGTACCGCAGGAAGAAATGTCGCGGTCCTTGGCCTTGACCAACGGAGTATGGCATTGATAGCAGGTCGTGTGTGCGCTGGCTCCCGCTGGAATCGTAAGAGCCACACCGCCGCGACTGGGTCGATGACAAGTTGCACACCTGACGCCTAGTCCGCGGGTATGAAGTGAATGATCGAACCTCACATTGAAGCTCTTAAGCGGTGGAAAACCTTTTAGTGCTCCTGACTGAGTGCTCGTATGACAGATCGTGCAGATCGGGCTGGCTGAATTCGCCAACTCCTGAGCATGACATCCAGCACAGGGCACGTGCCCGTTGCCCCCTGGCAGAGTAGGTCGCGACGAACCCGTCTCCCGCCGGTGACAGATCAAACACGGCAGGCGCGCGTGGTTCGGGTTGCTGTGAAGGAACTTCGAGAAGTCGATGTTCTGATCCTGAGGATCCAAATCGGAGTTATCCATGGGCGGTGTTGAATCGAGTGCGATCATTGACGAAGCTGATACCCTTAACTCACGAACACAGGCGAACAACAAGACACAAAGCACCAGGACGACCACTCCCGTCGGGACGAAATGTTTATGGATGATTCGACTGACCTTCAAATCAACCTACTTCGTAACCGACTTGGGAACCGCCTCAGCATGATTCGCCGGTACCGGTTCTCTTCCAAAAGTGATATGACACTTCACGCATACGAAACCAACATTCACTTTCTTCTGATCGACTTCGTAATTCAGCGCTCCACCATCGTCCGCGGTAGCAGTGATGTGGCACCCTTCTGCTCCGCCGCATGATCGCACTGGAACTTTGAGCGTCTTTTTATCGAGCGTATTCATCACGGTGGCGTCGTGGCATCCTGAGCAATTCAAGTTTGGGTGCTCGCCGCCCTCGTGCCTGAACGCTCCGGCAGAAATCCGTCTACTCCAGGCGCTGAAGACTGTCTTGTCGCTAACACCCATCTCCGCCGCGAGCTTCGGGTCAAAATCAACCTTCAACTTCTGGTCAGGTCCCAAAAGCTGGTGACACAGGTTGCAGTCCTTGGGTGCCGGTGGAAGTTCCGACTCGGCATTGTGGCAGCTGAAGCAGGTCGTGTGACTGTTGGGAACGGTCTTGAAGGTGCCTTTCTTTAACCAGAAGTTGTCGCCCAGACTCTTCGGTGGCTTCGTTAGGTATTCCTCACTCGAATCGCCCTGCGGTTGATATGTCTGATGACAGACGGGGCAACTCTTTGGTTGCTCCGCCGGCTTCTGATTGCTACTCGACCACGCGATGGTCACGAGCTGCGCAACCGGTTCCTCGCGGAAACCCGGTCGGCTGAGTCCGACCACGTCTAAGTGCTTGTCATGCGGAAAACCAACCCCAAATTCCGATATGACGTCTCGCGTTTTGAACTTCGGATCAGAAACGTCACCAAGACTCGGAAACAGAAAACGGGTCGTGTCCCGCGGAGTGACACCGACGTGGCAGTTCGAGCAGATAACCGGGGCGGGTCTTTCCCGCGCAAAGAACTGTGGCCGATGGCAGTTGAGACACGACGAGTGCTCTGGAAACTCCGCTACATCCTGAAAAGCCGCCTCCCCAGTACGTACTTCCTTCCAGTTCGGAGTCGGAAACTTGTGACAGGAATCACAGGTCAGCTTCTGCGTGGTAACGTGGGTGACATGAGAAAACTGAGAATAGTTGATTCGCGGCGGCTGAGCTTTAGAGCGTTTGACAGGTCGGCGTGTCTTTGAGGTTCGTTGAGGTTCAGCCGGGCCGCTGTAAACGACCGCCGGCGAGATTGAATGCGCAGTTAGAAATGGTAGAGAGAGCATTACCAGAAACGCCAGTCTGATCGCTTGCCTCTTCTTTACGCAGTCTGCCGTAGACATTGATGGCGCATGCAACCCGATCGCGTAAATACAACAAACTCCGGCCACATCGCCAATCGGCGAACCGGAGAGTAACGCTGTGAGATCTAGCTTAGCTGACTAACAGCTCTTCCAGCCTATTCCCTGCGGCCAAAGTACAATCGCAATGACGTGTAGGGCAGATGCGCATGGTAGTTCTGGGGTCGCGGCCCCACCAGCTGGTTTTCGTTGTAATTGTAATACTGATATCCCAGATTCCAGTCAAGCCGTCTGTTGATCTTGATCGCCAAACGTCCTTCAGGGGTCTGAAAACTCATCGGATAAGAGGCGATCAACGTTCCGGGTGCTCCGGTCGGATCCGCGAGGCGGTCGCCCTGTCCCGAGTCCTGGTTGACTCGATAAGCCGCGTAAAGCGTCACCCTAGGGTGAAGTCGGGCGACGACATCGATAAAGAAAAAGTTGTTTCTCGTGAAATACTGACTGTTTCCAACCGGGTGACGCACGCTATTGAAGAAATAATCAACCACCGCTGTGCTGTTAATCCAGTGGTAGTTGTAGCCGGTGCTGAATGAAACGTCGGAAGTCGCGGTCCAATCGACCGACGACGTAAAGATACGCGATTTTACGTCCACGCCGAAGTCTTGCAACGAAACGCCGGCTATCTCGGAAGGATTGGAGTTGTCCTTTGTGATTAGGGCCAGGTTGAACGAGAGCTTGCGGCTGGTCGCATATCGGCTCTTGGCGCGAATATTTGTGTAGTCGTAGTTGCCGATGCGTGTGAAGACGTTGTCAGCAGTGCCGTGTTCGGCGTCGAAGTAGATGGTCCAATTGCTTGCCGGTCGAGCCTTGAACCCACCTATGAATGCGTGAGTGTGGTTTTGCTCAAGCACGCTGTCAAAAGTGCGAACTGGCGGCGGCACTGAACCGTTGGTGCCGAGATTGAATCCGTCAAAGATTTCTTCGATGCGGCGACTTCCGTAACGATATCCGGCATGAATCGAGTAGCGAGGATTGAACTGGTAGTCGGCTTCGATTGTGTTTTGATACTTGCGATACCTGGTAATCCTGTTAGCGTCCAGGTTGTTGAAGCCAATTGTGTCGGTCCTCAGCGTCGCTCCCGCTCCCCGCGTGATGGAGAAAAAGTCACTAAACACGGCCAATCCGTCGATCTCGAAGTCCTCGACCCGAAACGTATCTGAGATTCGCAGCTTATCGGTTGCCAGCAACGTCACGCCAATATCCCCGAGCCAGGTCGGGCGTTCAGTGTCTGATGTAATGACGTACTGCCCGAGGTTGAGAATGTTAGGCGTGGCCGCAGGTGGGGTTGGAGGCCATCCGGTAATTCTGGGGTTCCAGTTTCTGCCGGCGAAGGTTTCTCTAAGTACGGAACTGGATGTGGCATTGCTGTAGACGAGCCGTCCCGTGATATCCAGCTTTTTGGCGACGAGTGTGTGCGCGCTGAACCGTGTGTAGTTAACCTTTCCGGTCGTCGGTTCGCTGCGATTGAAACTCGTGAGGCTGGCGGCGGTGGGGTTCAGATTTATGCCCGGAGTTGTTCCGACGTTGATAATGCCGGAGTCGTGGAAACGCCGAAAGCCCTGCAGGAACGACAAATCGATTGGCCCGAGCTTGCCGTCGGCGCCGATGCGGAAGTCGTTGGCGCGCGACTTGATCTGCGTTGGAAAAAGAAACTCGTTTCCACCCGCGTGGTAGCCTGAAAACGAATTGCCGTTGTAACGCTCCGGCGAGTAGCCAAAAGTGAACCTAATCCGCTCGTCCTTCGGCAGCAGTGTCAGATCGAAATCCCCCAGGTTCATTATTGAGTTGTTACCGTAGGCCCCAGTGACAGGATTGGGGGGAACACTGAAGGTCGCGGGGTTGAAAACCCAGTTCGGGTTCGCGAAGCTGTTGAGAAACCTGAAATACTTGAACCGGCGATATGTTCCGTCGAAGCGGTAATACTTCGGATTCTCAACGCTGACTCGAAGATTCCCCTGGGGATCCGCTCCCCAGCCGGTCGAGGTTACCAGCAGCGTGTCGAAGAGCTCCCCTTTGCCGTCCTTAGACTTCATCAGGAAGCTGCTATCGAAGAGCCTTGGCCCAACCCGGTAATTCAGATCGCTCTGGTACTTGTTCAGGTCACCACCAACCGTAAGTCCTCGGTAGCCAAGCTCGATAGTGGAAATGACGGAATAGTCACCCGCATCGTCTCCCGCTTCCGTATAAGCTTCCGACTTAGTTTCGTCGGACTTCTTGGGACTCGGTGAGGGTTGCTGAGCAGTTGCCTGACCTGCCATTAGCATCAATGCCAGCAACCCCGGAAAGACGCGCAAAACATTTGTAGCTTTCGTTTTCATGCCATCCTTGCCTATTCAGCTGTCGCTAACCGGGCGTTTAAGAACTCACTATCTGAAGAAGACCGGACTCGTCCGCGAGCCGTGAATCTTGAGGTGACAGTTTGTGCAATTGGCGTACTGCGCGTTGAGATTATGCTGAGGGCCGGCAGGCTCAATTGCACCGACATCATGCGCCACGCTGTGACACGTCAGACAAAGCTGCGCCACCCGGCTGGTTATCAACATCCGCGGATTGGCCGAGCCGTGCGGCGTATGACACGCGCTACAGCCTTCCGTCTTCACCGGGGCGTGTTCGTAAGCGAAAGGCCCTTGCTTGTCTGCGTGACACTTAATACACGCCGCATCAGCGCCGATCGCCAAGCGCGTCTGTTTGAGTTCAAAACCTCCATGGGGATTATGGCAATCGCTGCACTTCATCGCGCCTTCGAGAACCTTGTGATGGAAGGGTAGATTGAACTGGTGCTTGGTTTCCGTGTGACAGCTCATACAGAGCTGCGGTTCGGTTACTTTCAGCAACTTGACTGTCGAGAAGCCTGGTTTCTGGGCATTCGCCCGGCCAACGAAGACGTTCGAATTGGCCAAGTTCCTCCCGGTCTCAGGTGAATGCGACGAGTGGCAATCCGTACAACCAATGTCATTTCGCCAATGTTCACCTCGACGAAAGTTATTGTGCTCATCTCGGCCGGCGTGACAGCCCAGGCAAGTCTCCGAGGCTGCCTTAGAAGACAAGGTCTTGAAAGAAATGATCTTCTTTGGATCAGCTTCTTCAATGTGGGCCTTGCCGGGTCCATGACAAGTCTCGCATCCGGTTACCTTGCCTTTCCAACTGCTTATAGTTGAAAGCTGCGCGTGCGAAGTATGAGAAAAGGCCTTGAATTGGTCCTCATGGCAATCTTTGCAGGCTTCGCTACCGACGTAGTCATCAGCGTTGTAGGTTGCTGTTGCTTTGGCTTGAACTGGTTTGACCGTTTGGGATCGACCGCTGGAAGCGAACCAGGCAATCGACAACGTAACCAGACCGCAAAAGAGGAAAGCCTTGATATATTTTTGAGAACTCAACACTGCCCCTCTCTTCAACCGTCGAATCTGAGTGCCAAAACCGCGACCTGTACCCTCACGGACCTTTAGGCCAACACTCAGGTGTTGTTAATGACGAGGATTCTAATAGCTCGAACCGCTAACTGGATGTGACGCCCGTCACATCAGGTTACAGGTGAAGGTGTTAGCCGATCTGCGCTAAGGCTTGTATTTCTAGCAAAGGTGGCTATAAGCGTCTGTGCGATACCGCACTTACGGAAAAGATTCTGTCAGCAGCCCGCCAAAGCGTCAAGCGACTTTCGATTGCGGACGAGAATGGCGTTATCCGTCAGACTGACGATTTGCTTCCGCTTGAGCTCAGCAAATAGGCGCGTCACCGTCTCGCGGGTCGCACAGATCATTTGCGCAATCTCTTCCTGCGTCAGGCCCGAATTGACCCGAATTCCATCAGGCCCTGCCTCGCCCCGCTCGTTGCACCACTTGACTAGCAGCTTAGCCAGTCTCTCCCCTGTGGTCTTCGGTAAGAGTAAAGATCGGGCATGTTCAAGGACCTCGGTCAGCTCCTTGCTGAGTGCTTCGGACACCTGAAGGCGCGATTTCTCGCTCCGCCCCAGCAGATCCATGAAATCCGGTCGCGAAATGAAGTCCGTGCAACAGGGTTCAAGCGCTTCGACCGTTGCATCGTAAGGTGAATCTTTGAGGGCTGAGTTAAGTCCCAACAGGTCACCCGGTTGCGCGATGCGCAGAAGCCATACCTTCCCTTCCGATGATGACATGGAAACCTTCGCCCGGCCAACACGCAGGACGTAAACTCCTCGCGGATGTTGTCCTTCTGAGAACAACACAGCACCGCGGCGGTGCAGGTTACTGACCCTGATATCTTTCGACTCGTGGATCTCTTTCGGAAGAGAATCGCACGTCAACCGTTCGTCAACTACTCCTTCGCCGAAGGTCTCATCTTCTTCGAGCTGGTTTGCGCGTAGCATTTCGCACTCCTATTGGCCCTGTGGCCGCCGATTGGCGTGGCAATGCTTATGCCAATAGGAGCCTTTTGCGGTTCATGGCTTCAACGTCAATTGCGTTTGTGGTCATGTGGTGGAATATTGCGCAGTGGCATCCGCACTCTTGTGGAATTCTCCACACGCCAATCGCAAATTTAGCCTCATCGGCTTGAGAATCCGCGGAGTTGCTCGCCTTCATGGCTGCCGCGATGCAGTAGACTCCCAATTCGTGTCCTCTCCGAGGGCTGAATCCTCCCGGGCCAACGTCTACGCGTTTGACTTGTCACCTTCTTTCAGCTTAGAAACACTCTGTTCCAATTCAAATCAAGCACGAGGCAAGTCAAAGTTATGAAGAAACGCGTTCTGTCTTCCGGTCTGTTCGCCGCCTGGCTAATGCTGGCAATTGC
>JAMQPI010000503.1 GCA_023717565.1 Pyrinomonadaceae bacterium | reverse complement strand
TCTCGAGTCGTGATCACCACGGGTGGATTGGGACCAACCGAGGACGACATTACCCGGAAGGTGGCAGCGCGCGCCTTGAGCCGCAGGCTATTTCTTGATGAGTCGCTGTTGGAAGAGATTCGGAAGCGCTTCCAGAGTTTTGGTCTGACGATGCCGGAACGAAACTCCCGGCAGGCAATGGTCATCGACGGCGCGGAAGTGCTCGAAAATCCGAACGGCACAGCTCCGGGTCTATTCATTGAGCACGACGACACTTTCATCGCTCTCTTGCCCGGACCTCCCAGGGAAATGCGGCCAATGTTCGAAAATCATGTGCAACCGAGACTCGTTTCAAAGACGGGACAATTGCGCGTGGTCCGTCGCGTGTTGCGGGTATCAGGAATGGGTGAGTCGGCGGTAGACGAGAGGATTGCTCCGATCTATACGCGATACACCAATCCTCAAACCACGATTCTCTTCAACAAGAGTGAGATCGAGATTCAGCTTACCGCTCGCGGTCGCACGGAAGCTGATGCCGAGACGTTGCTGGACAAAGTGTCCGCCGAGCTCGAAATGGAATTGGGCCACTCCATCTTCGCGTTTCGAGGAGAACAAATGGAGGAGATCGTGGGTCTGCGATTATCTGTTGGAGGTTACACCATCGGGGTCGCGGAGAGTTGTACGGGTGGTTTGATCGCTGAGCGTCTTACCGATGTTGCCGGCTCATCTCGCTACTTCATCGAAGGCGTGGTGTCCTATTCAAATGAATCGAAGACTAGAACGCTGGGTGTGGAACCGATGCTGTTGCTCGAACATGGAGCGGTAAGTGCACCGGTGGCTGAAGCAATGGCCGAGGGGATTCGTCAACGGGCGGGAACAGACTTTGGTCTCGCGGTCACTGGAATTGCGGGTCCCGGAGGAGGCAGCGAGGAGAAGCCTGTAGGTTTGGTCTACATCGCGCTCGCCAGCGACGTTCTAACGGAACATCGTAAGTTGATGTTGCCCGGTGATCGTCAATTGATTCGCTGGCGCGCCTCCCAGGCGGCGCTTGATCTGCTGAGGAGAAGGCTGATTTAGTCTTGGTCAGAGGCGACGTTCAAGATTCTGAGGAGCTCGTCGTGCGTGAAAGACAGCGAGAACAATTATCCTGTCGGCTTCCGGCAAAAAATATACTGAATAGGGAAAACGTTGCAGAACAACTCGACGAACTTCTCCCCGAATCCGCCTGAAGAGTAGAGGCTGGTCGGCTATTCTTTCAAGGTTCTTTTCAATTTCGATTCTAAACTCGTTGCCAAGGCCTGCTCGTTTGTCGTTGTACCATGATACCGATTCATCAAGTTCGATCTGGGCAAGGCGACGAAAGACTAAAGGAAGGGGCATCAACTCTTCCCATACTTGGATTCGAGGTCCGCCTTTACTGTCTTCCACGAGATAACCTCGCCAGGATTCTTCTCGTGCGCTGCTAGGCGGCGATCCAATTCTTCCGCCTGTGCGGTCGTCAGCTCGGGCTCGTAACCATCCTGAATGATGCTTTCCCAGAGGGCTTCTACAAGTTCGATTCGCTCAGACAGCGGCAGGCTTTTTGCGGTGTCTAGTAAGTTCGTGCTCATGAGCGGAGTTTAGAGCGGGGCGGCCGCGAAAACAAGGGCCTCTCATACTCTGAGTACAGGTCAATTTGCTTAATGCAATAATTCAGTTTGCCGTAATAGATCAATCGATCTTTGGCCATGGATACTGCTTAGACCAGTTCAGGAACGCATTTACCCGATTGCGGTTGGCCCACAACCAGTCTTCCACTCCCTCAACATTGCTCCGCTGACTAATGTAATAACCGAATGGTTCAACAAAGTCTCTCTTCTTCAATTCAATGAAATATGGCAAATAGTGCTTCCAGACGAACTTTGACCGGTCCCCTTTGGGATCTATCTCGGAGATGATTGAAAAGAGTGAATCTAGTTGATCTACCAGCAGCTGCATTTCACTTTTACCCTTGTTCTTTTCGGTCATCCCTGCTGCTCTGCTGAGACCCATAACCATGTCAATTGAACCAAAATCACCTTCGTCCTTTTTGGAGGACACACTAACGAAAATGTTTATCTCGTTAGGATTCTTGCCTTCCCTTACACCGCCCCGCAATATTTCCTGCAGTACTTTATAGGCGCCGATTGATCGTTCCGTTTTCGGTTCCAGTATCAGAAATCTCGAGACTGCAAAAAGTGCCGGCGTCTTATAGTCTGTCCTATAAAAAAGCGTGCCCAGAGCAAGGTGACTACTAGGATGATTGGGGTTCAGAATGACCGCCTGTTTCAGGCTCTTCTTGGCATCGTCAGGCTTCTTCAGATTGGTGTAAGTGATAGCCAGGTTGTAATAAAGGAGCGATGCGGTCGGCTCCAGCTTTATGCCAGCTTTGTAAGCATTGACTGCCTTATTGGGCTCACCCAGTAGATCTAGATTATTTCCAATCATCAAGTAGAAGCCAGTCAGATGGTCAGATTTATATTGGGCACCCTGGTAGGCCATTTCCAAACTCTTGGCATAGTCCTTTTTCATCGAGTAAGAGAACGCCATTTCGTACATGGCCAGCACATTGCTCGGGTTCTCCTTTAGCACTTCTTCATATTTCATAATGGCGCCGTCGTAGTTAGCTTGATCATGCAAAGCGACGCCTTTGTTGATGAGACTCTCTTGCTGTTCAGTGGAAGGCGCGGGAGTGAGCTTAGGAGGGTCAAGTTGTTGAGCCAGGAGCCAGGTTGACGAAAGAAGAATCAGAGAAATCAAGATCATGCTTCGTGTAAGCATATTCTGCTCCGGGAGAAATGAACGTTTGAATGATTGATGTCCCAACAATGGGGCTTACACCTCGCAGCTTACCTGGTGCCAAGTCGCTGGTCCAGGATCCTGGCGATTGCTTCTTTAGATGTGGCTCCGACTATCCGTTCTTGCTCGCTTCCGTTCTCGATTACAACGAGAGTAGGGATAGCTGTGATCTCAAACTTCTTAGCAAGTTGGGCGTTTTCGTCCACATCTACTTTAGCGACCTTCACTCTTCCAAGGTATTCAATGGCAACAGCTTCCATTATCGGTGCCATCATGCGGTCAGGCGCAGACCACGGTGCCCAGAATTGAATCAAGACAGGTGTTGAGGATCGAAGTACTTCTGCATTAAAGCTGGCGTCGGTTATCTGAACGACTCTAGTGGCCGTGCCGTGGGTTGCTGGCAGACCAGGACTCGCGACTGGTCTGTTGGAAGGTTTTTGAATCCGTTGGGTTGCACACGAGTTAGCTCCCAGCACAGCGAACATAAGGATTCGAATGAGAGGCCGTCTACGCATTGGTCAGTCCCCATTATAGGTTGCTGGAAATGAAGCTGCACGGTTACGTGTTGAATCTCATCGGTGCCAGACCGAAACTCCTCATTGTACCGCCTCATGGTCTTGATCTTCACTTGTCGCTGCTCAACTCGGTTGTTATAGTGTCAAGTTTCTTTAAGCCCGAGTCGTTTGAAGGAAACAAGTGTCAGCTTGCGACCGGTTCTGGTCATCATCGTTGCCTACCTCCTTGGGTCAATACCGTTCGGCTATTTGATTGTGCGCGCGAAAGAGGGCGGTGACGTCAGGCAAACGGGTTCGGGCGGAACGGGCGCAACCAACGTCTCCCGTCGCGCAGGGAAAGCAGCGGGCGTGTTGACATTGCTTCTGGACGCACTCAAGGGTGCGGCTGCTGTTTTGATTGCGATGTGGGTTTTGAGTGCGGGAGCAAACCGAGGCGCGCCCGCACAAGCGTCCGCCGCGTGGTGCGTGGCTGCAGCCGCGTTGGCCGTGATGATTGGGCACATCTTTCCGGTTTGGTTGAAATTCCGAGGGGGGAAGGGAGTCGCAACAGGGGTTGGCGTGTTCCTGGTCTTGATGCCTGCAGTCGTCGGAATAGCCGCCTTGGTCTTTGTAGCGATTGTGTTGCTGACGCGATATGTGTCGTTAGGTTCGATAGTCGCGGCGCTGTCGATACCATTGCTAACATTGTTGCAGCATAAGTTTGTTTCACCAGATTCTAGTTTTGCGCCGCTGATGACAGTTGCGGTCGTCGGAGCGCTACTGATAGTTTTTGCACATCGGGAGAACGTTGAGCGACTGGTGATGGGACGGGAGAACAAGTTTCGTTGAAGATTCGTGGCGGCGTGATCCAAGTGAGATGAATGAAGCGTGTTGCGATCATGGGGGCAGGGAGTTGGGGGACAGCGCTGGGCATCATGGCGGCGCGGCGCGGGCACGAGGTGCGGTTCTGGTCACGGAACGAAGAAGTTGTCGAATCGATCAATCGGCAACACGTGAATACAATCTACCTTGCCGATTCGGAGATCCCTGAACGTGTGCGAGCGACGGGTGAGATTGAGGAAGCGTTGGAGGCCGCGGAGTTCGTCATACTTGCGGCGCCATCACATGCGACCCGGGCCATTCTGACCAGCATGGTTCCGGTTTTAGATCGCGAAATGATATTTGTCAGCGCCACGAAAGGGATCGAGATTGACACCAGCAAACGTATCTCGCAGATAGTGGCCGACGTTGTGGGCGAAAAGTTCTCACCCCGATTCGTTTGTCTCTCCGGGCCGTCGTTCGCGAAAGAGGTTGTCGAAAAGCATCCGACCGCTGTGGTCGCTGCCAGTTCGAGTGCCGAACTCAGTCGCAGCGTGCAAGCGGAGTTGAGTTCTGAGACGCTTCGCATCTATACGAACGATGACGTGGTCGGAACGGAACTAGGAGGCTCGGTTAAGAACGTCATGGCAATCGCCGCAGGGATGGTAGCCGGGCTCGGTTTCGGTTCAAACAGCATCGCTGCTCTAATCACGCGAGGGCTCGCTGAAATGACCCGGCTGGCTCTCAAAGAGGGAGCAAAGCTGGAGACCTTAATGGGGCTCGCCGGGTTAGGGGATCTGGTTCTTACTTGTACGGGTAGCCTTTCACGAAATCGATTTGTTGGCCAGGAGTTGGGAAAAGGTCGCAGTTTGGGAGAGATTACCGGCGGCATGAAGGAAGTGGCTGAGGGAGTGAAGACCACGAAGGCACTCAAGCGCCTGGCTACCCGGCTCGGGGTTGAAATGCCGATAACCAATGAAGTACATGCGGTTCTATACCAGGGAGAGACGGTCCGAGTCGCTGCAGTTAACTTGATGAACCGGCCACTGCGAGAAGAGTCTTAGAGAAAGAGTTCCTTGGGTAAGATATGAATGGTTAGCGAAAAGGAAGAGAAGCCGCTGGCTTCGAATCGCGCCGCCTTTCACAACTATCACATTTCAGACAAGTACGAGGCCGGTATTGCTCTGACCGGAACGGAAGTGAAGAGTGTGATGGGGGGCCGCATACAGTTGAAGGAGTCGTATGTGGCCGTGCGTGATGGCGAAGCGTGGTTGTTTAATGCTCACATTTCCCCTTATTCTCATGGCAATCGAGAGAATCATGAGCCGGTACGGACCAGAAAATTGCTGCTGCACCGGCGCGAGATAGGGCGGCTGGAAGAGGCTGCAGTGAAGCAGGGGATGACTCTGGTGGCGACCCGTGTCTACATGAAGAATCGGCGCATCAAGCTCGAAGTGGGAGTTGCGCGGGGGAAGAAGATGTATGACAAGCGCGAAACTGAAATGCGCCGCACGATTGACCGAGAGACCCAGGCGCAACTGAAAGAACGCAATCGTTAAAGCTGTGATCATGAAGAATCGAGGTAACGAAAACCAATGAATGTTGAAGGTACATCCGGCCCTTATCAGGGAGTTGATACCCACGCTCTGGCCGTCGCTGTTTTCAAAGATGAGAAGGCTGATGACGGGTTCTTGAAAGACCTCGACGCGGCCTCCGGCGGCGTGGTCAAGTCTGCAATCGATTCTGAGGAGTTCAAAGGCAAAGAAGGCGAAACGGCTTATCTACATTTGCCTCCGGGAGGTCTCAAGGCGCAACGGCTGCTTCTGATCGGGGCCGGTGACAAAGCAGAGTACGACGCGGCTCGCGTTTCGGAATTAGGTGGGACCGCGGCGCGTTTCCTGCGCAGTAAGAGTGTGAAATCAGTTGCCGTCGTGCCGCGGCTTGAAGGTGATCCGGAGTTGATTGCGGCCCGGGTGGTCGAGGGCGCGATCATGGGTCTCTTTGAGATAGACAAGTACCGCACGTCGGATAAGGAGCAGAAGGTCATCGATCGCCTGATAGTTGTAGTGGATGGCGCGGATAAAGATGCCCTGAACCGCGGAGTGAAACGCGGTCAGATTGTGGGCGAGTCCGTAAACTTCACGCGCGATATGGCTAACGAGCCGGGCGCCTACCTTACTCCTACGAACATGGCGGAACGAGCCCAGGAGATCGCCAGCGAGTTCAATCTGAGCATTGATGTCCTCGACGAGGAACGCATGCAGAAAGAGGGCATGGGGTCTCTGCTGAGTGTTTCTCGTGGCTCAGATGAGCCGGCGAAATTAATCATCCTGAAATACACACCTGCGAAGCCTTCCAATGATAATGGAAAGTTACTCGCTCTCGTCGGCAAAGGAATCACCTTTGATTCCGGAGGCATTTCGCTCAAGCCAGGTGAGAACATGGAGCTAATGAAATACGACATGACCGGCGGCGCCACTGTGTTGGGAGCCATGCGGGCGATTGCGCAGTTAAAGCCTCCAATTCCCGTTCTGGGCGTCGCGCCTTGCTCGGAGAATCTACCTTCGGGGAAAGCAACCAAACCGGGTGATATAGTGCGGGCAATGACCGGCAAAACCATTGAAGTCATCAACACCGATGCGGAAGGCCGGCTGGTTCTTGCAGATGCTATCGCTTACGCGAAGAAGTTGGGTGCCACCAGCATCATCGACATGGCCACGTTAACCGGAGCGGTTTCGATTGCTCTGGGAGACGTGCATGCGGCTGTGTTGGGAACGGATCAAGAATTGATCGATGAAATAATCGCTGCGGGCAAAGAGGTTGGTGAAAAGTTCTGGCAGTTGCCGTTGGACAAGGAGTACTCCAAGCAGATCAAGTCGGACATCGCGGACATCAAGAACGTCGGAGGGCGCAAAGCCGGGACCATAACGGCAGCTGCTTTTCTCAAGGAGTTCGCGGACGGAGTTGCCTGGGCACATTTGGATATCGCCGGTACAGCGTGGGGCGACGAAGCGAAGCCGTATCGGGCAAAGGGCCCGACGGGAATCGCGGTGCGCACTCTGATCAATCTCGTCGATCGAGCCTCGCGCTCAGAGTAAGTAATACTTCGGGACTGACCTCAATCGTAGACATATGCTGTCACCATAAGTGAACAGTATTTTGAGTAGGAATCCAGGAGATGGTTTGGATTGCGGGCTTTTTCGCGCTCTCGCTCGTGGCATGCAAATTGAGTTGCAGTGGGTCAATGCCAAAGGGCGCGGACCTCACTAACTGATAAGGTCCTCGCCCCCCTCGACGGCCGCTCGAGGTTTGCGAAACCGCCCCCTTTGGCACCTCAATAAAGTTATCTCTACTCTCCTTTTAGTCCTCCTAGAAGCCAATCACCGCTTCTCAATCCTGAAACGCCTGGCCAGAACAATAGCCATCGGTGTTATAATTTGGACGGCTGTGTGCCTGGTGAGGCGACGTCTCCGCTAATTCATCGCAGGCTTTACAGGAGTTCCAAAAGCGCGGTGATCGATTACTACAAAACCCTGGGTGTTAAGCGTACGGCCTCCAACGCCGACATTAAGTCGGCGTATCGCAAACTTGCGAGACTTAGGCATCCTGACGTAAATCACGACTCTGAAACCGCCGCTCGAGAATTCGACCTTATTTCAAAGGCCTACCACGTTCTCAGCGATCCGCAGGAGCGAGCCTACTACGACGATCAACTGAACACTCAAAACACCAGCGGTTCCTCCATTCTGCATTCGGACAATCCTCATGCACGCCGGGCGCGAAACCTGGCGGTACAGGCTAAATGGGACCGCGTCGTTGATGAGGTGCTCGAAAGAGATCGTCGCGATAACCGCGAACGTCAACGCGCGGTTTTCACCACCGTTTCGCTGTTTCTCTCCACCTTCTTCGTAGCTCTCATGAGGCCGCCTCTATGGCAAGTCTTTGACTACGCCGGGCGCGCCATCATGCTTACACTATTCGTAATCGGTGTCTGGCATCTGGCCACGCGGATACGTGAGTACCTCCAACACTACACTTATACTCCCAAGCCGATTCAAACCAGCATCATGAGCGAAGATGAGCAGCCGGAGCAGCCCTTCACCCGCTTTTCGGCTTATACGTTTCTGCTGGGTGGATATGCGCTGAGTGTTGGCGTGGGACTCTTCATTGGTTGGCACACGCAAGATTTCTTCAACGATTTGACGTTGTTGTTTCAGCATCGAGTGGAAGTGGTGCATTCCAGTCTCCTAATGTACTCATCAACGGCATTGATTACTGATCTCGTGATCTACCCGCCGATTGCGGTATTAATCGTTGACACGATGCAGGCGCTGGCTGCACGAATTGATTGACGGTCTACGGGGTCGGTTTAGATCTGACATTTTCTTGCCGCTTGCTCTACCCCTGTGTATAGTTCTCCCTTCCAGAAATAGCCAGGCGCAGCAATTGGTGTTCGATATTCGCCTCAGATCTGAATACAGCGACGGCTTCCGTTGATGCGCTTGAGCCGTCGATCCGCTTGCAAAGGGAGGAACGAGATGGCCAGGCGAATAACGAAACGGCAACTCCTGGATATCAAACTAGCATCGCTGGATGATGCCGAAGTGCAGGATGTCCTTGACTATCTAGCCCTGATGGAGAATCGACGACGACCCGGGACTGCATCCTCGGCCAGACAAGACGACATTGTCGAGCTGCTCGCAGAGGCCAAGGAGAACAAGCGAGCTCGTCAGGCCTTCGAATGGGAAGTAACGCGGCGGCGCGCCGAGCGTCGCGGGACCGCCATTCCGGCGCATCGAACATGAAGACGGCGAGTCAGGTTGGGTGTCCAATTCATACGCTTCTTAATTGTCGGATTGTTCTAACTTGCTGCGCACTTCTGTTTTGTTTTTCGGTTTCACAGGCTGCCGGGTTGTTAAGTCCGGGCCAGACTGAGCCAGCCAAAAGATCGTCCACTCCCTTCCAGGTTGAAATTGACAAGCAGCGTCAGCGGTTAAGTTCTTCGGAGGTCGAAGAACGCCGCGATGCGCTTATGCGGTTAGGGGCGCTTCGGCACCCCGACGCTTCGCGGGTTGCTGTCTCCGCGCTTACCGACCCGGCAGCAATTGTCCGGGCGACGGCGTCGAGCGCAGTGCAGTGGTTACCAGCCGCCGAAGGCGCGGCCGCCTTGCTTCCCTCGTTAGGTGACAAAGACGAGTTTGTCCGTCAGGAAGCTGCTTACGCGTTGGGCCGCACCCGGAGTAGAAACGCGGTTCCGGCTCTCATCGAGCGGTTGGTTACGGATAAGAAGGATGGAGTGCGCGGGGCAGCGGCGGTTGCGCTAGGTCAGATTGCGGATGAGTCGGCCGTAGTTTCACTGGCTCAGGTGCTTTCGCCGCCGGGGTCGTTGCCTGGTGGCAAGGGTCGCAAAGAGAAAAACATCTTCGTGCTGCGGGCAGCAGCCGTGTCGCTGGGACAAATAGGCAGCCGGGCTGGATTACCCGCCCTGTTGGCCGCCCTTGAAGACGAGAAGACTGCTGATGATGTAAGAAGAGAGGCTGCGCGCGCTTTGGGCCTCATTGGCGATCCCGCCGCAGAGCCGGCTCTGCGAAAGGTGCTGATGGTGCGTGATGCTTATCTTTCTCTGGCAGCTCACGAAGCCTTGAGCAGAATATCGCGTCGGCAACCGGTCCGTCCCGGACAGTAGTCTCGACCGTCAAAAACCAAAAGCGCCGCCTACTATTAAGTTGGCGGCGCTCTTTTTTCGAATGTGGCGAGGATTAGTTTTCGGTCTTCTCTCCGCGACTCTGACTCTTTCTGGCGGCTTTGGTGGCCTGCGGAATCGGCAGTCCGACTCCTCCCGAAAGCGACTCGACTTCGGTCGGCGCCTCAGGTTTCGGCAAGTCCTGAATGAGGGCGCCACCTGAGCTCTTCGAGAAAATGAGTTTGTGAGTAAACCGGTCAACGTCTACGTGCACCAGATCGCCGAGGCCGATTTGACCTGTAGCCACAAGGTTAGATAGCGGATAGACGAGGAAACGCTCAACTGACCGTTTCAGGTGGCGAGCGCCATATTTGAAATCCAGGCCTTCCTTCAACAACATATTTTTTGCGGTCTCGGAGCATTGGAAGACAAACTTCGTCCCCGCTGACAACATGATTCGATCCTGCACAGCTTGCAACTCGAGATCGAGAATCTGACGCAGATGGTGTTCTTTCAGCGAACGGAAGACCACCACTTTATCAATTCGATTCATGAACTCAGGTGAAAACTTCCGCCGTGCAGCTTCAACTGCGGTGCGGTAGATTTTTTGATCTACCTCGGTGTCGTTAGGATTCTTTGCGCCCTTGGCTGGCGCAAAACCAATCCCGCCAGAGATGAGTTCCGACATCTCGCGCGCACCCAGGTTGGAGGTCATCACGATCATGGATCGTGAAAAGTCTACCCGTCGGTTGTCACCAAGGGTCAGAGTGGCCTTATCCAGGATGCCAAGCAGTAGCTGCCACAGGCTGTCCGAGGCCTTCTCGATCTCGTCGAAGAGAATGAGCGAGAGTTTCAGTTCGTCAGTATGCATCCGATCCAGATTCTCCTGCGTCAACATCGGCGAAGTCTCGCGGTGACCGAGGTAGCCTGGAGGGGAGCCGATGAGCTTCGCAATTTCATGCGAATGCTGGAATTCGGCGCAGTCAATTTTCACAATTGCGTTGGCGTCGCCAAAGAGAACTTCCGCAGCAGCTTCGATGACCCGAGTCTTTCCCGAGCCGGTCGGGCCCAGAAAGATCATGGTCCCGATGGGCCGATTCGGTGGGTTCATTCCGGCCAGAAAGATCTGGTAAAGGCCGCTCATGCGGCGTACTGCGCGTTCTTGTCCAACAATTCTGGAGGACAGGCGCTCTTCAAAATCCTGGGCGCGGGGACTCTTTTGATCGGGGTCTAAGAAAACGGTGTCCATATTGTCGTTTAAAGTGTCCATGTCCATTTCAGCAATCATCGTTGCCTTCCTCGCTTGCTGCCCCGAGAGTTTTCTGACCCCCGTTCTTTACGGCCTTTTCGGCCGCCTGTTCATCAGTTAAGCAAGGAACGATCCGCTCGATAGATGGATGCTAAGCGTTGCGTATTCGTTCGCCCCGCAAGACATCAGGAGTTGTTCGCTTCTGTTCAACACACTGCTATATATACCGCACGAAGCGGAATGTCACCACAAATATTGTGGAAACGTTGGAAACAAGTTTTTTTACCACTTGCGTTGGCGTTACTGGCGGGGTGACATTTCCTGTCAGACAGTAGATGACAATATATGTGTGGTTGCGCCTTTGACGGCGACTTGCCCCGGGTTGTCTGCACGTTTTAGCGCGTCAGCAGACTAAAAGGTATTGAACGAAACCGGAGTCGCCAAGCAGCACGCGATTACTCTAATGACGGGAGTTGTCCCCCGCAGATCAAGCAAATCTCAGTCGTAGTATTCAAGGCCCAGATGAGTAATAAGATCCTCGCCGCGCAGATGGCGCAGGGTATTCTTGAGTTTCATCAACTGAATAAAAATGTCGTGCTCCGGATAGAGGTGCGGGGCGGTCTGCGGCGACTTGAAGTAGAAGGACAGCCATTCCTGAATACCTTTCATGCCGGCGCGCTGTGCCAGATCAAGGAATAGCGCCAGATCAAGCACGATGGGCGCGGCCAGGATGGAGTCCCGGCAAAGAAAATTGACCTTGATCTGCATCGGATATCCGAGCCAGCCAAAAATGTCGATGTTGTCCCAGCCTTCTTTGTTGTCACCGCGCGGTGGGTAGTAGTTAATGCGAACGACGTGCGAAAAGTCTTTGTATAGATCCGGATAGACTTCCGGCTGAAGAATGTATTCGAGTACGGAAAGCTTCGACTCTTCTTTCGTCTTGAATGATTCGGGATCATCCAGCACCTCGCCGTCGCGATTGCCAAGGATGTTCGTAGAATACCAGCCGTGTAGTCCGAGCATTCGTGCCTTCAAACCCGGAGCGATGATCGTCTTCATTAGCGTTTGGCCGGTCTTAAAGTCCTTTCCGCAGATGGCCAACTTGTTCTGCTCGGCCAGGGTTCTGATGGCCGGAAGGTCCACTGTCAGGTTGGGAGCGCCGTTAGCAAAGGGAATACCGGACTTCAGAGCCGCATATGCGTAAATCATCGAAGGGGCGATTGCCTTGTGATTCTCCTTCATCGCCTTCTCAAAAGACTCGATGGTCTTGTGAACGGGATTCTGCTTGAGGAAAATCTCCGTCGAGGCCGCCCAAATCATCACCACCCGGGAGACTTTATTCTTTCGCTTCCATTCCGCTATTTCAGCAATCAGCTGGTTGGCCAAATCAAGTTTATTCTTGCCGCTTTTTACGTTGATTCCGTTGAGACGCTTGACGTAGGACTGATCGAAAACCGCTTTCATCGGCTTGATCTTCTGAAGTGGTCCCTTGAGTTGGAGGAGCAACTCTTTTTCCAGGACTCCGGCGTGTAGCGCTGCTTCGTAAGCAGAATCTTCGAAGATGTCCCAAGCCCCAAAGACGAGGTCTTCTATCTTGGCTAGAGGCACAAAGTCTTTGATCAAAGGCACCCGATTCTCGGTCCGCTTGCCTAGCCGGATGGTGCCCATCTGCGTGAGACTTCCGATGGGTTCAGCAATACCCTTCTTTATTGCTTCCACACCGGCTATGAAGGTCGTGCTCACAGCCCCCAGGCCCACCAGCAGTACTCCCAATTTGCCCTTTGGCTCCAAAATCTCCGAGGTTTTTGCAGTTGGCATCCTTCACTCTCCTTCAAAAGTTTGTGCGGCAATGATACTAGGCAAGTCGGGACGTGTTAGGAGGAATCTTGCTCATTACTGGCGTTGGATTGCGGAACTTCCCTACCACTAAGGATCTTTCATTTGGAAACAAGAGCCTGGCGGAAGGCGCGCGGAGTCAGACCTGTGGCCTGGCGAAAAGCCTTGGTGAAGTGGCTGGGACTGGAATATCCCACTCGCGAGCTGATCTCCGTTACGGAAAGAGTCGGTTCGGCCAACAGCAACTGTGCGTGGCTAGTGCGGATGCTTGCCAGGTAGGCGTGCGGAGTTGTTCCGGTCAACTTCTTGAAAACCCGCACGAAGTGAAAGGGTGACAAGTAAGAAGCAGCGGCGATCTCCTTGAGTGAGAGGTCTTGCTCTAGTTGAGCATGCATCAGCTCCACCGAACGACGGATGCGCCGATCGATCAGTCCTACCCGAGAGAGTTCGAGCTGCTCAGAACGGCGGATGTTGGAATAGTTTCTCAGGAGGTGCACGACGACCTGCTCCACCAGCGCACCTAGAACAATCTCCCTGCCCGGTTTGTCGTCTGTCAGCTCGGTGGTCAGGCTGCGGGCGAGCTGAGCCAGGCGCTCGTCGTGCTCAACCACATCCTGACGAAAAGCCACAGCGGTCCCGGGGCCGCTCAGATGCATGCGCACGGCGTGATCAACCACCAGATCAGGTGCCAGGGTTAATTGAAGTAGTTCAACTGACTGGCCGGCCATGGTCGCGCACATCGACGGGCTCAATAGCAGTGTCTGGTCGGATAACAGCGAGCCGGACTTCTCCTCGGTAGTGAATCTTAGCCGACCATCAAGCAGCAGGACTACCGTGTAGTCTGGTCGGGCCTCAGGATTCCCGGCAAGTTTTTTCACTCGCCGATAATAGAGTGAGTATCGCGGACTAATAAAAAAGCGATTTACCGAAGGCGGGGAAGGACTCATTGGACGAACTGTACGCGAATGTCTTTAGAACCTTCAAATCGCGGCCCGAGGATTCCGGGAACGAAGCATGCTGCCGGGGTCGTTGGTGATAAGAGCCTTTACGCCCCGGGATTGAGCGCGGTCAATCCACTCCGGATCGTCGACGGTCCAAACTACGACTTCTAGTTGCGATTTCTTAGCCTGTTCGGTTAACCGGCCGCTGGCCAGCGTGTGATGTAAGCAGATTTCGTCCGCGCCACAATCTTTCGCCAGCTGTATCAGCCTGGTTCGCCTCACCAAAGTAGCGGGGGCCGAGACTCTGGGTTCGAAGAGTGCTGCGGTGCGAATCGCAGGATCGATAGCTTTGATTGCTCGTACTAACAAAAGATCAAAGCTCGAAACAATCACGCGTTGAGCGAGTGCATGTTTCTTAATTGCGCCGGCGACTTCAGCGATCAACGTTTCGCCATCGCCAGCTTGACTCTTCATTTCCAGATACAAGAGGGCGTCAGAGTCCGCGAAAAGTTCTAGAGTCTGTTGCAGGCTAGGCAACTTCTCACCGCGGAAATCCAACTCAGCAGCGTTGGAACGCTGACCGAACCAGCTACCTACATCGATTCTCCCAAGCATTTCTGCCGAGAGTTCAGCTACCACGCCGTCAATCAAACCCGTTCGCGCGAGTGTGGGATCATGGATAACAACTGGCACTCCATCCTGCGATAATTGGACGTCAAACTCGACCCCGTCAGCTCCATGTTGAATTGCGCGCGAAAATGCAGCGAGCGTGTTCTCCGGCGCAACTGCCGAAGCCCCTCGGTGTCCGATGATGAGAGGTACCTCACTCATGTAATGGGGCGCGGGAGGAAACAGGGAATCGCGATGCGCGGAGCGGCGACCAGAGTGGGGAATGAAGCCTGGGGACGAAGTGGACTATGATGGCGACCTTATTGTTGTCTCGAAAGATACTCTACTTCCACCACCGCGGGTCCGGCACCCCCGCCCAGATTTTCTCCCGGCATTCTTAAGCCCCCTTGAGCGCTCTGGATTTGGCTTGAGTTGCGCAGGACTTTCTTTAGCTTGATATCGAAAGTGCCGATCTCGCTCTTTACCCGAGCGCTGACGGGCAGGCGCCGAGCGTCCTCGGTAAACCAGATAGAAAACTGACCTTCACTATCGATCATCCCGCGCGGGCCGAAAAGTCCGACCTCAAGACGCACGGCGTTAACTTTTCCCAACACAGTGTTCATGCGTTTCTTCTCCACCACTCGAATCGGAATCCTATAGACCTGACCGGAGTCGCTTATTACCAGTTCAAGAGTCTTGCCGACCTGCAGCGGCTGGGTTCTCAAGTAGTAAATAGCCGATAGAATGTCCTGGACCGGGCCGGTAAACGGCGAGCTGACAGTGCGCGGAGGTCGCGATGGGTTCCCGGGTTCGGTCTCTGTCCACACAACCTTGCCGGCGACATGGTTAAATACAGCTTCGCTGCTACGAATACGCTTTCCTTGTTCGTCGACTCGCTTCGTATTCTGAACTCCAAATGAAATCGGATCGACTGTCGATTCCATCCGCTCCCGAAAACGCAGGTTGAACAATTTCGCGAAAAAACCCTTGCTCGAGACATCGCCCTTAAAGACTAACGAGTACGTAGGGGTTTTCTGTGGCGCGGTTGAATGCGAGTTTTTGTTCGATTCGTTCGACGGAGTGCGGCTGGCGGTAAACCGGAAATCCGCAACATCCACTTTTCTTAACAGAGCGCGGGAAAACTCGGCCTCGTAAACCAGCTCTTCGCCGGGTTCAAAAGGCCTCTCCGAGTTTGCATGCACCGATTTCTGTGCATTGGCGAAGCCGGCGCCTACCGTGGCAAGCCAAAGAATTGCGATTAGTAAATTTCTTGATCGATTCATTTTAAGTAATATGCTTTGAACGCTAGTATTCCCCAGGCTACCAACAGTCCCAGCGCCGCGCGGTATTCTCGGTACCGCATATAGAGATCCCTATCGAATTTCGTAGGCTGAAGTGCTTCACCACGAAATCGCGTGAAACCGGGAAAGAAGAGTGGCACCTCCGAAGCGTAGCGTCGATACGCGGCTCCAAAGATTTCAGCCAGAGTCGTGGATTCGACGCGCATTACCGGGAAATAGATGCCAAGAAACAGCGCCGCAAAGGCGATCCCCAGCGGCCACCAACCTGAGCCAATCGTAAACCCTAGACCCAGAAGAAAACTACCGAGATACAGGGGATTGCGGGAGTAGGCATAGGGCCCAGACGTGGCCAGAGCGTCATTTTTCCTGATGTGACCCGATGCCCAGGCGCGGATCGCCAGGCCCAGGATCGAAATAGCCCCTCCGACCACGAGTGAAAGAGGGCGCGGTCGGGCCAGGAAAATGAAAAATGCCGCACACACAAAACCGAGCGGCACGCGCCAGCGTTGAATCCAGGTTCCACCTCTGCGCAATCCAAACTCCCTAACAGACAGAATTATTTGCCGGTGGTTAGACCAATCCGGGCTTACAAACCGACAGACATCAACTCACGTCCCTCTGCTCGCGCGATTCCCGAGGCCCTTTCCAAACGTTCGGTCACCGCATTTAAGAGTCGCTCTACTTCAATGTCCATGCAAATCCAATTGGAGCATGAGCGGCGGTGACAATCGACACGGCAATCAATGTCTGTGCGTTCTACACAAATGTCATCGTTGCGAGGGCTACCGTTGCGCCACCACTCAGTAGGCCCGAAAAGACCGACCACCGGCGTGCCAGCGGCAACTGCGATGTGGGTGGGCCCTGTGTCGCCGCCAACGTAGACCTGGGCGCGTTTCGCCAGCGCATAAAAACCCTTCAGCGAAAGACTTACTGCTCGCGCTTTGCCGGAAAGGCTGGAGCCTAAAACTCTCTCGGCCAGTTCGATTTCGCCAGGTCCGTACGTAACTAAGGAGTGGAGACCGTGATTGCCCCAAATCTGATCGGCGAGTTCACCGAACCGCTCAGGATTCCAGAGTTTTGTCGGCCAACCGCCTCCGGGATTCAAAATCGCATATCTGTTCCCCGTCCCGACAACTGCCTCTTCTGCTTCGTTCTCATGACTTGAATCGACCTGAATCGGGAACTCGAGGTCGCGCGGGTCCTGAGGTACCGGAATACCGAGGGCGCCGCTTACAAGACCGAGGTTTTTGCGAATTACGTGTGTGGTCCTTGGAATAAAGACAGTTTTGGACAGAAAAATCCGGCTGGCCGGCTCGCGGAGTCCCTCGCGCGAGAAGCCGAAAATGCGACGCGCGCCGGAAAGGCGCGCGATAGAAGCTGATTTGAGTAGTCCCTGGAAGTCGAGTGCTAAATCGAAGGCAGAGGCGCGTAACCGACGTAACTGCTGGCGCGGTGCCCGCAGCGTCTCCCCAGACATCAGCCCGCGCCTCAGGGCCTTCGTGTCGACTTCGATGAGGCGATCTAAAGACGGGTTGTCTCTTAAAATTTCTGATGTGCGTTGTTCTACTACCCAGGAGATTTCTGCGTGCGGGAAGGCACGCCTCAGCGCTGCCAGCGACGGTAAGGTGTGGACGATGTCGCCAATGCTCCCCAATTTCACTATTAGAATGCGCACTTCTGAATGGTAAGTCCTATTTGTTGATTAGGCAAAACATCCCCGGCTGGATTCATGTTCGGTTGAGAGAGAGCGTGGGGACCGTAACGATTTGAGCGAGATTCCTGCTAACTTTCGGAATTATTTCCGATTCTATCCAGAATCTCGGATGTGGAATGATTTTTTGGATCGCCAACGATCGCTACTCGACCACCGTAGGAGCGGACTACGTCGCGCTCGGGAACGGTCTCCTCGGTGTAGTCCGTCCCCTTGGCATGTACATCCGGCCGGAGCGCAAGCAAGAGATCGTGCACGGTCGGTTCGTCGAAAACGGTGACGAAGTCTACAGCAGCAATTGAAGCGACCATCTCAGCCCGATCGGCCTCGGACAAGATGGGGCGCCCGGGACCTTTCAAGACGGCCACCTGCCTGTCCGAATTTATTCCTACCACGAGCAAGTCTCCCAGAGCCTTGGCTCCTTGTAGATAGCGAATGTGGCCGACGTGAAGAACGTCGAAACAGCCGTTCGCGAAGACAATCTTCTCGCCATTTTTCCTGCCCGCCTGGACGCGAGCGATGAGGTCTGCTTGATGGAGAATGCGGTCGATTGGTCGAATAACACGCATGCTGATTTGGGTCGAGTGCATGCCGTGAAGCCCGCACTTTGAATGATGACGGCGTGTGAGGAGTTGACAACTGAGAGACGCTACTGAATGGGCTTTGACTCAAGCTTCTCAATTCGGTCTTCCGCATCCCGCAAATCCGCGCGAGTCCCATGCGCAATAGCTTCGATGCGATCGAGACGCTTCGATAACTCTCGCCTCGTGTCTATGATCTCTCTGAGAGCCTGCTCCCAGATTGGCTTAGTGTCATAAGAGCGCGCTTCGAGCTTTTGCATCCGCCCGTCGAGGTCACGCAAGCCCGCATCAATAGTATCAAAGCGGGCAAACACCCGCCCCTCAAAACCTCCATTACTCCCAGGCATCTTTCGTGTGTTCTCTTCGCTCACGTCAGAGATTATGAGGCCTATTGAAATTTCATTCAAGACTGGCGGCTGCACGATGGTTTGTTGCGGTCGAGAAGCCGGTGAGGAGCCGTAGCAATAACTCTTCAAGCCATTTCGGGATGCGGCGCCGGTCTTATTTTCAGAGTGTTCTATTACTCCAGATTGACCCAACCAATTCTTCGCTCGTAACTGACGCCGTACCCCGTTTCATTACCACCAGTCCGCCGGCATAATTGGCCAGACGCGCCGCATCAGGGAAAGACGCGTCTGAGGCCAGCGACAACGTGTACGCCGCAATCACGGTATCCCCGGCGCCGGTGACGTCCACCGGATCACGGGCGCCAACCGCATCGATTTGAACGGGCGCCACCCCGTCTTCGAAAAGCATCATTCCATGGCTGCCGCGCGTGATTAGCAAAGCGCGATAGCCCAGGCGTTCGCGCATTTCCTCACCCGCCGCTTGCAGGTCACTGACATCCATCAGTTGTCTGCCCAGGAGTTGCTCGACCTCGTCCTCGTTGGGAGTCGCCGAGGTGAAATTCCCAAAGTCGGAGAGCCTAAAACGGGAATCAACCAGCGCCGGAATTCCTTTGTTGGTTGCGGAGTCGCGGATGACTCTGGCCAGATTCTGGTCGGCAACGCCATAGTTGTAGTCGGAAATTATTACGGCATCCGAGGATTGCACTTCCTCGAGAATACGTTGACGTAGCGTCTCGTGGAACGCGGCACTCAAAGGGGCTCCTTCATAGTCAAGTCGGATGACTTGCTGTCGGGTGGAATGGAGTTGACCAGCAAGAATTCGCACTTTCGTGGTTGTTTGAATCTTGTCCGACTTCAATAAACCAGTGCAATCCACTCCGGCCGTCTCAAGACTCTCCACCAACACTTTCCCGGCGACATCTTCGCCAACCACGCCAATCAACGAAACGTGGGCACCCAGCGAAACGAGATTCATGGCACAGTTCGCAGCGCCGCCCGGCACCGTTTCGGTCTGCTCATGACGGAGGATGAATACCGGAGCTTCTCGGGAGACTCTGCTGATGGCGCCGTAGACAAACTGGTCGGCTATGGCGTCGCCTACGACCAGTATCCGGCGGCCCGGGAAGCGACTCACGACGCCAATCAAGCGCTCTTGCTGCAATGTTCGATCGGTGGTCATGTGCGTTTACCAACCGGTTCTTCGATTATTCTCTTAACCGCTTCCAGCAGGTGATTGGCAGTCAAGTCGGGTTGATGATGCCAGTCTTGTCGTTGATGTTCCCATTCCCCACGCCCGTAGCCGCTCATGACGAAGGCAGAGTTAACACCGGCGTTGCGGGCCAACTCGATATCACTGTAACGATCCCCAACCATCCAGCTCTCTGCTAGATTGATATCAAACTCCGCGGCGGCGCGGCGAATCAATCCGGGCTTCGGTTTTCGACAATCGCAGTCAAACCGATAGGGCGGCTCTCCGACCGATGGATGATGGGCGCAGTAGTAAATCGCATCGATCCGCGCATCGGTACCAGTCATTTCTTGTTTCAACGTCTCATGAACAATCTGAATCATTTCTTCGGTGAAATATCCGCGGGCGACTCCGGCCTGATTAGTGACGATGATTGCCAGCCAGCCACTGTCGTTCAGGAGCTTGATAGCGGCAGCTGAATAGGGAAAGACTCGAAAGCGCGAAGGGTGATTGATGTACCCAACCTCTTCCGAAATCGTTCCGTCTCGATCGATGAAGACTGCCCGCTGCATAGAAATCAAAGTGCCTCTGAAACCTCCAATTCGTTATGGACTGGTCCTGTCCCTGTTCCAATCAGTCTTTTTCCTTCCAACAGCAACCGGGCGCGGTCGAAAACATCCTGGGGGCTGATCGCGGTCATGCACCGATGGTCGATGGGACAATCCCGCAACATACATGGCGCGCAGTCTGGCGGCTGGCGCACAATTTCAGCCACGGTTGAAAAAGGGCGGGTGGTCAACGGGTTAGTAGGCCCGAAGATGACCAGTGTCGGCCGTCCAAGCGCGGATGCTATATGAGCGGGGCCGGTGTCATTCGTAATCAGGAGATCCACCAGGCTGAGAACAGCCGCAACCTGAGCCAGGCTGGTTTTGCCGGTTAACATGACTGGCCTATTCCGCATCTTCTGCCTGACTTCCTGTGATACCTCCAACTCCTCGGGTGACCCTATCAGTAACACTTCGGCGTCCAGTTCTCCTATCAAACTGTCGGCCAGCGCCGCATAGCGCTCGGTCGGCCAACGTTTGGCGCGGCTGTTTATCGAACCCGGACATAAGGCAACCAGGGCGTGTCCTGCGCGTACGCCCTCGGCGCGTAGTAGATCCGTGGCCCTGGATTGGCGTGGCTCAGATATGTGCAGAGAGGCATCTGGAATTAACTCCAGTGTCTGTGCGGAACCGCCCAGCGCCCGCTCAAGCTCGACGACAATGTTCAGGTAGTAGAAGACTTCATGTCTGGAGCTGCGCCATTCGGGAACTGGCAACGGATTGGTTAGCAGCCTGCTGCGCGCATCGGTTGCATAACCAATGCGAAAGGGAACTCGAGCCAGGGCAGGGATCAACGCGGCTTCAAAGGCATTGGGAAAAACAACGGCTAGATCGAATTTCCCCCGGCGCCATTCAGCACTCTGTTTGATGGCAGACCAGGTACCGCGTCGGTCGTAGATCAAAAGATCATCTAGAAAGTCAGCCTCGGCGAAGAGCTCTTTGGCCCAGGGTCGGGTCGCCAGCGTTATGCAAGCACCAGGAAGCAATCGGCGAAGCTCGCGCAGCGCGGGTACGGTCATTACGGCGTCGCCCACCCAATTGGTGCCGCGAACTACCACGCGATTGATGTCTTGTTTCTTAAGGGTTCCCATCAGCTCGCATCAAGATTGACTTACTTCTTCTGGAATCAGAGCAGACTTTGCAAACCGTCCTTGATTCGGATTTCCGGCTGCCAATCGAGCTGCACGTGCACCAGACTCAGATCAGAGACATATTTGACAGGCACCGGATGCGAGAGCGCATCGTTGTATTCAATAACTGGCTCGAGCTGAATCAGCTTTCCCACAGTGCTGATCATCTCGGACAGGGTTGCCGCATTCTTCGGACCGCCACCAAGATTATACAGTCCATAGGAGTGTGACGAGGCGATGAACGCCTGACAGGCTCGCGAAAAGTCGTCAACGTGGAGGATGTCGCGAATCGCGTTCCCGCCTACCGGAACTTGAATCGGCCAGCCTCGCTTGACCGATTCGACGTAATGAGTGACGAAGCCGTACTCATTGCCGTCGGACGGCCGTGCATAGACAGTTGAGAGGCGAAAGATGCAGGCCCGCACGCCTCGTTGGCGCGCGTAGTAATCGACGTAGCGCTCTCCAATCAGCTTCGACCACTCGAGCGGCGTCTGACCAGAATATTCGGTTGGACATGTTTCGGGGACCGGGTCATATGCGGCTGCGTTTGCGCCGTATACATCCTTGGTGGACGCATAGATAAAAACGGAGCCGGGCTTCATATGTCGAATGACATTGGCGGTCCCTTCGGCGTTGGTGTGAAAACTCAGATCTGCCGCCGCGGGGTTTTTATCGAGATAGGCTGCGAGGTGGATGACGACGTCGTAATTCGCCGCCAGTTCGGCATCGGTTTCGCTGAGTATGTCGAGATTCGAGCGGCGTGAGAAATCGTCCGCTTCAAAAAACCGGCGCACGTGAACACCAAGGTAGCCGCTGCCGCCGGTGACAAGAGTTTTCATTGAGTGGATAGTCCGGCATCAGCCCAACGTGCAACGTCCAATGTCCAATGTCCGGTGTGAATGTTGGGGTGATCGATAGTCATGGAGTGAACCTGGGTGACCTTGGACTTTGGACTGGCCTACTCACTTCGCCATTGCGGTTAGTTTCATGAGCGACTCCGCGCTTCCGATCGCGATTAGCATGTCGCCGGCTTCGATCAATGATTCACCGCTCGGGTTGAAAAGCGTCTGTCCATCGCTGCGTCGGATACTGACAACCACAATATCGAGTTCGGAACGAATATTCGTGGCGCTAAGTTTTTGTCCGACCAGCGACGAGGAAGGGCTGACCTCAAGTTGTTCCAAAGCCAAACCGAGCATGTTTGCAGTTATTGAGTCGATGAAGTCTCCTACTGCTGGCTTGGTGAGGGCCACGGCCATCCGGTGGCCGCCGATTATGGTGGGAGCAACGACGCGATTGGCTCCCGCTCTGATTAGCTTGCTTTCCGCCTGTTCTTCCGCGGCCCTGGCAACGATGTGGATCTTTGAATTCAAGTCCCGCGCCGTCAGCACAACGTAGACGTTGTCTGCATCGTCAGGAAGACAGGCCGCGAGGCCACGTGCGTGAGCAACCCCGGCTTCTATGAGAGTCTCTTCCATGGTCGCGTCGCGAACCAGAACAATAACGCCGCGATCGGCTAACTCCGACACCTTTTGCGGATCGCGCTCGATGACGATGAAAGGATGTTCTCCCTCCAGCAACGTTTTTATGAGACGGGAACCGACCCGCCCGGCGCCGCAGATAATAAAGTGGTCTCGCAGTTTACTCATCTTGCGCAATTGGCGCCGCTGACCAAAAGTCGCGAGCAACTCCGACTGCACGATTGATTGAACCGTGGCAGTGAGCGAGTAGAGCACGATGCCCACGCCCGCAAACATGAAAATGCTGGCGAAAATGCGACCATTACGGGTCGTGGGGGCGAGGTCGCCGTACCCTACCGTGGTAACTGTTTGAGCTGCCGCGTAAAGGCTGTCTACTAGTGACCAGCCTTCGATCAAATGGAACCCCAGAGTCCCCAAAGCTGTGGCCACGGCCACTGCCAGAACTGCATAGCGAATTCTGAAGCGGCTTCCCGCAAACTTCCTCGACGCGGGGGATGTTAGACTCATACGTCAGAAATCGCATCAAAGTAGCTGACTTTAGGGCGCAGTCACGTTAACTAATGGGAAAGTGAGTGTCAATTCCACCACCAGGGCGGTGACAGCTGAAAGGAATAAAAGTATTCTGAAAACGAGCCCGACTCGTGGTGACAAGCGTCGCCCAGTTGCATCCATTCGGCAAGACTCGTGATCGCGTATCTGAATCCGCTTTATGCCCGTTCGCTATCCACCTCCAGAAAGAATGCCGACCGTCACTGGCGGCGGAAGAGGTACTCCGAGACAACAACGGATAGTTGCCTATGAACAGCCGAGTCCTGGGCTAGGGCGCCGGATTGGCAGGCGTCTACTTAGCGCCCCGGTTATTATCCCGCTGATTGTAATCACTGCCTTCGTATTTGTAGTACTGGTTTATTACTGGACGGTCTTCTCCGCCCGCATCGATAACCTCCTTAAAGGCGAAGTCTTTACCAGTTCGGCCGGCATCTACGCGACACCAAAACAACTCCGCGCCGGTGAAACCCTCTCTCAGGAAGATCTCATTGCTTACCTGAAGCGCGCCGGCTACGTCGAGAAGGCCCAACAAGCTGACACTAAGCGCGGACGGTATTCCCTCACTGGCTCGACCATTGACATCGAACCTAGCCAATACTCTTCAGTCGATGGGCAGCGACAGTCGCAGAGCGTGCGAGTGCAGTTTTCGCGGAATGCCAAATCAATCAGCTCAATATCCCAGCCGGGAGGAAGCACGCGGCTAGACAAAGTGTGGCTCGAACCGGAATTGATAAGCTCTGTAACCGGACAAGAGCGCGAGAAACGGAAAGTGATCGGCTTCAATGATCTGCCAGCCCATCTGGTTAAGGCAATTACAGTCACTGAAGACCGATCCTTCTTCGAGCACTATGGAGTAAATATTCGCGGAATTCTCCGAGCTTTGGTCAGGCGGTACGACAACTCGGATCCTAATTCACCGATAGCGCGGCAGGGCGGGTCGAGCATTACGCAGCAGTTAGTGAAGAATCTGCTTCTTTCGCCGGAGAGAACAATGCGGCGCAAGGCAGCCGAGGCTTACATGTCGGTTATTCTCGAGACCCGGCTTACCAAGGAACAGATCTTTGCGCTCTATTGCAATCAGGTCTACCTGGGCCAACAGGCGGGATTCTCCATAAACGGTTTTGGTCAGGCCGCGAATGCTTACTTCGGGAAAGACGTGACGAACGTCACGTTGCCGGAAGCTGCGTTTCTGGCCGGACTGATTCGGAGCCCGAACCGGTACAATCCCTATCAGGAAATGAACACCGCGACTTCCCGTCGTAATCAAGTTCTGGATTCGATGGTCGACGCCGGCGCCATCACTCGGGAGGAAGCCGACCGGGCCAAGGAAGAACCGCTGAGAGTCGTGGCCCTCAAGGGTCGCATCGACGCTTCGGAGGCGCCATATTTTGCCGACTATGTTCAAAACCAACTCGGCGACATCATCGACGGTCCCGGCACAGCTCAGCATCTTCGCATCTACACGACCATCGACATGGATTTACAACGCGCAGCTTACTCGGCCCTGGCGAAACAAGTTGCTGCGTTAGACAAGTTGCAGACCAGGCGTTTCGCGCCGGGAACACTGCAGGCATCGTTGGTTGCGATGAATGCCAAGACTGGTGAGATTGTTGCGATGGTCGGTGGGCGCGACTATTCAAAGAGCCAATTCAACCGCGCCGCGGATGCCTTCCGCCAGCCCGGGTCTGTCTTTAAGCCTTTCGTCTACGCTACTGCGCTGAATACTGCCTACGATCCCGTGCCCCGCGTGATTACTGCCGCCACGACTTATATCGATGAACCAAAAACATTCTCTTACGACAATCAGGAGTATTCGCCGGGCAACTTCGGTGAGAGTTACTCGCGTGGGCCAGTGACACTTCGCGACGCGATGGTAAACAGTCTTAATGTGATCACGGTCGAGGTGGCGACCGAAGTCACCCTTGGGCGGGTGATGAATCTTGCGGGCAGGGCCGGATTGCCAAAACCAACACGGGCCTATCCGGCAATGGCGCTGGGAACAAGTGAAGCTACCCCGTTGCAAGTGGCGAGCGCCTACACTGCCTTTGCGAATTTGGGCACGCGCACGTCGTCGATGGCAATCAATCGTATTACTACTGGCGACGGCGTCACGATTGCTGCGCCCACAGCGCAGAGAAGCGAAGTAATGCGACCCGACGTGGCTTACGTTATGAACTCGTTCATGAAGGACGTCGTCAATCGAGGTACTGCAGCCAAGGTCCGGGCCCGGGGATTCAAAGCTAACGTCGC
This sequence comes from Pyrinomonadaceae bacterium, assembly GCA_023717565.1. GTDB lineage: Bacteria > Acidobacteriota > Blastocatellia > Pyrinomonadales > Pyrinomonadaceae > PSRF01. The sequence continues at coordinate 5,144 of JAMQPI010000503.1, read as the reverse complement.
TGGTAAAACTGGTACTTCACGCGATGGATGGTTTGTCGGGTTCACGCCGAATCTGGTTTGCGTCGTCTGGGTAGGTTTTGATGACGGCTCCCAACTCGGTTTGACTGGAGCGAATTCAGCGCTACCAATCTGGACCGACTTTATGCAGGTCGCGCTGAGCGAACATCCGGAGTGGCAGGGCGATTGGCAAATGCCGGAAGGAATACAGCAGGCAGACATCGACCCGAAGACGGGACAATTGACTACTGCCGATGATCCCAACCGACGCAGCGAGATGTTTATCAATGGGACCTTGCCGACCCCGCCTGAGGTTGAGGCTCCCGAAGAGGAAGCAACTCCTGACGGTGAGGAGCAACCTACTCCTCAGAGCGGAGATGTTGCACCAACACCCGAGCCCTCTCCGACACCTACGCCTCGTCCTCGACCGGAGGCTCGACCGGGTGACGGGGTTCTTCGCCTGGAGGGCTCAATCACTCTCGATGTCGATCCCAGCACCGGCTTGATTGCCGTTGAGACATGTCCGGTAATTCGCACCAAGACTTTTGTTATTGGAACGGAGCCGAGGACTTACTGCGGGCCCGAATACCACCGTGGAAAAACCGTCGACCCTGGCGTGTCAAGACCTCGCGTGGTAGCTACTCCAAGGTGAAATTCCTTCATCTCCCTTAAGACAAACCAGCTACTGCTCAAAGGCACGTGACGTCGGGCCACCGTCCGGCGTCAGCCCGGGAGGAGGTCACTGCATCCTGATTCAACTGCCAGACGTAATGTTTCAACGGCGAGCGCGGCTGCATGTTGCTTGCGCGAAGGAAGTCCGCCCAGGGCGTTCAAGAGATCGCTCTTCGTGAGTTGCATGGCCTCCGCTACAGACTTTCCTTGAATCATCTCAGTTAGTACTGAACCACAGGCAATCGTTGGTGGGCAGCCGTAGGCGAGGAAGCGTGCCGTTGCTATTCGGCCATCACGAATGATCAAAGAAAGTCGCAGCCGGTCGCCGCAGACTGGATTGGTCTCTTCGGCGAGGGCATTGGCCTCCGCGAGTTCGCCCGCGTTCCGCGGGTTGCTCAGGTGGTCATTGAAGGTCGCAGAGTAAGGCACGGTAGGTTTCGAGTTTGGGCGCTGAGTGCTGAGTGCTGAGTGCTGAGTGCTGAGTGCTGAGTTTACAGCGATGGGTCTCTTCTTAATTGCGTTTGTTTGAACTAGGGTCGCCTTCCTTTGAAACAGACTCAGCACTCGGCACTCGCCACTCAGCACTCAGGACTCAGCACTCAGCACTCAGGACTCAGCACTCAGCACTAGCACCCAGAACTCAGAACTCAGACTTGACGAACTCGGAACGCGGAACTCTGATCTTGTTCAACGGCGAAAGCGTCCGCAGTTTTTGGGTGATGCGAGACAAGACGTCGATCACGTAATTGACCTCGGCAGTTGTATTGTCTTTGCCGAAACTGAATCGAATAGCACCTCGCGCTAATTCATCGTTCCGACCGAGCGCCCGAATCACCGGCGAAGGCTCTAGTGTGCCGGAGGAGCACGCGGATCCCGTGGAGACAGCGATGCCTTCGAGGTCCAGGCTAATCAGAAGACTCTGGCCTTCAATGAAGCTAAAGGAGATATTTGAAATGTGTGACAACCGGCAGTCGGTCCGGCCATTAAATACGACGTCGGACAAGCGTTCGGCAACCGCCGCCTCAAAGTTCTCGCGAAGCGCTGTGGTGTGTTCGTTGCGCTGGGCCAACTCTTCGCGCGCGATCCGGGCGGCCACTCCAAACGCAACAATACCAGGTACGCCCTCTGTGCCGGCCCTTCGTTCGCGTTCCTGATGGCCACCGACGTTTTGACTCAGAACTCGCACACCGCGCCTGATGTAAAGGGCGCCCGTACCTTTGGGAGCGTAGAGTTTGTGAGCTGAAAGCGAGAGGAAATCACATCCGAGTAGCTCGACGTTTATCGTTACGCGGCCGGCTGCCTGGACCGCGTCAGTATGCAGCCAGGGCTGCTTACGTCCCGGTGCACGAGCCTGACGGACCAGGGCTCCGATTTCCTGGATCGGCTGAATGGTACCAATCTCATTATTGGCGAGCATCACCGAGACCAGTACCGTGTCCGCTCTCAGCGCTGAGCGAACATCTTCCACTCTTACGATGCCGTCTTCGTAAACAGGGAGGCGAGTGATCTCCCAACCCCGCTTCTCTAAAGCCTCGCAGATGCCGCGCACAGATGAGTGCTCAATGGAGGACGTAATAATATGGCGTCCCTGTGGTTCGACAGCTTCACATAGTCCTCGGATCGCCAGGTTGTTGGCCTCGGTCCCACCCGAGAGGAAGACAATCTCGTTGGCTTTGGCTCCGATTAACGCAGCGACTTCCCGCCGGGCGCGATCGACAGCACCCCGGGCCTCCTGACCAAAGGAGTGGACACTGGAAGCGTTACCAAACCGCTCGGTGAGATACGGAATCATCGCCTCGACCACGCGAGGGTCGGCGGGGGTAGTGGCGCTATGGTCTAGATATACTCGGTGCGTAGACATTCAATTTTCGACTCTTGCCAACCAGTGACTCATGAACGCGCATCTGAGGGCTAGTTCTCTGGTAAACGAAGATGCAGTCGGGAGTCTATGACCCTGGCCATACTCGGTCAAGCGCCCCGAAAAACAGGCGCTGGTTCAGTTAGAAGCCAGAGGTTCAGAGTTCGACCTTTGGGTTGTGTCTTGGCCGCCGACAACCTAATAAAAATTGAGCTCTAAACTTCGGGACTCTGACCCTGGGCCGATACTGAAAAAGCGCTCAGCGTTGTGACCCGCTGGCTGCGGTGTTAGCATCACCCTCGTAACGAAGGTTGGCTCTCCCAAGACTTTACGGCTGTGATGGCCGCATATTCTCTGGAAGGAAAAACTATGAAACATCTCAGAAGTCCCCTGGTGGTTGTGCTTGGCTTAGCACTAACTGCCTGGTTCGGTGTGGCCTCCAACTCGGCGGCAATTGCAACGGCACAAACTCAATCGACTGCGCTCGAGCGGGGCTATCGTACCGGTTATTCAGACGGCTATAACGCTGGCTACCGGGACGTTGCCGATAATGCCTCCCGTAACTATCAGAGCAAGGAGGAGTATCAGCGCGCTGATCGTTCCTACAACGAAGCCTGGGGCACACTAGAAACTTATCGGAACGGATATCAGCAGGGTTTTGAGGCTGGTTACACAGCAGGCTACGACCGCCAACCTTTCAATTCTGCAATCCCGACAGGCCTGTCACGTCGGAGCACGCAGCAGGACGCCCCGCAGATAAACACGCAAAGCGCTCCCCCGGCTGACGATAACTCTGCAGATACTTCTTCAAGTTCGAGTTCGCGTTCCACGGAGAGCCGGTCAGTTTCAATTCACAGTGGAGCGGTGTTGACAATCGAGCTCGATAACAGTCTCTCCACCGACGCCAGCCAGCCCGGCGATCGCTTTCAAGCGCGGGTTATGGAACCTGGTGAGATTGCTGGAGCAATCATCGACGGTCGGGTTACCAGAGTGAAGAGACCTGGAAAGGTTAAGGGTGTTGCTGAGCTGCAACTCGCTTTTGATCAGATACGAATGCCCGACAATCGAGCTACCAATTTCAGCGCGGAAGTTGTCGAAGTTGTGGATACTGGCGGCAGGGATGTGGGTAGTGTTGATCCAGAGGGCGGAGTTAAGGGCAAAGATTCCACTAAGGATGATGTTTCGAAGGTTGGAGCCGCTGCCGGAATCGGCGCGATAGTGGGCGCGATCATTGGTGGCGGAAAAGGGGCGGCTATAGGTGCGGGCGTCGGCGGTGCGGCGGGGACTGGCAGGGTGCTCACCAAGCGCGGCCAGGATATTCGTCTCGAACGTGGACAACAACTCAGAATTCGAACTTCTGCTGAGACGCAGATCCAGTGAAGGGGAGACACGGAGACGGGGAGACGGGGAGACGGGGAGACAGGGAGACGGGGAGACGCGGAGACAGGGAGACACGGTGACGCGGAGACGCGGTGAAAATCGAACAGATCGCCGCGTCGCCGTGTCTCCCCGTCCCCGCGTCTCCCCGTCTCCACGCCTGATCACGCTCCTCACTGACTTCGGCACTGCCGATTACTTCGTCGGCGCGATGAAGGGTGTGATTCTTTCAGTCAACCCTGAGGCGCGCGTGGTCGACATCACCCACGAGATACCCGCGCAAGACATCCAAGCTGCAGCATTTACTCTGCTGGCTGTTTACTCGTCATTCCCATCCGGCTCCATTCACGTGGCGGTCGTCGACCCGGGTGTGGGTTCAGACCGACTAGCAATTCTTGTCGAGGCGGGCGGGCAGTTCTTTGTCGGACCGGATAACGGGATCTTCAGCTACATCTGTGAGCGTGAACCAGAAGCCAGAGTCCTTGAACTGACCAACAAGAAGTATTTCCCCGCGCCGGTGAGTTCAACTTTTCACGGTCGAGACGTCTTTGCTCCAGTCGCTGCCGCGCTTTCCACTGGTGTCGATCCATCAAAATTCGGAAAGCAGATTACTAATCCTGTGCGGCTGGCGTCGCTTATTCCAGAGAAGTCGAAGAAGGGTACGGTAAAGGCGCGGATTATTCACATCGACCGTTTCGGTAACTGCATTACAAACATCACGCCCCGCGAACTGACGGAAGAGATGATTGATGATGGCGTTCACCTGGTTGCCAATGGAGCCAAGGTAAAGTCTTTTCAGAAGTTCTTTTCGGAACAGCAGGAACGAGGCAGGGAAGTCTTCGGTATTTGGGGAAGCGCCGGGTTCCTTGAGCTTGCCGTGAAGAACAAATCCGCCGCTAAAATATTGAGAGCCAGGCGCGGTCAGCCAGTTGTTCTCCGATTACGGAAGTGAACATAGACTTCAGGTTTTGGGGGCGGCGTCATAACGATCCGCGAATTCACACGAAACAACACTAAAAGACTTTCGTGTGAGTTCGTGGATCGTCTTAATGGAGGTCGCTAGTTGTCCGTCAGCGGCGCAACGCTTGTCACTGGTCCGTCTGTTTGTTATCTTCCCTGCACATTTAAGCGAACCTTATGGCCGAAAAAGCAAACGCACCCACCGCTACCTCTGCTGCTGGACTTAGAGGAGTTGCGGCCGCAACCTCCTCAGTCTCCGACGTCATCGGCGACAAGGGCC
>JAMQPI010000501.1 GCA_023717565.1 Pyrinomonadaceae bacterium | reverse complement strand
GGGATCGAGACAATGGGAAGGGAGACAGAGAAGCGACGAAGAGGGCAACCAAGGCAATTGTCTTAAGGATGCTCATTGTCCATTTCTCATTATTTCTCATCTGATATTTTTCATGGTCATTCTTCTGATCTCATTTAGTGTTGATTCGTGTGATTTCGTGGATCGCTTTTTCTGCTACCGATGAGACGATCCACGAAATCACACGAATCAACACGAACAACTGAGAGCCACTAACCGACAACTGACCACTGACAACGGACCACTGACCAATTATGCGCAAACCTGTAATCGCTGGAAACTGGAAGATGTACAAGACGGTGGCCGAGTCGGTTGACACCGCTCTCGCTCTGAAGCCGCTGGTTGCCAATGCTAACCACTGTGATGTGGTAATCGCACCGGTATTCACTGCGCTGCGGACTGTCGCCGATAGGCTCGAGGGCTCGAACGTTCGAGTCTCCGGTCAAAACTGCTCAACTGAGATCGAAGAGGGGGCGCACACCGGGGAAGTCGCCGCTTTCATGTTGCGCGACGCCGGGGCCAGTCACGTGATCGTTGGGCATTCTGAGCGACGCGCACACTATTCTGAGACAGATGCAATGGTGAGCAGAAAGTGCCAGGCGGGCATTTCGGCGGGCCTGACAGTCATCATGTGTGTCGGAGAGACTCTGGACCAGCGAGAGCAGGGAAACGCCGAAACTGTTGTCAGCGGTCAGTTAAACGGCGGACTTAGCGGGTTGACAGCCCCTGATCTCGACCGTATCATCGTGGCCTACGAGCCCGTTTGGGCGATCGGAACTGGACGCACAGCGACGCCGGAGCAAGCGCAGGAAATGCACGCGTTTATCCGGCGCGTTTTCGCGGAAGGGCACACAGCGACAGCTGCCGCCGCGTTGCGTATACTTTACGGTGGTTCGGTCAAGCCGGATAACATCGACGGTCTAATGGCCCAGGCGGATATCGATGGGGCACTAGTCGGCGGCGCAAGCTTGAAAGCCGATAGCTTTGCCAGGATTGTGAATTACGGACGGCAGTAAATGGTGAATAGTAAATAGCAGCTGGTCTGCGATTTGCGATTCACTGTTCACTATTCACCATTTATCGGAGATTAAATTGTTAACTTATATCCTATACGGACTATTCATTCTTTCATGCGTGGTTTTGGTGGTTGTGATACTCCTGCAGCCTGGCAAGTCAGGTGCGGGAGACTTGTTTTCGAGCAATCTTTCGAGCACAGCGTTTGGTCCGCGCGGCACCGCGAGCATTCTGGCAAAGATCACCATCGGCGCAGCAGCAAGTTTCATGCTGATCGCTTTGATGCTCTCCTTGCCGGGCGTAACTGGTCAGCATTCAGTCTTGCAGTCAACCGAGGCTGAGTCGCAGCCTTCACCGGTGCAAACGCCGACTCCCCAGGCAACCGCGACTCCAGCAACTTCGCAGTCGCCTGCTGCGAGTGCATCTCCCGCAACCAGCCCGAAGTGATCCGAACGTCTTAATGATGTCATCACCCGACGACATAAAGTTTTCCTGGGACATACTCGCCTATGATCGCTGTCTGATAACTTGAGCCGAAGTGGCGGAACTGGTAGACGCGCACGTTTGAGGGGCGTGTGAGGTAACTCGTGGGGGTTCGAGTCCCCCCTTCGGCAAATCAAATCCTCTAACTCACCTTGTTTCAGTACCTTAGCGAAGGGTGCCGAACCTGAAACTCGGCTCCCCACAATAGATAGACACCTGGAAACGCCGAGATTCAATATTGTGTGGGACCAGCGCTGCAAGCTGAAGCTTAAACTGCAAGCTAAGTAGACACCAAAGACAGCGGCTGCTTAAGGGATCTCCAAGATTCGAGCCGGGCAAGACCTCCCTTGCCAACGTTCTGTCAATAATATGAGTTCTTCGTCCTAATATGAGTTCTTCGTCCTATCGACACACCGCTTCCTATCTGCAAAAAAGACAGTACTCAACTGTCATTTCATTCACGTAGCTTCCGGAGGGAGGTTGTCTGCCTCTCAGTAACACATGAAGATCATCGGACCAACGCCGTAATTCGGGCAAGAACTCATTCCGGGTTCTGCCTTTCAGAACTACGTCCTGGGGCAAATCACAAGCCCTGCCTTGCCTCCACACCTGTCATTCTTACCAGTAGGAATGTGCGCGTATTTATGCCAAGCTTGTTTTTCTTTTGTGAAGTAATCTTCCACCCTTTTGTTCCCGGCCTTATGGGCTGAATGCAATCGCCACTTGTTCAGGGCCAATTCCGACCGCGCGGATTCTGGCGTCACTTGCGCAACTCGCCCTGCTTTCAAGTAGGAGACTCAAAGTGCAGATCGCGACAAAATCATTGGCCGAAACAACGGTGGCTTTCGCGCTTCTGGCTTTTCCTTGCGTTCCCGGTTTTGCGCAAGAGTCTGATTACCGGCCCGATTGCTTCGGCGGCCGTCAAACCGAAATCCGAAACGTTATCTGCCGCTAGCTTGCAAGAGGCGAAACCCACGCCCACCCCTGAAGTGGATTTCTGGCACCGCGAAACAGTGACTGGTGACTGGGATGGCGCGCGAACCCGTTGGAAAGAAGAAGGCGTTGAACTTGAATTCAAGCTCACGCAGTTCTATCAGGTCACTGTCTCGGGTGGCGTACGGCACGAAAACGAATACAACGGCGTCTTCGAGACGAACTTCAAATTCGATCTTGGGAAGATAGCGGGCTGGAAATACTGGTCGGCTGAGATTCAGTCCGAAACGCGTTTTGGTGGTCCGGCATTAGGTGGTATTGGGACGATTAATCCGGTTAACACAGCCGCGATCATTCCAGGCGCGAACGGCAGTGTCGTATCGGTTACGGCGTTGAACTTTACCCGGTTAATTCCGAAGGACCTTAAAAAAGGCGATCTATTTGCGGTATCGTTCGGACGATTTAATTTACTGGATCTCCTGAACGAGGATTTCTTCGCAGGCTCGGGCAAGGAACGGTTCTTCAATATGGCAGGAGTCGGCCCTTTGAGGCAAGTCGGCCAAGCATTCGTTTGGCGGAGCGATCACGACCAAAGAATATACGCCGTTCGATTCCATCAGACAGATCGTCATCCCTGGCCCGCCGATCAATCCCGTCCAGCCACAGCGAGGTTCATGGTCAGTCAACTACGTCTTCCGGCAATACATTGTCGAGCGCGGCAGAAGGGATGGCTTGGGTTTTTTCACGGAGTGTCTTTCGCGGACAAGGCTACCAGTCCGATCACCACATTCTTAAATCTTGGCGTGGGTGGCAACGGACTATTCAAGAGCCGGCAACGGGACGAGTTCGGCATCAACTACGCGTTCACCGACCTGAGCAAGGTTCTCAAGGACAACCTCGACCTCGTCACCCAAGGTGGGCGGCGTCCGCGCGCCGAACACCAACTGGAAATATTTTACAATCTGCACATCACGCCGTGGCTGAGGCTAACGGGTGATCTCCAGATCATTCGTCCCACAAGAGACAACGTCACCACCGCAGTCGTTCCGGGCGCGCGGATGGAAGTGATTTTCTAGTGCCACTTTTGTGAATTGAAGGTTGCGGGTGTGGGAGCAATGTGGTCCAGAGAAACCACTCTTCGACGGGACATGGAAGCTGTCGGATATCGAGATGGTGAAGGCGAAACTCTTGGAGGGAGAACAAGCTTATGCGAACGTCAGCTGTTGAAACGACCGGGATTCTGATTGGCATATTGGCCTGGGGTTGCACGGGCTTACAGGCGCAGGCGCCAAAGTCCGATCCGCAGTGGATCGGCACCGAGACGGTCAAAACGCCCTACGGCAACTTCGATTTCAAGAACGGTTATCCCACACCCGCGGCGGCCGAGGCGCTGCTCGATCAGCTCAAGTTCAACCGGGCGATCGAGGTCTACCTCACCCAGCTCACGGCGGTTTCCATTGCCGCGGAACATCGTGGCTTGGCGGACTTCGGCGCGAAGCGTCCCAATCAGGTGATCATCTGGGAGTCGCTGATGGACGCTAAGACCATCTTGCTCACCGCGAATACCGAGACGGTCTATGCCCTGGGACATCTCGACCTCAAGAGCGATGGCCCGACCGTCGTGGAAGCGCCGCCGAAGATGCTCGGCTTCGCGATGGATGCACTGCAGCGCTACCTCGTCGACATTGGCCTCGTCGGACCGGACAAGGGCGCGGGCGGTAAATACCTTTTTCTCCCGCCGGGATATACAGGTGACGTGCCCCAGGGTTACTTCGTCGCAAAATCGCCGACCTACACTGTTGGTTTTGGTGTGCGCGGTTTCTTGGTGGACGGGAAGACGGATCAGGCCGTCGCGCTGATGAAGCAAATCAAGGTCTACCCACTGGCCAAGTCGGGAGGAGGTGCGCCGCCGATGGAATTCCTAAATGGCTCGGGGCAGGCGATCAATACGGTCCATCCCGACACCATCGTGTTCTTTGAGATGCTCGCCCAGCTCGTCAACGAAGAGCCAGCTGCCATCTTTTCGCCGATCGAGCGCTTCCAGATGAAGGCGATCGGTATCGAACACGGCAAGCCATTCAATCCTGATGCGAAGACACGGGCGATGCTCTCGGAGGCGGCCCGCACAGGATCTGCGATCGCGCGGGCAAATAGTTTTGCTTCGCCCGTGGCCGACACCTATTTCTACCCGGACGGCAAGTGGCAGTACGCTGGCTTTGTGCCGTTCAATTTCATGAAGGACGGCGTGCTCGAAGTCGATCTAAGGGCATACGTCTACTATATGGCGCTGGGTAATTCCCCCGCGATGACGGAGAAGAACATCGGCGTCGGTTCCTATTACTTGTGGGCCTACATGGATGCGGCCGGAGAATTCCTCGACGGCGCGAAAAACTACAAGCTCCACATCCCCGCCAACGTGCCGGTGAAGGATTTCTGGTCGGTGCTGGTCTACGACTCTCTAAGTCGTAGTGAGTTGCAGAACAGCCAGAAGTTCCCATCGGTCAGCAAATATTCCCATCCTAAAATCAACGCGGATGGTTCGGTGGATATCTATTTCGGCCCGAAGATGCCACCGGGCCAGGAGAAGAACTGGATCAACACGGTTCCCGGCAAAGGCTGGTTCCCCATCTTCCGCTTTTACGGCCCATTACAGCCGCTCTATGATAAGACATGGAAGCTGCCGGATATCGAGATGGTGAAATGAAGGAAGGGAGTCGCGAAGATGAACAATCTCAACATCAAACGCATCGCCATGCTCGTATTGGCGGCGTCATTCGTGGTATCGCCAGTCGTGGCGCAACAATACAAGACGGACATTCCGCCCGCGATCACCGCCCCGGAAAGCGTCGAGACACGGCTCGGGACGCTGAGGTTCAAGGATGGCTTTCCGGACGATGCGACCGTTCAGAAGGTCTACGACAACCTCGACTTTCAGCACGGGGTGCAGGCGTTCCTGACTGCAATGCCCGCCGCGTCGCTGGCAGCGATCCGCAAGGGAATTCGGAGCTTCGGTACGGACAACCAGACTGTGATCATTTTCGAAACGCTGATGGACTCGCGCTCGCTTTTCCTTACGGCGAATACCGAGAGTATCTATGCGATGGCGTGGCTCGACCTCAAAAACGGGCCGGTCGTAATCGAGAGCCCGCCCAACACTTTGGGACTCGTGGACGACTTCTGGTTCCACTACGTCATTGACCTTGGCAACGCTGGTCCCGACAAGGGTAAGGGCGGCAAATACCTGTTTCTGCCGCCTGACTATAAGGGCTTAGTACCGGACGGCTATCACGTGTTCAAGTCGCCCACCTTCGGCGCTTGGCTCGGAACACGCGGCTTTCAGGTGAACGGCGATCCGAAGCCCGGAGTCGACAACATCAAACAGCGTTTACGTATCTATCCGCTCGCGCAAGCGGCGAGTCCGCCCGCGACCAACTTCGTCAACGTCTCAGGCAAAGCCTTCAATACCATCCACGCGATGGACTTCTCTTACTTTGCTGAGGTCAACGAGGTCGTACAGGAGGAGCCGAGCGACGCCATCGATCCCGAGACACTCGGACTGCTTGCCTCGATCGGCATTGTGAAAGGAAAGCCCTTCGCGCCGGACGCGCGGATGAAAGCGATCCTCACCGAGGCCGCGGCGGTCGGCAGTGCGACTGCGCGGACATTGGCTTATCGGACCCGCATTCCAGAAGCGCGTTTCTATCCCAACAGCGCATGGGGAACGCCGTTCATTGGCGGCAGCCACGAGTTTCTTCAAGACGGTGCCCGAATTCTCGACGCGCGCTCGTACTTCTTCTTCTATGCCACCGGGATTACACCGGCGATGTCCGCGAAAATGGTCGGCGTCGGATCGCAATACGCGGCTGCGTTTGTCGATTCGAAGAACCAACCACTCGACGGCGGCAAGACCTACCGATTACATCTGCCGCCAAACATCCCAGCCAAAGATTTCTGGTCGATCGTGCTTTACGACAGCCAGACCCGTTCCATGCTCCAGACGGCCCAGCAGTTCCCGAGCATCGGCAGCCAGAAGAAGGGCGTCGTGGTAAATGCCGATACGTCGGTGGATGTGTATTTCGGCCCCAAGGCGCCTCCCGGAAAAGAGAACAACTGGGTGCAAACGTGGCCCGGCAGAGGATGGAACACGATCCTGCGGCTCTACGGACCACTGCAGCCGTGGTTCGACAAGACCTGGCGGCCCGGCGAGATCGATGAGGTGAGGTGAGTCAAACGTCATTGCGAAAATGAACCGACCTGGACCGACAATTGAATCATCAGAGGCCGTTGAAGATTTTTCTCTGGTCCTCGGCGGACCACTCTTTCAGATGTTTTGGCGTGCGTATCTTTCGAGCAAGGGTCAGGAAATGCTGCGACGCCGGATCATAGTTATCACGGCGATTTCATGGTTACCGCTGCTATTACTATCGGTCTTACGAGGCACTGCGTGGGGTAATTTAGTTAGTCTGCCTTTCCTTTATGACATCGACGCCCATGCTCGTTTTCTAATATCAATGCCTTTGCTCATTTGGGCTGAAATAATCGTTCATGAGCGAATGCGAAATGTCGCCAGGCATTTTATCGAACGTTCCCTGATTCCCAATCACGCGCGTCAGCAGCTCGATCGAGCCGTCGCTTCGGCCAATCGTCTTCGAGATTCGATAGTTGCCGAGGTACTGATGGCTGTTTTGGTCTACGGAGTTGGGGTGTTTGTGATATGGCGGAGCCACGCCGCGCTTGAACTATCGAGTTGGTACGGCACGGTTGAGAACGGGCGGTTGCACTTGTCTTTTGCCGGTTGGTGGTTGGCTCTGGTCAGTTTGCCGACCTTCCAATTCTTGTTACTCCGCTGGCACTACCGACTGTTCATTTGGGCTCGATTTCTATGGCAGGTATCGCGCATCCAACTCGATCTAATTCCGACCCATCCCGATCGCTCGGGCGGCCTGGGATTTCTTGCGAACGTCAGTTATGCCTTCGTACCCCTTTTGCTGGCGGTTGGCGCACTATTGGCGGGCACGTTAGCAAATAAGATTCTGTACGCAGGAGCACGTCTGGTCGATTTCAAGGTAGAGATTATCGGCTTAGTGGCGGTCATCCTCATATTTGTCCTCGGACCGTTGCTAGTCTTCGGTCCGCAATTGGAGCGTGCCAGGCGCAGAGGTCGAAGAGAATATGGCGCGTTGGCTGAACGTTATGTTCGACAGTTTGATATCAAATGGCTCCGTGGAGGTGCGCCACCGGAAGAAGTGCTCATAGGCAGTGGCGACATCCAGTCTCTTGCCGACCTCGACAACAGTTATCGGATAATCAGAGAAATGAAGTGGGTTCCGTTTGATACTCGAACCGTGCTACACCTCGGAGTTACTACAGTCGCCCCGATGTTCCCCCTGGTGCTCACGATTGTGCCGTTTAGCGAACTGGTAGATCGACTTTTGAAGGTTGTTTTCTGACCTGCCGGGTGTATTTCAAAGGTGAGCGTCGTTCAGCCCGGCGTCTTAAGGAGTGTGATGAGGAAGCGACACCACAAACGACCTGCAAATCGCTAATTCATCGACACGATTATTGACTTCAAGCTCCTTTAGCTATCTTCCGAGGTATCGTTACCCATAATGTCCGTCTAACTTCGCTCGCCGAATTTGGTGTCTGTTTGGTGTCTATGATAGGAGAGGACCAGAGAGACTAAAGAGAATTAAGCATCAACCAGAAGATTCGTAAGTTACCGCGCTTGAAATGGTTGTGCGGAAGTGCTTGACGCGCATGGGGTTATGAGGTTGATTGAGATCGAGTCCCCCCTTCGGCACCAACTCTCCAGGCGCTCTGGCTGCGATCGCTCGCCGGTTATAGGGAACTATAAGCGTTCCTCGCATAGCTCAAATAGTTAACGCAACAAGTGTAGGTTGGTGTCTATCTAACACTCGAAATAGACACCACGTAAAACATGCAACCCAGAGGCAGAGCGCTGCTCTGATGATCTGATTCGCTCGCGCTTGCTCCCGCCAGGGTGATCGATCATCGTGCGCGGTGGTTCTCCAGCCGCCAATTCTCTCGAACCTGTCAAAACTGCCAGTGCTACACCTTAATTGCCCGCTATAAGCTCATTAACATCGATTACTGTGTCATCCTGAGACAAGCCGACTCGTCATGAAGGTCAACTCGATAGTACTATGAGCGCAGCCAGGGAAGAGTTCAAAGAATTATCAAGTTTCTCGCTGCTGGGCGGTCCACTGCACCGTCTTGGCTGTCGTGCGGGTCTGGTTCGAGAGCTGCTGAAGTATCCCCTCGGTGAGCTGGTGCAAAAATTCTTTACTAATTTGACCGGGCTGTGAATCGCATAAATGTCCATACTCAACAGGAGTAAACAGAAATGAGTGAGCAACCCCCTGGACCATTTGATCGTCTCCTCTCGATTTTTGGTGATGTACGCGCCGGGGAAGGAACAACCGTCATCCTGATGCTCCTCAATGTGTTTCTGCTGCTGGTGGGCTACTACGTGCTCAAGACAGTTCGTGAACCTCTCATCCTGCTTGCCGGTGGAGCCCAACTGAAATCATACGCAGCAGCTGCTCAAGCTCTCGCGCTCATTATTTACGTTCCAGTTTATGGGTGGGCCGCATCGAAGCTGCCCCGCCAGAAATTTCTGATGGCAGTGATTCTTTTCTTTGTTGCCTGCATTCAGTTGTTCTTTATTGGCAGCAAGGTTGGAACCCCTTATCTCGGTTTCATCTTCTTCGTGTGGGTGGGGATTTTTAGTCTGACGACGATCGCCCAGTTCTGGTCCTATGCCAACGAGATCTATTCGAAGGCCGAGGGCGATCGACTCTTCCCGCTGATCGCTGTTGGGTCAGCTGCCGGTGCCCCACTGGGTGCGGCGCTGGCAGAACGGCTGTTTGGTTTTCATATAAATCCGTTTTTGATGATGGAGATCGCGGCCGTGATTCTCCTGGTGCACCTCGGGCTATATCAGGTCATTGGTACACTCGTGACCGGAAAAGCGGCGAAAGCAACCGAGCCGATGAAAGAAGGTAACGGGTTCGCTCTGGTTTTTAAGAGCCACTATCTCCGCCTCATCGCTCTGTTCCTGGTCCTGCTGAACATCGTCAACACCGTCGGCGAGTACATTCTCGGCCAGGCAGTAGTGACAATGGGAGACGCGCAAGCTGCGGCCAACTCCGCTTTCGACAAAGGAGCCTTTATCGGTTCCTTCTACGGCAAGTACTTCTTCTGGACCAACACCGTCACCATTTTGATCCAGGCTTTCCTGGTGTCGCGCATAGTCAAGAAATTCGGCATGCCGGGCGTGCTGCTCGCGCTTCCCATTGTCGCTTTGGGTGCCTATGGACTTGCTTCAGTTGGAGCCGGCTTATCGATTCTTCTTTACGTGAAGATAGCGGAGAACAGTACGGACTACTCAGTCATGAACACCGGCAAGCAGATGTTGTGGCTACCGACTACTCGCGAGGAGAAGTACAAAGCCAAGCAGGCCATCGACACCTTCTTTGTGCGATCCGGCGACATGCTTGCGGCAGGCGTGGTTTTCCTGGGCACACATATATTGAGCTTCGGCGTAACGAGTTTTGCCCTCGCCAACATTGGGTTTGTGTTGATCGCGATCGGTGTCGCCGTTTTGTTGCTACGTGAGTACAAGCGAATCACTGCGCCGGCGGAAGATCCACCACCTTTGGCTGCCCCAACAGCACAACCCCAGGAAGGCTGAAAATGGATCCCGAAAGAAGCAGAGTCCGGAAGTACTATCCGAGCTCACTCAGTGTTCAATCGAAACTGATTACCGCCTTCGTTTTTCTGACGATGCTCGCGATTGGCGTAGTGTCATGGATCGGATACGTAAGCGCCCGCGAGAGCCTACGTGCGGCTGCCGAGCGTGAGCTCACGGGCTTGCAACGATCGAAGGCTTCTTTAGTTCAAAACATTCTCAAGTCCGCACGGAACGAGGCGCTTAGTTTGTCGGCAGAGCAGGACACGACGACTGACGCCCGAGAACTGCTGGCCGCGTACCGCCAACTCGCCCGCGAGCCCGTCACTCCGGAGATGCAGGAGGAAGTGCGCCGTTTCTATCGCGAGGAGTTCGAGCCGGCGCTGCGGGAGCACACGGCCATAGATCCACCCAAGGACAGTTTATTGCCAACGACAAGTACGGGCTGGTACTTGCACTACCACTACCTCGTTAAAGGATCCAGGCCGTATAGCTCGAAGAATATTACATCCTCATCCACCGACGAGAGTGCGTATGCACAGGTGTTAGCCAGGACGCTACCCGAACTGCTAGGCAAAATCCGACGGCTCGGGCAGGAGAATATCCTGCTCGTTGATCCAGAAACGCTTGAGGTATTCTTCAGTATCAAACAGTCCTCAATTCTGGGGACCAGTCTTGTCAATGGCCCCTATGCTGCAAGCAAGCTGGCCACAATCGCCGGCGCCCTGCGCCATTCGCAGAATGTGGACGACTACAAATTCGCCGACTTCGAGGCTTATTACCCTGCCTTTGGTCAACCGAACGCTTTTGTGGGCACGCCGATCTTCGATGGTTCACGTATGAGCGCAATCATGATGCTCCGCGCGCCCATGGAGCCGATCAGCAACGCGTTGTCGGGCAACGGACAATGGGAAGCGGAAGGGCTCGGCAAAACCGGTGAAGTCTATCTGCTCGGCCCCGATAAAACGATGCGCACCGATTCTCGCTTCCTGATTGAGGATCGGGCCGCATTCCTCGCGACCTTGCGCAAATCTCACCTGACGGCTCGCACAGTCGACACTGTAGAGAGACTGAACACGACCATTCTAACTATTCCCGTACAGCATGAGGCGGCCGAGTTGGCCCTCCGCGGCCAAACGGGAATAAAACAACTCAATGACTATCGAGGTGTCCCGGTGTTTTTGGCCTATGGATCGGTGGATCTGGACTCTTTGCGCTGGGGCGTCATTGCGAAGATCGACGAGGCTGAAGCGATGGGTCCACTGGGTGTTTACGCACGACGCGTGCTCGCGTGGAGCGTTGGCATTGCCCTACTTGCCACGATCATCGCATTCCTTTTAGCCAAGGTGCTAACGCGGCCCATTACCGCGCTCGTTCGCGCTGCGAAGCAAGTGAGCATGGGAGAGCTCGATGCTAGAGTCGATTTGATCGCGACTGACGAATACCGTGAGCTGGGTGAAGCCTTCAACGAAATGGTGACAAGTCTTCGCACCAGTCGCGATGAGTTGGACCGCCAGGTGATGGAGAACGAGCGACTCCTCGTCAGCCTCCTGCCGGCGTCCGGCGCGGCCCAGGTGCGCGAGGGCACTGCTGAGACTCGACAGTCGTTTGCAGATGTCACAGTCGCTTACATCAACCTGGCCGGATTCGAGTCGCAATCAACTGAACTCGGTGAAGAGGGATCGATGGCCTTGCTCAGCGACATCGTGGCAGCGTGCGATGAAGCAGCTGAACAGCACGGGGTGGAAAAGGTCCGCACGATTGGTTCCTCATATCTTGCCGTCTCGGGACTATCAGTGGAACGTCCCGATCACACCGCGCAAATGGTCGACTTTGCTCGTGAAGTCGTGCGCATCGTAAGTCGCTTCAATGCCGAGCGTGGCGTACGCCTGGTCGCAGAGATTGGTATCAACGCTGGTCCGGTAATCGGCGGCATGGTGGGCCGGCGCAAGTTCATTTATGACCTGTGGGGCGACACGGTAAAACTGGCTCGGGGGATTGAAAGCGACGGCAAGAATTCGATCCTGGTTACGCGACCGGTCTACGAACGCGTACGTGATCTGGTAGCATTCGGAACAGAGACAAGCTCCGAAGTTCGCGGGATGGGCTCGATCGAATTGTTTTCGCTTTTAGACGAGGCCACTGCATGAACGAACTCCTCAGCACAATTCCGGATCAGTGGGCTTTCGGACTCGGCTTGGTCATCGCCTTTCCGGTGGTGATCGTGGTGCTCAATGAGTTGGCTTTTGCCCTCGCGCGTGCTGGTCATCCGGCGGCTGCGTCAGTGCGGTTCTTCCGCACTTGGGTAGTTCCTCCGCTCACCTTCGGGTTATTCCTGCGGTTCGTTGTCCTGCTGCCGGAAACGAGTCTTGCGGTTCGCCTGACCCAAACGTGGAGCTGGGTCACCGCGATTGTTGGCGTTATCAGCCTGGTAAACAGGTTGGTATTCGAGGCGGCGAAACCTGGAACCTGGCGCGACAACGTTCCGGGACTGTTGCGTGATCTGCTGCGCCTGTTGCTGGTCGGTATCGGTCTCGTGATCGTCTATTCATTTGTTTGGGGACGCGAGATTGGGGGCGCCATCGCGGCCCTCGGGGTCACGTCAATCGTGGTTGGTCTCGCGTTGCAGGAACCGCTCGGCAACTTGTTCTCGGGACTGGTGCTGTTGATGGAGCGACCGTTCGAGGTGGGCGAAACAATTGAAGTTGGAACTGTTTCTGGAGAGGTGAAGGCGGTTAACTGGCGCTCGGCGCATATCGAAGCATTCGGCGGCGCCATTCAAGTCGTCCCTAACTCGACGCTAAACAAAGAGACGATTCTCAATTTCTCGCGCCCGCGACCTAATCGGATGGAATTAATCGACGTCAGGTTCAGTCATCAGGACCCGCCTTACAAAGTGCGCGAGGCCTTGCTGGCACTGCTACTCGATACCGAGGGTGTCTTAAAGAAGCCGAAGCCAATCGTGGCGACATTGAGTTACGAAGACTTCGGCATCAAATACCGTCTCATTTATCGCACCACCGAGGACGATCGCTGGCCGGTGAAAAATGAACTGGTCACCCGCCTCTGGTACGTGGCGAAACGGCACGGGTTCACAATGCCTTATCCCGTTCAGGTTAACCTCGAGCACGCGCAGGAGCATCCCTTCTCGCCTCCGCAACCGGACGCCGCGGATTTGTTGGCTCAGTTTCCCCGTCTCCCAGAGATCGCTGTGGAAGATCGTCACCGCACCCAACCTCTAACATTCGGCGCCGGCGAGCGTCTGTTCGATGAGGGCGACGATCTCAACGGTGTGTACTTCGTGGTTTCCGGATCGGTGTCGTTGCAAACCGTTAGTAATGGTCAAGCAAACGAGATTGCGACGATTGAGGCAGGCGAGTTCTGTGGCGAAACCGGGATGCACGGCCATCAATCTTCGGACATGCGAGCAGTTGCTCTGGAAGACACTTCGGTGGTCCTGATTGCGCCGGATGTGGTCCGGCATCTGTTCGAGGCGAGTCCGCGGTTAGCGCGTGAGACTGGTCATACGCTTGAGGTGCACCGCAAGGCACTTCAGTCCGCACGTAGTGCACTAAGGCAGCACTCGGGAATTCAGTAGCATCAATAGATGACTCGTTCCACACGTAATATCCTGATCGGTCTCGCTCTGGGGATTGCGACCGGGTTATTCCTCGGCGAATACGCAGGTGTCTTCAAGTATGTTGCCGACGCATACGTCCGGCTGCTGCAGATGACCGTGCTGCCCTACCTTATCGTTTCGCTTATTGCGGGCTTTGGCAGTTTGGACACTTCAAAGGCTGGGAGTCTGTTCCTGCGTGTGGGGATCCTTACGCTGGTGTTGTGGGGGCTTGCGCTCGGCCTGGTTTTCCTGATGCCGTTGGCGTTCCCTACTGTCGAGAGTGCCTCATTTTTCAGTACGACGCTGGTCGAAGAATCACCCACGGTCGATTTTATCTCGCTCTACATTCCGGCGAACGCATTTCAGTCGTTAGCGAACAACGTCGTGCCGGCAGTTGTGCTTTTTAGCGGATTTGTCGGAATAGCGCTCATCGGCATCAAGGATAAAGAGCCACTGCTTTCGGGACTCTTAGTAGCGGAGAAAGTACTCGCGCGCGCAAACAAATTCGCAGTTCGATTGACGCCGATAGGACTGTTCGCAATTGCCGCGAACACAGCCGGCACTTTGGATACCGAACAAATGGCACGTCTGCGAGTCTTTCTCATTGCGTATGGAGTGTTCTCGCTGTTGCTCACTTTTTGGATTCTCCCGGGACTGGTAGCTTGTGTGACTCCAATCCCTGCGCGGCGGGTCTGGCAGTCTACGCGTGACGCTTTAATCACTGCTTTCATGACCGGTGAACTTTTCGTCGTCTTGGCGATCCTGGTTGACCGCTCGAAGGAACTGCTCGAGGAGCACGGGCTGAAGGAGCCGAAAGAAGGTGCGCCGGCAGACATCATTATTCCTACCTTCTACAACTTTCCACATGTGGCCAAGTTGCTCTCGCTAAGCTTCGTACTGTTTGCCGCCTGGTACTCGGATACGGTGGTGTCGTTCGCCAGACGTGTACAGCTCGGTCTGGCGGGAATCGTAAGCCTGTTTGGCAGCATGAACACGGCGATTCCCTTCCTGCTTGATCTGGCACGCGTTCCGTCAGACACATTCCAACTTTTTCTCGCGACCGGCATACTTAATTCGCGTTTTGGCACCCTGGCCGCGGCAATGCATATGGTCGTTCTGGCCCTGGTAGGTACCTGTGCAATGACAGGCCAGCTTCGTCTATCCGGCGCGCGAATTCTGCGTTACTGCACGATTACGGTCGTGGCCACCGGACTCACAATTCTGGCCATGAATATCCTCTTCCGGGTCAGAGTTAAGTCAGCTTCCGACCAGGGCCGGGTCGCCATGGGCATGCAATTCCACCGCGAGCCAAAGCAGAAAGCTGTTGTTCTGAGTGAACTGCCGAAAGAACTTCCTCCAACCGCGGGCACATCCCTGCTGGTAGAGCTCCGCGAGCGTGGGCGTCTGCGCGTGGGTTACATCCAAGGCGGGTCGCCATACGGCTTTGTGAATGACAAAGGTGATCTCGTCGGCTTCGATATCGAGATGGCCTACTCCCTGGCAGAAGAGCTGGGTGTTGGACTCGAATTCGTTCCAGTCCATCTCGCGAATATTGTCGAGGTAATGAACACCAGTCAATGCGATGTCTTTATGGGTGGAGTTGTTGTGACGACGCGAATGGCGGATCAAATGGCCTTCTCATCGAACTATCTTGACGAAACGCTCGCCTTCATCGTCCCTGACCATCGTCGAGCTGACTTCTCGGACGCGACCTGGATCCGGAAGACTCCGGGGTTGCGCATTGCAGTTCCGGCCCTGCCTTATTACGTAGCGCTGATTCATCGAGAATTTCCAGATGTCACCATCGTTGAGATTCCCTTTACCACTCAAAGCGTCACCGACTATTTCGAAGGGAAGGGCGAACCTGTTGACGCACTTGCGTATACTGCTGAACGAGGTTCTTTCCGAACTCTCATCTATCCAGCTTTCTCCGTGGCGGTCCCACACCCCGTCGTAATCAAGTTGCCGCTTGCCTATCCGGTGGCGCGACATGACATCGAGGCCGCGCGATTCCTCTCAAACTGGATCGACCTTAAGAGTAAGGACGGCACGATCAAGTCTCTCTACGATCACTGGATCCTGGGACAGAATGCTCGTCCGCCTAAAAAACGGTGGTCGGTAATACGCAATGTGCTGCGTTGGGTCAATTGATTGGTCGCCGAAAAGTGGGTTTTTGCGTCCGCGTAAACGGAGGATTGAAACGCCTTCGGCATAATGGGTCGAGTTTTGACACAGACTAGCGAAAGAGATCTGTCGGCGCTCATATCAACAAACTCCCTCAGTGGTATGCCTGTCAAAACTACCAGTATCGCGCGATCTCACGTCAGCGTACCCTTTAGTGGCCTCTGCGTGATCGATGTGGTCCAGTGTGCAGGATGAAATGCGGCGCTTTTTACGCTATTGACCTAAGGTCCAATATATTTTCCCGCGCACTTCCATTTATCTTCCCAACGCTGGGCCTGTTTACCTTGAAAGCGAGAGTTAGGTCGAGCCATCTACGAAAAGGCAAGAGAGGATCGTCCCAGATGTCACTACATTCAATACGAGCTACTACAATTGACCGCTTGAACACGCGTTCCCTAATAGTAAGCATCACCAGCTTATTGATTTGCGCTGTTCTATTTCTGGGGCCGGTCTCACAGCTCTGTCCGGTTGCGCGTGCAGAAACCCGCTCGGCGCGCGCACAGACTCGGAAGCAGATTTCGCTGCCGACTCCGCGCAGTCACTACGAGACTTTCAAGCGCGGCACTTCCGGGCTGCCGCTATTAATGGAGTTAATGAAGCAATTCGAGCCGGAAGCCCAGAAGCTACTTTTACGGTTCGCGCTGGCCTCAGGTATCAAGAGCACGTCGGTGAATTCCGAAGCCGCGGCGGCAGATCTAAAGAAACTACAGACTATGGCCGAAGCAGCCGGGATATCGACCCAGGCGCCGCTAGTGCGGGAAACGGCCGTGGCTTTGCTTAAGAAAACTGACTGGGCAGCTCATCGCCCGATAATTATTGAGTTCCTGGTGCATCAGTCAGGAGTCATGGAGATGATCCCCGAAAAGTGGGGCGAGATCTGGATCCCGATTATTCACGACGCGATGCTCAATTTTCTGGATCATCTCTCGGATGATCGGCTGTTGGACAAAGTAGTTGGCCTGGCAATGCTGCCGCCGAACACACCGCCCGGCGACTATCTCGTAGAATTCGTATCCAAAGTCCCCAGCCTGCAAAAAATGGGTCAGATCCTCGCGCGCAATCCCGACCTGGCTCCCGAATATCGCCGGGCGCTTCAAGGTCTGGAAGCTGGTATTCGCACAATGAATGGTCAGGAAGTAGCCCAGTTCATTACTTCGGACATTGGTAAACCCCAGATCGACAAGTGGCAGATGCAGTTTGCGGACACGCTTGCCGGGGAAGCCAGTGTCGGCGCCACGATTCTCGCGAGTGGGATCCCACCGGGCACCACTGTCCGACGCAAGATGATCTGCAAGATCGTCAAACCCTACGTGCTCGTCTATATGCCGGAGGACCTGGCCATCATCGATGGACTGGCAGAGTATTTTACCGTCAATCACGATTTTTATAACCTTGGCACGATGCCTTTGGTGGACATCTTCAAAGAGATTCGGAAGGCATTAACCAACGAAATCAACATTGTGGCAGAGCAGAAGAACTTCATCCGCGCTCGAGAGTACTACCGGGGTAGTAAAAAAGTCGTGGTGCCGGAGATCTTTCCCATCTCAACCAGTCACGTAACAGTTATGGAGTTCATGCAGGGTGAGAAGATCACTAGCGCTTTCAAAGGCGACCAAAGACAGCGATCGATCATGGCCGCCCGATTGAGCGAAGTGATGACCGGGGATGTCATTTTCTCCAAAAAACCCGATGCTATCTTTCACGGCGATCCGCATCCGGGCAACGTCTATCACTTCACCGGTGATCCGGCGAACCCTTATAAAATCGCATTGATTGACTGGGGATTAATGGGGGTGTTTCCGCGCGCGGACCGGATGGCCCTGATGCAGTTACTTCTTGGTGCGCAGATGTCAGATCCCAAACGCTTGCGTAAAAATGTGGGCGGGCTGGTAGAAGGTGGATTACCCAATGACCCCGCTAAGCTACAAAAGGTTGATGCCCTCATTGCCGAAGCCGTCAGACCAAAGCCAGGTCATGGCAGCTTTGATGTGCTCGGGGATTTGCTGGCCGGCTTGATTGAACAGGGGTACACAACCAAGTTTGACTTGAACATTTTTATTAAGTCTCAGGCCACCATTGCCGGTGAATTGATCGAGCTGGATCCGAACCTGAAACAGGACGATCTCGTCAACAAACAAGTCACTGGACTCGTCAAGAGCGAACTCTTTCCGAAGCGATTGTTCTGCTTTGTGTTTTGCTACAACTCGCACGGTTATAGAAGCTTGCTCTCCAACGCCGACATAATGGCTGCGCGCAAGATTCCAAGTAAGCCAAAGGAATCGAAGGCGCCCGCGAGCCAGCCTGTCTCGAGCTCGCAGCCACAGCCGCAACGGTGAATCGGAGAGCAGCCGGAAATAGGGCTGTCAACACGTTCGGGTGAGAGGCGAGAATAAGACATGGACTCCCGACAGATTGCCCTTATCGTTTTCGCTTGTGTCTTTGGCAGCGCTCTGATTGGCCTTTTTCTCGGGCGACTCTTGCCCGATCGTCATCTCAATGTCGATGCGAAAGACATCGTAAAGTTGGCCACCGGCCTGATCGCAACGCTTTCTGCTCTCGTGCTTGGGCTGCTGGTGTCATCTGCAAAGGGCACGTTCGATCAAGTTAGCAATGAACTAACGCAAAATGCCGTGAGAATCGTCGTACTGGATCGCGTCCTGGCCCAGTACGGTCCAGAGACTAAGGAAGTCCGAGCGGCGCTTAAAACCTCTTATTCAGAAGCAACCAGCCTGGTATTGTCCGCCAATTCAATTCAGCAAGACCAGTGGGAATCTGCCGAGGGAGTAGCCCGAGTAGAAGGCTTTCAGTCCGCGATTAGGGCGCTGGTGCCAAAGGACGAAGCACAAAAGGGGTTGCAGTCACGCGCTATTCAGGTTTCGAATGAGATCGCTAGTTCACGATGGTTTCTGATTATCCAGAGGGAGGGTACGATCTCTGTACCGCTGCTCGTGATCATGGTGTTCTGGTTGAGTGTGATCTTTGCGGCCTGGGGTGTGTTCTCGCCGCGTAATCTCGTGGTTGTTGTCGCTCTGCTTGCTGCATCACTCTCGGTTTCTGGCGCGACTTTTCTGATCCTCGAATTGGACACTCCACTTACCGGGTGGATCCGGGTCTCACCTGTTCCAATGCACAGGGCCATCGCACATCTGGGTCAGTAGTCGCGGTGTTTTCGAGCTCACCAGTCTTCACCTGAAAGACAGATGGAATGCGTACGAGCGTTGGAATAAGTTACAGAGACTGCGCAAACAGAGACAGAGAGAGAGACGAGGGAATAGCCCAATCCGAGCGCGCTACCTCAAGCGGGAAGAGGTTATTACTTATTGTCAGACGATACTGCTGAGCTCGGTAAACGCGGCGCGCTCGATCTTCTCGGTTTCGAGCACGCGCTCACTAATCGCTCCAAACAGGTCCAGCGTGTCAGCCTTTGACAGTGACAGCTCTTTTGCGCTTCTCTCGCGCAGCTGTTTAAGACGATCTC
>JAMQPI010000386.1 GCA_023717565.1 Pyrinomonadaceae bacterium | reverse complement strand
ACATGCCCAAATCACGGCCGGGATCATCGTCAACTACAACTGCCAGATGCGCTTTGCCTTCGTAGTCCTGTTCGATTGCCTCAACGACGGCAACCTTACCCGAAAGCGCCAGGTCAAAAATGTCGCCACCAGCTCTTGGCTTGAGACGAACCCGATCCCCTTGCCGCAGTTGAACGCCCGAGATCAAGACATGATCCACAGTCATCTTCTCTTCCAGCAATTGCCATTCCCATTCGTTCATAAACGTCTCGTGAATCGTGAATAGCGGAACGATTCACCTTGCGTGCAACGAACAACTGACCACTGACCACTGACCACTGACCACTGACAAATTCACGATTTTCGATTCACGCCTTTCATTGCACCATGCATTTTCATAAATTGCTCAGCCGGCATGGCCTCGGTACGTTCAAGGATCCTGCGCGCGCGTTCATCGGCACCGGACATTTCGTGCTTCTCTTCGTCGGTCAGCGTCATGATGCGCAGGGTAAGAATCTCGTCTATCTCAGTGCCGTCGAAAAGATTGCCGGCGCTCTCCGTCGCAATCTGTGGATAGTCATAGAGGATAATAGGTGACGAGAGCATGCAATCTCGGGAGCCCTCCTCGCCAACCAAAACGGGATATGTTCCAACGTTACTGCACCCTCCGGCGGCCACGCGCAATGCCTCAGGCGGATCCAGCAGCGAGACGAATTCGCCTTCGCAAAGGTTTAGAATCGTGTGGGTCGAAACAAGCGATCGCATTAACGCCTCATCACGGCTGCGTTGACTGGCGTCATCGAACGTCGTCCGGTTATGGATTCGCACGGTAACCTTTAGGGGCCGGACCGATTTCGGATTTGGGATTTGGGATTTCGGATTTGAAGACTCTTGCACGAACGACTCCCCAATTCCAATTTCGAAATCTGCAATCCGAACTTCCACTGTTCCGTTGATCGCTTGCTGAGTGCGAATGACGACCCCGATATCTTCGCCACTACCGTCATCACGTAGCAGTTCGGCCGCCTCGCTATGAGGAAAAGCAAACGTTTTCCAGTATGACTGAGTGCCTGGTTCGACTAGTTTGAGGCCGGGTAAATGAACTTCGCGATCGACAGCTTCCTGCCATGTTTGAAACAGTTGCCCGTTAACCTCAAGGGTTGGAACGGCGCTAAAATGAGAGTCTGAAATCGAACGGTTCAAATCGCGATGACCGCAATCGGCAATTGGCAATTGGCAGTCACCAATCCGCTGCCCAACCTCTCTGGTTACCAGATGCAGGAATCGCAACTTAACATCCAGGGTGGTCTTCGGGCCGCTCAGGACCAGGCACTCTGTCTGCATCATGCAGGCTTCGGTTCCGGCGTTTGCCTCGCTATATGACCTCGGACAGAGCGCGCCAAAATTCCAACGCTGCTGATTCTTTACCGCCGACGGACGGTAAGGGTAGAGGATGTACCCTTCGTAGAGCACGGCGTCAGCGATCTTTTCGACAAGACTAGTCAAGATGGCACACTTCCCTCGATGGCAATTTCTTCGTCGCCCGCGTGGTGCGCAGGTTCCTCAGCAGCAGGAATAAGGCTCTCCAATGCTTGTTCCCAGGTGGGTATCCCGCGCGCCATCTTGTACTGGGACAACTTCTCAAAAACGTCTCTTTGGAGACACAACCACGCGCTGTTCGGGTAATACAGTTCCATCATCTCCTGCCAAACGATTACCGGCAGCCGATACTTAGCCTCGCGGTCCCACGGGATCTGCTGAACTTGCAAGCCGGCGCCGTCAGATTCGTAAAAGACTGTCCCACTGAACATCAGGTTGAGTGGAACATCGCCTTCTGCCAGAGCGGCGAAATATTTGGTAGCCGCCACATTGAAGTCGAAGGTACACGGGACCTGGAGATCGACCACGATACTTTCCTTGAACGGCGGCACCATGACGTTCGCATGTGTCCACAACATCGAGCGCAGCGTTCGACTCCAACGCTCCGGAGCTCCGAAGAGATCAAGCAGGCCCTCCTGTTCGCGAGCTTCGTACTTGCGGTGCGTCACTTCGATCTGGATCTGGCAACGCAATGCGACCGATTGGATAAGTTCTCCGGCGTCCACGTTCGAGAGGCGCAGCTTGAACGCCAGCAATGGCGCCGCCGAATAAGGAACTGCCTCGGCACCTTCAATTTGAAAACTCAGATCAGGCATCAGTTATCAGTTGCCCTTTCTTTCAACTCCGCGAAAAACTTACCGATTGCTTCCCACATCTGTGTGCCGCCGGACAATCCGTGCCAATGCGTGCGAATGAGTCCAACCAGCTTGTAACACTCGTCAATCGGCAACAGGTAATACTCGGAGGCCCCGCGTACTCGGTTAACTAACAGAGCTTCAGTATCGGCCTCCATCTCCTGTAACACCGGATTCTCGTGCAGGATTTCATTCCAGGATTCGAAGTCGAGGAGTGACTCGGTAGCTCCAGCCGGGCTCGGATAGAGGACCGTTACTTTCCCAGTCACACTGCAACGAAAAAAGAAGGCCATGCTGATCGGGATCAGCAGGCTATCCCATTGGGCATCCGTCAATTGAAAATTCGGAAGGCGACGTAGGCGCCTCGGCACACGACGGTACTTGGCGCTGGCTTTGCCGCTAAAGAGAATGGCACACGCCTGGCAGGCACAAACCAATTTGCGAGTGGCGGGTTCAACCAGATGCTCGTGATCTGTCGCTAACTCCGCACTGCACATCTCACAACGTTCGACAACGGTTCGCTGGCGCACGAATCGTCGTAACACGGCAAAGGGCGTGTCGGAATTGCGGATTGCGGATTGCGGATTTCGATTTGCAGACCCGTCCTGTTCGGATATGTTCGCCATCTTGATTTCCGTCCTCACGGATGGTCGATAGAACCAACACTCTGCCGTCGAGCTAAATCCGAAATCCGAAATTCTTTTAGGGCAACGCTACCTTGGCCCGACCTTGCTCGAACAACAAAGGGAACGGCTCGAGATGCAGGTCCGGTTGATCCAACCCGCGCCCTGCGCGAATCACATCGTATTGCTGTCCGCATTGGGGACAGACGAGATTCGTCACTTCAAGATGCGCGCCCTGCAAAGCGCTGCCACACCCGGGGCAGTTGTTGCCGTAGGCGTAGAACGACTCCCCCAAGCGACAGAAAAGGATCGAGCGGCCGCTCACTTCAAGGAGCTGGACCGCACTGTTGCCTAGCGCAGAAAGGTCGCGCACCTCTTCCCAGCCATTGCCGCTCGAATTCACACTGTTACCGTTCTGAGCGCGCCCCGCGCTGCCGTTTCCGTTGTCCACCGACCTGTGTATTTGCACAAAGCCTGTCGCGGAAGTTTGTTCGGTTACACCCTCAGCTTCTATCCCCACGACGTCGGGAGCAGCAGCGTAAATCGCTTCTTCAATAGCAAGCTTGAGCGTCATTGAAGATGAAGGACAACTCTTGCAACTCCCTTGCATTCGCAGCTGCACAACTCCGTCGGTAATTCCGAGCAACTCTACATTGCCACCATGCGAGTCGAGATAAGGCCTCACCTTGTCGAGAGCCTGCGTTACCCGAGTCTCAAGGGTGAGAGGATGCTGTCCGTAGAGCAGGAGCAAACTCCCTACCAGATCGTCAGCACCAAAACGATCAAAGATCGCATCGCCTGCCTCCCGAGACTCAGCAACGATCTCCATCATCCGTTCGATCCCGGCCCCGTGAAACTCCATCAATGCCTGCACCAGCGCCAGGGCGCTGGCCCGCGCCTCATCGTCAGACAGGTTTTCGATCTTGCGGACCAGCCCTTCGATTTGTTCCATCGATTGCGGCAAGTCTCTCTCCCTTCGAATAGAAGTACTGAGTTGCTGAGTGCTGAGTGCTGAGTGCTGAGTGCCGAGTGCTGAGTACTGAGTACTGAGCGCTGAGTTCCGAGTGCTGAGTATCTTTCACTCAGCACTCAGTACTCAGCACTCAGCACTGCCTTCCTATTCAGCACCGCTTCTCTTATTTCACCATTCCAAACATTGGCGAATGATGAGTTTCCAGCACTTTTCCATTACCCAAATACATGTGAACGCCGCACGGCAGACAGGGATCGAAGCTGCGTACCGCGCGCATGATGTCGATGCCCTTGAAATTCTCGGGTCCATTCTCTTCGAAGATAGGTGTATTTTGCACCGCATCCTCATAGGGACCGGGAGTCCCATAAATGTCCCGCGGGTTCGCGTTCCAGGGTGTAGGCGGATAGGGATGGTAATTGGCGATCTTGCCATCGCGAATCACTACGTGGTGCGAGAGCACGCCACGCACTGCCTCGTGGAAACCGCAGCCGATGGCTTCGCTGGGAACCTTGAACTCCGACCAGGTCTTGGTTCGTCCGGCGTGCAGCTCAGCGAGTGCCTGCTCCGCGAAGTGGAGAGCTGCGGCGGCCGCGTAGGCCTGGAAGTAGGTGCGCGCACGATCGCGCTCGATAGCGTTGCTCCACTTGGGAATCTTCCACTCGAACTCAACCTCGGGCTTCATGGCTGTTTTTGGCAGATATATCTTTACACTGTGGCCCGTTGCCTTAATGTAGCCAATGTCAACCTTGCCTGCGAGCGCCGTCGCCCAAAAACGTGCGATGGGGCCACCGCCCGTGTCGAGCGCCAGGTATTTCTTGTCGCCCGGTTCGTCCTTGTGGTACCAGCGCGGTGACATGACCCAGGTGTAGTTGTTTTCGAAGTCACGTTTCTGCGGCCGTGGGATGGTGGTCTGATTCCAGGGATGTTGACGATCGACGGGATTGCCGAGCGGATCGGTCTTCACAAAAGTTTCAGACTGGTCCCAGTCGTCGTAGTACGAACTACCGAGCAAGATGCGAATGCCGAGGTTGATGTCGACAAGATTGGTGGTCACCAATTTTCCATCAACCACCACGCCCGGGGTAACAAACATCGAGTTGCCCCACTCGTCCATGTTCTTGTAGGTGTAGTCGCACACGTTCGGATCATTGAACGATCCCCAGCACCCCAAAAGGATGCGTCGCTGACCAACCTTCTCGTATCCGGGTAAGGCTTCGTAAATGAAGTCGAAAAGATCGTCATGAAGCGGCACTACCTTCTTCATAAACTCACAATAGCGCATGAGCCTGACCAGGTAATCAGTGAAGAGTTGAATTGTTGGCACCGTGCCCACGCCTCCCGGATAGAGAGTTGAAGGATGGACGTGGCGGCCTTCCATCAAGCAAAACATTTCCCGCGTGTAGCGGCTGACATGCAAAGTCTCGCGGTAAAACTCACCGCTGAAAGGATTCAGGGCCGTCATGATGTCCGCTATGGTTCGGAAGCCATGGTCGGCGGCGTGCGGCGCTGGAGTCGTCTTGGCCTTTTCCCAAACGCCAGGGTTCGTTTCCTTAACCATCTGTTCGCAAAAATCTACGCCGACCAGATTGTCCTGGAAGATGTTGTGATCGAACATATACTCGGCCGCCTCGCCGAGGTTAACTATCCACTCGGCCATCGCCGGCGGTCTTACGCCAAAGGCCATGTTCTGCGCGTAGGTGGCGCAGGTGGCGTGGTTGTCCCCGCAAATTCCGCAGATCCGGCTCGTTATGAAGTGCGCGTCACGCGGATCCTTGCCCTTCATGAAAATGCTGTAGCCGCGAAAGATTGAAGAGGTCGAGTAACACTCCGCCACCTCGCGATTGGCAAAATCAATTTTGGTGTAGATACCCAAACTTCCCACAATGCGCGTGATCGGATCCCAATTCATATCCACCAAAGTCCGCGGCTTGGTTGGCTTCTTAGTAACTGTCGTGGTTGTACTACTCATGAGGCTCGCTCCTTTCGCTGGATAGCTTGCGGCCGATAACCAGTGGTCAGTTCGGGACGATTGTGCCGCCACTTCGGTTCCTTATTCACGGTGGCGTTAGTCAAACTACGCAGTTGGCGAATGGCTGCGCCGTATATGCCAATGGCTGATGCCGAGATTTTGGCGCCCGGCGGCTCATCCATGAAAGGCATGAACTTGTCCGGGAAGCCGGGCATTGTGCAACCGATGCAGATGCCGCCAACGTTTGGGCAACCACCGATGCCGGCCATCCAACCGCGCTTCGGAACGTTGCAGTTCACGACCGGTCCCCAACAACCCAGCTTCACGATGCACTTGGGAGAGCCATACTCGGTGGCAAAGTCTCCCTGCTCGTAATAGCTGCCTCGGTCGCATCCTTCGTGCACCGTCTTGCCGAAGAGCCAAGTGGGACGCCCGGCATCGTCGAGAGGAATCATCGGGGCCAGACCCGCCGCCAGGTAGAGCAAATACAACACTGTTTCCATAAAATTGTCCGGCTGAACCGGGCACCC
Organism: Pyrinomonadaceae bacterium; assembly: GCA_023717565.1. Lineage (GTDB taxonomy): Bacteria > Acidobacteriota > Blastocatellia > Pyrinomonadales > Pyrinomonadaceae > PSRF01. Next base: position 36,990 of record JAMQPI010000386.1, on the reverse strand, counting down.
GGGCACGTTAACGATCGGGATGCCTGCCGACGATTTCCAGTCCCAACCAAGATAGTCAGCCAGGCCCATGCAGCCAGTTGGGTTACCCTCCATGGCGTGAATTCCGCCGTAGGTGGCGCACGTTCCGATTGCTACGACCGCCAGTGCTTTGGGGGCCAAACGATCGATCCACTCGTTGGTAGTGATCGGTTGGCCGGTCATGGCGTCCTGACCCATCGCCGCCCAGTAGCCTTCGCCACTCAGGTTCTCGTTCGGGATAGAGCCCTCGACAACCAGGACAAATGGATCGATCAGACCCTGTTCGGCCTGATAGAAATATTTCATGAACTCGTCGCCGACTTCGTACGCAAGTACAGGGTTATGTAAGTGCACTCTCGGAAGGCCTGGAATTGCCCCCAGCACCACGTCTTCGACACTCGGTTGAGTCGCAGCAGTGATCGAAACCGAATCGCCGTCACAACCCAGTCCCGCCGTAATCCAGACTATGTGAACATCCTTGACCGCCGGTGGCCGCTGCGTGATTCGACCATACGGGGCAGTTTCTGCCGCCATGGGTTTCATCTCCTTTCTCATTTTGCAATTGACAACGGTGGGGCTGAAGGCAGCGGTCGCGATTCGAATTACCACCTGAGTCGCGGCAGGAGAGCCCCTTTGTAACAGGTCCCGTGTCCCCCGAAACCTTGTCTGTCTATCTATGCGGGCGCCGGCTTACGGCTCACGTCGACGAAGGGAATGGGAATTACTAATCCGATTAATGAACGACGTAGATTCCGGCAACCGGCACGCAAATCCAGTCCGTACCTAAGCGGGGTACCAGCGAAAGCGGCACTCCACTTTGTTTAGGGAGGTAACAATTATGTGATCCCGATCACATGGTGTCTATTCGTAGACCTACGTATTTAGTGTGGCAAAGTTACGTATTTTGTCTTTCTGAATTGTGCGGCGGAAGTTCCGGCGTCGTCCTTACTAGTCGTCACTAGTCGTCGATCGAAACAATGCCACGGCGCAGCGCGAACCGTATGAGTTCGGCCTGAGTGTGGAGGTCGAGTTTGTGCATGAGGTTGGAACGGTGAGTCTCCGCCGTACGGGCGCTGATCCCCAAACGTCCAGCTATTTCGGCGCTCGTCCGGCCTTCAGCGGTCAGATGCAGGACTTCTTTTTCCCGCGAGGTAAGTGTTTCATAACGGTCCAACGTGGTGGCTTTCGCTTTCTGCTGATAAACCTCGATGGCCCGATCAGATAGCGGAGGACTTAAGTATCGGCGACCGGCAGCAGCTTCACGAACCGCATGAACCAAATCATCCGAACTCGAATCCTTCAGCACGTAGGCAGACGCCCCGCTGCCAAGGGCCTCCAGAACGTAAGCCTCGTTCGAATACATCGAGAGAATAACTACTTGCGTATGCGGGGAGCACTTCTTGATTTGGGGGGTCACGTCGAGCCCGTTCAGCCCCGGCATCATCAAGTCAAGCACCAGGACCCGCGGACTCAGGAGCTCAACTCGCTTAATCGCCTGGATTCCATCCCCGGCCTCGCCCACCACTCTAAAATCCGGCTCAGCTTCCAGCAGTGCCTTGAGGCCCTGGCGAACGACCTGATGATCATCGGCAAGTACGATTGTGGTTCCGCCCGATTCTGTTGTTCGGTCACTCATCATGAATCACTCATTGATATCCGAATTCGTCGTGGACGCTGGCTGGTCAACGATGCTCAATTCAGCAGTCAAACGCGTGCCTTTGCCCGGCTCTGACTCAACGGTCAACTGTCCGTCCAACAGAGCCACCCGCTCACGCATCCCCGCCAGACCACTGTTTTCGCTCGACATCAGCACCGACTCCATATCAAATCCTCGGCCAAGATCCTCAACCTCTATTACTAACGTCTGCCGATGCGTTGAAAGACGCACCGTCGCCTCGGGCGCTTGAGCATGACGAGCAACATTGGTTAACGCCTCCTGCACCAGGCGATAAGCCGCTGTTTCGACCTCCGGCGCAAACCTCCTTTTTTCCAGCCCGCTATGCTTGAAGTTAACTCGCACCTGCGTTTGCGCCGTATAGTGTTCGATGTGCCACAAAAGCGTGGGCAGCAAGCCCAGGTCATCCAGCATCGCCGGCCGCAAATCGAGCGACAGATTCCGAACTCGCACCATTAGATCATTAACCAGCGTTCGGGCCTGATCGAGGCTGGCGCCAACCTCGTGAGCAGGTTGACGCGATCCAATTTCAAGACTTAGCTTGAGTCCAGTCAAAACTTGGCCGATTTCGTCGTGCAACTCCAGCGCAATCTTGCGACGCTCGGCCTCCTGAACCTCCATTAACCGAATTGAGAGAAACTTTAGACGATCCGCATACTCACGACCGGATGCTTCTGCGCGCTTGAGATCAGAGATATCGAAAGCTACGCCGTGAATAAACCAGGGTTGGCCATCGTCGTTGCGGACCATCTTGGCTTCACAATGAAACCAAACTACTCGTCCATCGCGAGCGAGAACTCTGTAGAGAGACTTCAACGGTTGACCCGACAGAAACAACTGGGCCGCTTCAACACTCCAGCGACCTTTGTCGTCCGGGTGTATTTGCTGGTACCAACGAACTGGATCATTCAGCCATTCTTCCTGCGAAAACCCCAGGATCGCCTCTATCTGGGGGCTAACGTAGGCTTCACCAATGCCTTTATCCAAAAACGCCATGAAAACTACCGCCGGGATTTGCTCCACCAACGTCCGGTAGCGGGCATCGACCTCAGGCAACGTAACTCCGGTGGGATTAGCCTCCTCAGCTGGGTGACTCCTAGTTCGTCGTTGGGGTGAATCGCCAAAAGGAAAGGAGGCGGCGAGGTCCAGAAGTACGCTTTCGGCCTGCGCCCAACTAACAGCTGAGTCCTGCGGCGCAGATGTTTCGCCGCTGGGAATATCAACCCTGGCTAGGTCGAAGATGTGTGTTGCCATTGCTCACACCAAAGCTGCTCACAAGGACTTTTCAAATTCCGCCAATTCCGATCCATCGGTGTTTGTCGAAGCTGGCGATTTCGTGGCTGCCACATGACTCGCATTACTTGGCAAGCCCGAACGCCGCCGCCATGCTGGCTCCTTGTTCAGGGATGCCTGCGTAAATCTTCGCAGCGCATGAATGGCCCTGCCATAGGTCATTACGGCGTTTGACGACAATAACGATCCGGGCGGTTGATTCATAAAAGGCATGAACTTGTCGGGGAAGCCTGGCATCGTGCAGCCGATACAAATTCCACCGACGTTGGGACAACCACCCATACCGTTAATCCATCCGCGCTTGCCGACGTTGCACTGGACCACAGGTCCCCAGCATCCAAGCTTAACTATGCAAGTACGCGACCCATACTCCTCAGCAAACTCTGCTTGCTCGTAGTAGCCGCCACGATCACAGCCTTCATGGACCGTTTGACTGAAAAGCCAGGTTGGCCGCAGAGCATCGTCGAGAGGAATCATCGGCGCGCGGCCCGCAGACTGATAGAGGAGATACAGCAGTGTCTCCATGAAGTTGTCGGGAAGCACCGGACAACCGGGAACGCAGACGATTGGTATCCCAGCTGTGGATTTCCAACCCCAGCCTAAGTAGTCCGCAAGGCCCATGCATCCGGTGGGGTTCCCTTCCATGGCGTGAATTCCGCCATAGGTGGCGCAGGTGCCGGCTGCTACTACGGCCCAGGCCCTGGGAGCAAGCCGATCGATCCACTCACATGTCGTGATCGGCTGTCCGGTTTCTCTGTCGGTTCCGAACGCCGCCCAGTAGCCATCGGCTTTGTTGTTTTCGTTGGGTATCGATCCCTCAATAACCAGAATAAAAGGTTCAAGGTTTCCCGCAGCCGCTCGATGGAAAAACTCCATGAAGTCCTCACCGTTTTCATAGGAGAGGAAAGGGTTGAGGAAGTTTACTTTGGGAATTCCTGGAATAGCCCCCTGAATAATTTCTTCCAGGCTTGGCTGTGTAGCAGCTGTGATCGCGATAGTGTCACCATCACAGCCTAGTCCGGCGGTGACCCACAGCACATTAATCTCGCTGGACGGTCCACACTGTTCGCTCGCCCCATCACGATAAGTCATCTGTTTCCTCTTTGACGATCTTAGCGGGCCGTTTGCAGGCTAATGAACGCGGCTGCGTTGCTGGCCTCTAGGTGCTCCTTCTCAGAGTCTTCGGAGCACCCGTCACTTCCGGCACTTTTTTGAATTGTTCCTGACACATTAGTCCCGAGTCTCGGCGACGGTCAAGGAAATGTACCGGTTGTGTTGTGCCCAACCTCAGGCTGAGTCGCACTAGCACTTATGTTATATTACGGCCTTCCTTAGAATCATTCGGTCAGAGTCGGCTGCGACGGCGTAAGAGGCGAGGGTTGCTCCCACCAATCCAAGCTCAGAGCATTCTTATCTTTCAGTTTTACAACAGTAGCGTGACATAGAAAATGGATACGTATCGCAACTACATTGGCGGCCAGTGGGCTGAATCCAACTCACAAAAGACCACTCCAAATGTGAACCCGGCCAACACGGACGACATTCTGGGCGTCATTCGCCAGGCTACCCGAGAGGAAGCCAGGCAGGCTGTGGAGTCTGCTGCAGCGGCATACCCGAGCTGGCGAGCTACTCCAGCGCCGGCGCGCGGAAAGATCGTAGCTCGGGCCGCGCGTTTACTGGAAGACAACAAGGAACAGATCGCGCAGATCCTGACTCGTGAGGAAGGCAAGACAATCGCCGAATCGCGAGGCGAACTGCAACGCTCCATTAACGTAGCCGATTTCTGTGCCGGTGAAGCTCGCCGGATGACCGGTGAAACAATTCCATCTGAACTGCCGTCAAACTTTGCTTACACTCTGAAGCAACCACTCGGTGTCGTAGCTTGCGTTACTCCCTGGAACTTTCCCGTTGCGATTCCGATTTGGAAGATTGCCCCGGCGTTGGTCGCCGGTAACACCGTGGTCTTCAAACCCGCTTCACTAACTCCAGCCACCGCTGTACGCATCGTGGAGATATTTGCGGAAGCGGGAATTCCAACCGGCGTACTGAATCTGGTACTGGGCTCAGGCTCGCACGCGGGCGACGAGATCATCAATCATCCGGCGGTCAAGGCCATCTCGTTCACTGGGTCGAATGGAGTTGGCATCCGTCTTTACGAGCAGGCCTCCCGGCGCGGTGCCAAGGTCCAATGTGAGATGGGCGGTAAGAATCCGGTAGTGATCATGGAAGACGCCGACCTCGATCTGGCAGTGGAGTCAACGGCCCAGGGCGCGTTCGGATCGAGTGGACAGAGGTGCACAGCTACGAGCCGAGCTGTGGTCGTCAATGAGATTGCCGATAAGTTTGTGCAGCGTCTGACCGAGCGAGCAGAGAGTATGCGAATTGGTGACGGCAGCGACGCCACAACCGAGATGGGCCCAAGCGTCGATGAAAGCCAGTTCAAGACGGTTCTGAGCTACATCGATATCGGACGTGAAGATGGCGCGACTCTGGTATCTGGCGGCGCTCGCGCCAGCGGCAACGGACTCGATAAGGGCTTTTTTGTTCAGCCAACTGTGTTCGATCACGTCACGCCCGACATGCGCATCGCGCGCGAGGAGATCTTTGGACCGGTATTGTCAGTACTGAGGGTAAAAGATTTCGATGAGGCCATGCGGGTGGCTAACGACTGCGAGTACGGCCTTTCTTCTTCCATATTCTCGAACGACGCCGCGCGTATCTTTCGTTTTGTTGACGAGATTGAAACCGGAATGACGCACATCAACTCTCCCACAACGGGCGGCGAAGCCCACGTTCCGTTTGGCGGTACCAAGGGAACGGGGATCGGCGACAGAGAGCAGGGCTCAACTGCACTGGACTTCTATACCGAACTAAAAGTTGTCTACGTGGATTACACAGGCCGCAAACGCGAAGGAAACCTCTACTAGAATCGCTATATGGAAAGCGTTAACGAGGATCTTTACCGCTTACTGCTCGACGTACTAACGCAGTTACCATCTCTGCTTACGATGTTGATCTGCATTGTCGTCGCCATCGTTCGCTGGAAGCGGCATCCCAGAGCCTCGCTGATCGTAATAATTGCTCTAGCTTTTCTTAGCCTGGGTAGCCTTGCGTTCGCCGCAGTCTTCGTATGGGTCCCACGATGGGTCGTGAGTGTTGGAAATCCTGCCAGTGCGCAAAGCGTTTTTGTGGTATTAGGCACTATTTACAACGTCCTGTTTGCCGTGGCCATGGCTGTACTGTTGCTGGCTGTTTTCATTCAGCGACCCTCGTCTCAAAGGCAACAAGTCGAATCCTGAATAAAGGAAAATATTTGCGACTAAGATCCTAAAACCGTCATGGAACTTGTTTACCTTCTGGCAAGGCGTCTGCCGATTATCTTGTTGGCCCTGGTGGGGATTGTGCTCGCTATCGCACGCTGGAAGCGACATCCAAGAGTCTCTCTATTGACAGCGATCGGCATGGGCGTCTTTCTATCTCAATCACTCTTTTTCATGTTTGTGTACTACTTTCTGCCCAGGTTGCGGGACAGTGGTTGGACCTACGATAGCATTGGCCGCCTCTACGCTGTGGCGCAGGTATGCCAGGACTTCTTATTCGCAGGCGTGATCATTCTTCTGGTTGTCGCTGCTTTCAGCCAGCGCCACCCGCAAACATCTAACGTCGAAACCAAGTCCGTAGCATTGTGACCTTTGTCGTCTACACTAATTCAGAACCGTTCTACTTGCTGGCGACCGCTTCATTACCGTAACGAGGAAACCTCATGAGTACCGCTGAGATCAAAACAACGCAATCCGAAACCGTCCGCAAGCACAAAGAGTTTCTCTTCCCAGCAGTAGCCACCTACTACCAGGAACCGATCGCGCTGGTGCGCGGTGAGGGGTTCCATGTTTGGGACGACCAGGGTAACAAGTATCTTGATTGTTTCGGTGGCGTGTTGACGGTAAGCGTGGGCCATGCAAACCCCAAGGTTAGTGAAGCAATCATCAATCAAGTCAAAACGCTGCAACACACTTCCACGCTTTACGCTAACAAACCGTAGTCGGACCTGGCTGAGAAGCTTCACCAGATCACGCCCGGTCGTTTGAAGAAATCGTTTTTTACGAATAGCGGAACCGAAGCTGACGACACGGCAATCCACGCGGCCAAAACTGCAACCGGTCGTCACGAGATCGTCGTGCTGCGTCACAGCTACAGCGGCCGTTCGGCTACTGCGTTATCGGCAATGGGGCATTCAACCTGGCGACCTTTGCCGGCTCAAGTTGCCGGTTTCGTTCATGCGCGCGCGCCTTACTGTTATCGCTGTCCGTTCAAGCTCACTTATCCGGAATGTGGGCTGGCCTGCGCAAACGACATCGAAGAGTTGATCATGACGACAACCACCGGCGAGATTGCGGCGTTCATGGCCGAACCCATCCTGGGCGTGGGTGGTTTCATTGTTCCACCTCCGGGCTACTTTGAACGCGCTGTCGAGATTACGCGCAAACACGGCGGGCTCTTCATAGCAGACGAAGTGCAAACGGCCTGGGGACGGACCGGGGATAAGTGGTTTGCTATCGAACACTGGGACGTCCAGCCGGACATCATTACTTCTGCGAAGGGTCTCGGCAATGGAGTGCCGTTGGGTATAACCGTGGCTACACCGGAAGTGGCGGACAAGTACCCGGGTCTGACATTTTCGACTTTCGGCGGCAATCCGGTTTCGATGGCCGCAGCGCTCGCGGTAATCCGGGTTATCGAAGAGGAGGATCTGAAGCGCAACGCCGCTGAGGTTGGAGCCTATCTGCGACAGCGACTGGAAGAACTGAAGCAAAAGTACACGGTCATTGGTGATGTTCGTGGCCTGGGACTAATGCAAGGCGTCGAGTTGGTAAGAGATCGGGAGACGAAGGAGCCGGCTCCTGAGGCCGTCGTCAAAGTTTTCGAGGAGACGAAACGTCAACGCGTGTTGATAGGCAAGGGCGGACTTTACGGAAACGTAATCCGCACCGGGTTGATGTTGAACTCCACGAAGGATCATGTGGATGAAATGATAGCTGCAATGGACGCCGGTCTCGCGACGGTTTAGCGCAATGAGCCGAATTCGGCAGATCTCCTTTTAATTCGTGAAACTCGCGACCACCCCGGGACGTAACAACCTATCTGTATTCCGATTCTCAACGCCATCAAGCCACCTAAGGAAGGTCAACTATGCGAATATTTAGTCGAACAGTACTAATTCGATCGACATTCCCTCTGATTCTACTGGCGGGCGCGATGCTCGTGATGCTCGCCGCACCCGGTACCACACTCGCCCAGGCTAAGTCTCAACCCGAAATCATCGATCGTGAGTTGTTTTTCGGCGACCCCGAAATTTCCGGCGCGCAACTCTCGCCCGACGGGAAGTTCCTCGCGTTTATCAAGCCTTTGAAGGGTACGCGCAACGTGTGGGTCAAACGCACCGAGGAACCGTTCGAAGCCGCGAAGCCCATCACTGCCGACAAGAGCCGCCCCGTCACCCAGTACTTTTGGAGTCGTGACGGCAAATACGTCCTGTTCGCGCAGGACAAGGCCGGCGATGAGAACTTCAACGTCTACGCCGTAAACCCGGCCGATAGCCCCGCCGCCGGTGAGGATGTCCCCGCCGCGCGAAATTTAACTGACGCGAAGGGCATACGGGCGGCAATCTACGCCGTGCCGCGTAGTGAACCTGACGCCATGTACATTGGTCTGAATGACCGCGACAAGGCCTGGCATGATTTGTATAAGGTCAAGATTTCCACTGGCGAGAGAACTCTGATTCGCCAAAATACGGAACGAATCACCGGCTGGGTCTTCGATCTGAAGGATCAGCTAAAGCTCGCCACCAGAGCCGCGGAGAATGGTGACACGGAAGTTCTGCGGGTGGATGACAAAGGCTTCACGAAGGTCTATTCGTGCAATGTGTTTGAAAGCTGCGGGCCAGTTCAGTACCACAAGGATGGCCAGCGGGTTTACTTCGAAACGAACAAGGGCCCAGCCCTGAATCTTACCCAACTCGTCCTTTTTGATCCGGCTACCGGCAAGGAAGAGTTAGTCGAATCCGATCCGATGAACCGGGTTGACTTCGGGAATGCATCCTTCTCTGAAGTGACTGACGAACTGATCGCCACGTCGTATAACGACGACCAGGAGCGAATCTACTGGAAGGACAAAGGCTTCGAATCTGACTACAAGTTGCTGCAAAAGAAGCTGCCCGGTAAACAGTTAGCCTTTTCGAACTCAACCAGGGATGAGCGCCTATTTTTGATTACTGCGTTCAGTGATACAGAACCAGGTGAACGATACCTTTTTGATCGTCAGACGAAAAAGCTGACGTTGCAGTATCGGGTCCGCGAGAAACTTCCACGCGCATCTTTGACCTCAATGAAGGCTGTGCGTTTCAAGTCATCCGATGGACTGGAGGTTCCCGCCTACTTGACGGTCCCGAAAGGCGTCGCGGCTAAGAATTTGCCCGCGATCATCGTCCCTCATGGCGGGCCCTGGGCACGCGACTCGTGGGGCTATAACGGCTTCGCCCAGTTTCTGGCAAATCGCGGCTATGCGGTATTGCAGCCAAACTTCCGCGGGTCCACCGGATTCGGCAAGAAGTTTTTGGATGCTGGCAACAAAGAGTGGGGCCAAAAAATGCAGGACGACGTGACCTGGGGCGCGAAGTATCTGATTGCCGAAGGTATCGCCGATCCAAAACGGGTGGGTATTATGGGAGGCTCCTACGGCGGCTACGCCACACTTGCCGGAGTCACGTTCACACCTGACTTATATGCTGCCGGCGTGTCGATTGTCGGACCTTCAAATCTCATTACACTCTTGGAGTCGATTCCACCCTACTGGGAACCAATACGAAAACTTTTCTACGAACGCATGGGCGACCCCAATACTCCTGAGGGCAAGGCCCAATTGCTGCGTCAATCACCGCTCAGCTCCGCCGATAAGATCAAGACACCGCTACTCGTAGTGCAGGGAGCAAACGATCCGCGGGTAACTAAGCGCGAGTCGGATCAAATTGTGATTGCCTTGCGCGATCGCGGTTTTCCGGTTGAGTACCTTGTCGCACCCGACGAAGGCCACGGCTTTGCTCGGCCGGTAAATAACATGTCCATGTTTGCTACCGCTGAAAAGTTTCTGGCCAAACATCTGGGAGGCCGGTTCCAGGAGAGTCTGACACCGGAAGTTGCGACTCGATTGAAAGAGATCACAGTCGATGTGAAGACCGTGACCCTACCCAAGAAGGTTGAAGCAACTGTCGCTGCCGGCTCACCTAAACCTGTTAAAGACTTGAAAGCTGGGATGTCGATCTACAAAGCGGTAGTCGAGATTGGCGGTCAGACGATTCCAATTACGATCAAGACTGAAATCAAGGAAGAAAACGGCGTTTGGGTCGTAACTGATACTGCGGAAACCCCGCAGGGTGACATTGTCGATATCTCCACCATCGAAAAAGGAAGCCTGTTGCTAAAGCACCGTTCAATTAGACAGGGGCCAGTGGAGATCGAGCTCGATGTAAAAGGAAGCAAGGCGACTGGCACGATGACAATGAACGGCCAGTCAAAACCGATCGACGTCGATATGGGTGGGAGTCTTTTCGCCGATGGCGCCGGCAGTTTAGAAATAATCGCCGCTTTGCCACTAGGTGAAGGCTACAGTCTCAGCTTCCGCAACTTCGATGTGCAAAAACAGAAGCCGCAACTCAAGCAACTAAAGGTTGTGAAAATTGAAAGCGTGACGGTACCGGCCGGCACCTTCGACGCCTACAAGGTAGATATTGTGGACACTGAGAACGACGCCGACAAGCAAACCGTCTGGATCGCTAAAGACACTGGACGAGTTCTTAAGCTCAGCGCCGTATTGGTGAATTTACAAGGTGCTTTGCTGACTTCGGAATTGATGCCTTAATAGTCCCGAAAGCAACGCAAGGCGGCAGAGTCGTACCGACTCTGCCGCCCCTCCCCACCGCACACAAATCAGGTTCCGTTAGACTTGTTACGATCTCTGAAAAGCCAATACGATCCACGAAACTGCACGAAATAGATGTCTTAATTCGTGTGATTTCGTGTGATTTCGTGGATCGTTTTTGCCGGTTCTTTACCTGCTCTCGGGTTTTCTGCATCCCGCCAGACGCAGAATGTTTATAGACACCGCGGTCTCTCTAGACTATCCTCGCCCCCCAAAGGGACCAACGTCCTACTGATTGGTAACGCCGTTACAAATTCAACTGATCGTTCACCTTTGATTTGAAATCATTGCCGCTGTCTGATCCTATGAAAACTCTAATCCGCAATGGCCACATCGTCACCGCCGCCGACAACTATCACGGAGACATCTTAATAGACGGAGAGGTTGTATCCGTGATTGGCACAAAGCTGGACATGGAAGCCGACAAGATTATCGATGCCGCGGGGAAGCTGGTCATTCCCGGCGGCATTGACCCACACACGCACATGGAACTTCCCTTCGGCGGCACCCAGGCTTCCGACGACTTCCGCACCGGAACGCTGGCGGCCGCTCACGGCGGCACCACCACCATTATTGATTTCGCCGTGCAGTACAAGGGCCAGTCACTGATCGAGGGCATCGACAACTGGCACGCGAAAGCGGAAGGCAAGACGGCCATCGACTACGGCTTCCATCTGATCACAACGGAACTCGAAGACAATCAGATTGAAGAACTGCATACTGCCATGGACGAAGGTGTGACGAGCTTCAAAATGTTCATGGCGTACCCGGGAGTCTTTCTGGTTGACGACGCCACTATCTTTCGCGCCATGTCCGCGGCCGGCGAACGAGGCGGACTGATCTGCATGCACGCCGAAAACGGCATCGTCATCAACGAAATAATCAAACGCGCACTGCAGCAAGGCCGAACGGCGCCGAAGTATCACGCGTTGACCCGGCCCACCATCGCCGAGGCCGAGGGTGTTCATCGAGCTATAGCGATTGCCGAAATGGCCGAGACCCCCGTTTACATCGTCCATCTCTCCTGCGCGGATGCGCTCAACCAGGTCCGTCAGGCTCGTGACCGTGGGATCCTGGCCTTTGCTGAAACGTGTCCGCAGTATCTCTTTCTCTCGCTCGACAACTATGATGAGCCGGGCTTCGAAGGCGCGAAGTATGTTATGACGCCACCGCTGCGCGATAAATCGAACCAGGCCGAACTGTGGAAAGGTTTGAAGATGGACGACCTGCAAGTGATCTCCACAGATCACTGCCCCTTTTGCATGAAGGAGCAGAAGGAGCTGGGACGTGATGACTTTTCCAAGATTCCCAACGGGGCTCCCGGCGTTGAAAACCGTGTGCCGCTGATCTACAACGGTGGGGTAGTCGAAAACCGGATCAGTCTCAATCGCTTCGTGGAACTCACGTCAACCGCCGCGGCCAAGATGTTTGGTCTGTTTCCAAAGAAGGGAACAATAGCCGTCGGTTCCGACGCCGACATTGTGATCTTCGACCCCGAGAAGGAACAGACGTTGAGTGTGAAGACCAGTCACATGAATGTCGATTACAACACTTATGAAGGCAAGAAAATCAAAGGCGTCGTCGAGACTGTGCTCTCACGTGGCCGGGTAGTGATTGAAAATGGAGAATACAAAGGCAAGCCCGGCGACGGACAATTCCTGAAGCGGGGAACCTGCGCGGCGGTGTAGAGTTCAAAAGCTGCGAAGGTGGGCGAAAGAACCCGATTCAATCCAGCCCAGGCCCAGGAGGTTGCCGCCTGATGTTCAAATTTGTCTCTCTGGTCCTTGTAATCTCGACAGCGACCATTAACGTGCTTGCGCAAAGCACTCCGGATCGGCCATTGGTGACGGTGTCCGGACAGGCCGAAATAATGGTAGTGCCGGATGAAGCTGTCTTCAACTTGCAAGTACTGACCCTTGATAAAGATCTGGCGAACGGGCAAAAAAGAAATGACGAGGTCGTGAAAAAGGTCCTGGCCTTGACCAGGAGTTATCAGATTCCGCCAGAGTTGGTGCAAACAGATTACATCAGCCTCGACGAAAGATATTCTGACGAAGAGGCGACCCGAAAGCCTTCCGTCTTCCTGGGCTATTCAGTCAGCAAAGAGATGGCCATTGTGCTTCGAGATGTCGCCAAGACCGAACGATTGCTGGCAGACATCTTCACGTCAGGCGTAACGCGCATTAAAAGCGTGGTGTTTCGCACGACGCAGAGCCGCAAGCTCAAGGATCAAGCGCGGGCTATGGCAATTAAGGCAGCGCAGGAGAAAGCCAGCGCTCTCGCACGCGAAATCGGGCAAACGATCGGAAAGGCGTATTCGATTTCGGAGGAGGGGATCAACAATCCATATTCGGCCAACAACACCACTGCAAATTTCTCTAGGGGAGTTGAGGGTTCCTACTCGGATGGCGGGAGCACTATTGCTCTCGGTCAAATCTCAATCACGGCACGCGTAGTTGTCAGCTTTGAACTTCACTAGAAGTTTTAGAATTTGGGACCCACCTATGACTAAACTATGACCACTAACCATGAGGTCATTCAGCATTCCGACGGCCGCGTTGAGTTGCGCGAAGATGTGGCCCAGGAAATCAGTCGCAGTCCACTCTACAACGAAGACCTCGCGCCAGTTCCAGTAGCGAAACGCAACTGGACTACCTACAACTATGCCGCGCTCTGGATCAGCATGGCGCACTGTATTCCCACCTACATGCTCTCCTCCGGATTAATTAGCGCGGGCATGAACTGGTGGCAAGCGCTCATTACGATCCTGCTGGGAAATACCATTGTTCTAGCTCCGATTCTACTGAACTCACATCCGGGAACCAAATACGGGATTCCCTTCCCCGTCTTCGCTCGCGCAGCTTACGGCACTTATGGCTCAAACTTGCCGGCCCTAATGAGGGCCATCGTCGCTTGCGGTTGGTTTGGAATTCAAGCATGGATCGGCGGCGAAGCTCTGAACGTATTCTTCGGGGCGGTCATTCCCGGATGGAAAGGCCTGTTGGGTGGTCCCTTCGGAGGACATAGTGTTACTGAGTGGTTTTCGTTTCTCCTGTTCTGGGGCCTGAACATCTACATCATCTATCGTGGTATGGATCTGCTGCGAAGGGTCGAAAACTGGGCCGCGCCGTTCGTCCTGATCATGACCGCGCTGTTACTCGGTTGGGCAATTTGGAAAGCCCAGGGGCTAGGCTACTTATTAAGCCAGCAGGGAAAATTCCATAGTCTGAGAGAGTTCTGGCCTATCTTTATTCCGTCGCTGACAGGGATGATCGGTTTCTGGGCCACGCTATCGCTCAACATGCCCGACTTCACACGGTTTGGTAAGAGCCAACGAGATCAGGTGATTGGCCAGGTTGTGGCACTGCCCACCACGATGACGCTCTTCGCCGCTATGGGGGTTATGATTACCTCAGCAGCGGTGGTTATCTATCCCCACATGAAGGTCGAACAACTCTGGGATCCAATGAAGCTGGTGGGGCAGTTCGGTAATGTGTGGGTGGTTGCGGTTTCGATGTTCACGGTAGTCGTGGCAACGCTGGCGGTTAACATCGCCGCTAATGTTGTCTCTCCGGCAAATGATTTCGCCAACGCTTTTCCCAGGTTGATCTCGTTCCGCACTGGCGGACTAATTACCGGGATCATCGGCATCCTGATGCAGCCCTGGCGACTGCTAGCCGATCCTTCGGGTTATATTTTCGCCTGGCTGGTGGGCTATTCAGGCGGGCTTGGTTCAATCGCCGGAGTGTTGATTTTCGACTACTGGGTTCTGCGGAGGAAGCGACTGAAGCTTGGAGATCTCTACCGACCGCGAGGTGTTTACACTTACAATGGCGGCTGGAACTGGCGAGCCGTCGTGGCGACATTGCTTGGGTGCGGACTGGCCTGGATTGGATTAGTAGTACCCGCCCTGAGACCACTTTATGACTATGCCTGGTTCGTAGGGTTTGGCGTCGCTGGACTAACGCACCTGGTTCTGACGAAGCTCTGGCCGTCACAACCGGATGAGCCGCCCGAACCGGCGGCGGCGTTGGCCAAAGCGGCCTAAACAGAAGAATTTCGGATTTGGAATTTCGGAATCTCTCAGATCTCAGATCCTTGAGACTTAAACCTAAAACCCTGGAGTGGATATGCCCCGAACTGTTAAATGCGGACTGATTCAGTGTTCAAACGCTGCACCGACGGATCTGCCGGTAGACGACATCAAACGGATCAATATTGAGAAGCACCTGGGCTTCATCGAGCAAGCTGCCGAGCAGGGCGTGCAGATTCTCTGCATGCAGGAGGTGTTCACTACGCCCTATTTTTGCGCCGAGCAGCAAACGCGCTGGTACGAGGCCGTGGAGAAAATTCCGGACGGGCCAACCGTGCGACTGATGCAGGAAGTCGCTAAAGAGCACGCCATGGTGATCATCGTGCCTATTTATGAGGAGGAGATCACCGGCATCTATTACAACACCGCTGCAGTTATCGATGCCGACGGAAAGTACCTGGGTAAGTATCGGAAGAACCACATTCCACACGTTAACCCGGGGTTCTGGGAGAAGTTCTATTTCCGGCCGGGCAATCTCGGATATCCCGCGTTTGACACAGCGTTCGCACGCATCGGTGTTTATATCTGCTACGACCGTCACTTCCCGGAAGGAGCTCGCGCTCTCGGCTTGAATGGGGCCGAGATAGTGTTCAATCCGTCGGCAACCGTGGCCGGTCTCTCAGAGTACTTGTGGCGCCTGGAACAACCAGCTCATGCAGTAGCCAATGGCTATTTCGTCGGAGCCATCAATCGAGTGGGTCATGAACAGCCCTGGGACATCGGTGAGTTTTACGGACAAAGCTATTTCTGCGATCCGCGGGGGCAGTTTATCGCCGAAGCCCCTCGCGACCAGGATGCGGTAGTGGTGGCAGACTTGAATCTGGATTTGATCCGCGAGGTGCGAAACACCTGGCAATTCTTCCGCGACCGCCGACCGGATTCATACGGGGCGTTGGTCGCTGACTAGGGACTTTGCCGATTTCCGATTTCCAATTGCCGATTTGCTCGTTGCAACAAACGAAGTCGCGATTGTTGTCTTGCTTCGCTGGCAGGTAGTAATAAGAGTAATGACAGAGAAAGTACTGATTCTTCTTTCACTTCTCTTATGTAGCGCCGGCTGTTGGATTTTGGTTCTTAAAAAATCAACCCGCTACAAATTTCAGAAAGGAGCTTGGCGGCTTTATAAATTGGACCATCAAGAGCAAAGAGAAGCGTACGATGCCATGTATCTGGCAGGCATGTTAGTTGCGGCCCTCTTCTTTTCAATCCTTTTTTTCGCAGTTCTAGTCGCTGCCGTCTTTGAGGCACTGAGATAGAAGTGATCTGATCGAAAAACCGAGAGACAGATCGGCAATCAGAAATCTGAAATCAAAAATCGAGGAATGTCCATGGATCTATCGATCACCGTCAACGGAATGAAATTCCCCAACCCTTTCCTGCTGGGCTCAGGGCCGCCGGGAACCAACGCGCGAGTAATCGCGAAGTCGTACGACGCCGGTTGGGGCGGCGCTGTGGCCAAGACTATCAGTCTCGAGTCTGCCAAGGTCGTCAATGTTGTGCCGCGTTATGGAAAGTTGCGCTCGAAAGTGTCCGGAGAAGTGATCGGGTTTGAGAACATTGAATTGATCTCCGACCGGCCAATCGATGTTTGGCTGGATGAGTTTCGCCAGTTAAAGAAAGACTATCCTCATCACATCCTGATTGCTTCGATCATGGAAGAGTATGAGAAGAGTCGCTGGCAGGAATTGACGAAACTTGTGCAGGACACCGGCGTCGATGCTTTTGAACTAAACTTCTCCTGTCCTCATGGGATGACGGAGCGCAAGATGGGTTCGGAGATGGGCGAACATCCTGATCTCACCGAGGAAGTTACTGGCTGGGTCACCGAGGTTTCCCGGATTCCGGTGTGGGCTAAGATGACGCCCAACATTACAAATATCAAGGAGCCTTCCCACGCCGCAGTACGGGGCGGTGCCGTTGGCGTTTCAGCGATCAATACTATTCTGTCGGTCATCGGCGTCGACCTGAATACGCTCAGGCCCATGCCAACCGTAGAAGGTCACACGGTCCCCGGCGGTTATTCTTCACAAGCTGTCCGTCCCATAGCGCTGCGCATGGTAAGCCAGCTGGCCCTCAGTCTGCCCAAAGAGGTTTCCATAAGTGGCATCGGCGGCATCGAGTCGTCACACGATGCTCTGGAGTTTATGTTGCTTGGGTCTTCAACCGTTCAGCTTTGCACCGGGGTCATGCTTCACGGGGTGAAGATGATCGACGAGCTTAACGAAGGTCTGGAGAAGTTTATGACCGACAAAGGGTTTGCTTCTGTCCAGGAGATCGTTGGGAAAAGCCTCCAATATTTTTCAACTCACATGGATCTGGTGCAAAAGATGAAAGCCGCCAAGCGCGCCAAGGCTGGTGAAGCCAGTCGTGATAACGAGTGGGCGCAAAAAGACATCACTGAGAAAACCGCTGAACTCACCTCAAACTAAAAAACTTCGCCATGAAAGCACTCTTGCTATAGAATGCGGCCGCCAATGTCACTGTCACTAGATCTCCCGGCGCCCCTTTCACCGCTGTTCCGTCAGAGGAATGTCGCGTTGGGGCTTTGGGGACTTGCGATGGCCCAGCTTGGGCTGTTTTGGTTTGGGCTCCCAGGCTGGCCATGTCCATTTCTTAATTTGTTCGGAGTTCCTTGTCCGGGATGTGGGCTAACCCGGGCCATAGGTCTTCTGGCCCACGGCGATCTTCATGCCGCTCTGGCCTTCCACGCGTTCGCCCCACTATTCCTTGCAGGTATCGTTCTGAGCGGAATCTCTGGCGTGCTTCCACAAAAAAAGCGCGAACCTCTCGTCGACAGACTCGAGGACATCGAACGGCGCACTGGCCTGTCCGTCATAATTCTTGTTGGTCTGGTTCTTTACTGGTTGGCGAGGTTGCTGTTGTTCCCAACAGCATTCTTCCAGCTAATTCGAAGATAGACGTTTGGTGTTTAGATAGAAAACTAACGGAGGAAAATCGCAATGGCTGCTCTAGGAGCGTTGTTACTTCTGGCCGCTGTAATCTTGCAAATCATCATTCTGATCAAGCTCTTTCAGAATGAAGGTGCATTGAAGGGAATTCTCGGATTACTCTGCGGGCTCTATGTTTTCATCTGGGGCTGGATGAATGCAACGAGACTTAACATCAAGAATCTCATGATAATTTGGACCATCCTGATTATTCTGGCCTGCGTGGTCAACGGGATGACTGGTGGCTTCAGCTACGGTACGATGCCTACCAATACTCCTTAAGTCGAAACCGATTCTGTGGCGGGCTCAGGACACCATTTAAGCTGAGCCTAGCCGACAGAATCAACCAAACTCTGCAACGACCGGTGCATGATCGGACGGCCGTTCCCATGTGCGCGGCTCAATGTCGATCCAGGTATTCAGGTTGCTCGCGGTCAATGACGCGCTGGTCCAGATATGGTCAATTCTGAGACCATGATTGCGTCGAAATGCGCCCGCTCGATAGTCCCACCAGGAGAACTTTCCGGCTTCCTCATGATGCCTTCGGAAACAGTCGTCAAATCCCCACGCCTTGATTCTAGCTAACGCCTCCCGCTCGGCCTGGCTGCACATGATGCGCTCCTGCCAAAGCTGCGGATTATGAACATCGCGGTCTTCTGGAGCGACATTAAAGTCCCCGCAAAGCAAGATCGGATTTGTCTGCTGGTAGCGGGTTTCAAAAAAAGACCGTAGTCGCCGCATCCAGTCAAGCTTGAACTCAAACTTTTCAGAGCCAACCGCCTGGCCATTTGGGATATAGACGTTGACGATATCTACTCCCGCAAACCGAGCCGACAATAGACGGGCATGCGTCGCCTCTTCAACTCCAGGATAGCCGCGCTGTGCATTCTCACCTTCACCGCGAGAAAGAATTGCGACGCCATTGTAGGATTGCTGCCCGAACGTTATGCAGCTATAGCCGCGCTCTCTCAAGACATCCACGGGAAACTTGTCGTCCGTGCACTTGGTCTCTTGCAAACAGAGTACGTCGGGCTGCACAGAGTCGAGCCATCTCGTCAAATGAGGCAGCCGGGCGATTATGGAGTTAACGTTCCAGGTAGCGATTTTCATCGTTCAAGTTCTGAGTTCTGAGTTCTGAGTGCTGAGTTCTGAGTGCTGAGTTCTGAGTTTGAGCTTCGGGTTTAGGTTCTCACTCCCGTTAGGGACGGAATGTTTATAGTCATGGCTCCTTATTCCTCTCGTAGCTCCGTAGGAGCGCCACGGGTAACATTCAGCACTTACGGAGCTTTCCACTTCTAAATGCAACTGAGGCTATAAACATTCCGTCCCTAACGGGACTGAGAACCTAAACCCGAAGCTCAACTGAGAACTAGGGACTCAGAACTCAGTACTCAGAACTCAGTACTCAGAACTCAGAACTCAGTACTCAGTACTCAGTACTCAGAACTCAGTACTCAGAACTCAGTACTCAGAACTCAGAACTCGGAACTTAGAGCGAAGCGATCAGTCCCGCCAGTAGCGCGCCGCGCCGAGGAATGTCATCGATAAGGATATGTTCGTGGTCCGCATGCGCACCATCACCGTCGATCCCGAGTCCATCAAGAATCGGAATTCCCATCGCAGCCAGAAAGTTTCCGTCAGACGCTCCGCCAACCTGTGCCTCCTGAAGGTCGAACCCGATGGTAGCCGCGACATTCTTCGCTAACTCATAGAGCTCAACGACCTGTGGCGTTCTTTCCAGCGGTGGCCGGTTTATGCCGCCTGTCAGAGTCACAGTCACTCGGTCGTCAAAGGGTGTGGTCGCGAGCACGGCCCGTTCGATTGCTTTAAGTTCTTCCGCCGTTGAAAAGCGGACATCAATCTCAGCATCGGCTTGAGCAGCAACGACGTTCGACCTGGTGCCACCGCTAATGAGACCCACGTTGACTGTGACTCCGCCTCCCAGATCGTTGAGCGCGTGCAATCGCTCAATCTGTCTCGCTAGTTCCAGGATGGCGCTGGCGCCCTTCTCCGGATCTAAGCCGGCATGCGCAGCCCGGCCTTCGACTTTCATGGTGAACATTCCCGTCCCTTTGCGGCCGGTTTTGACGCTCCCGCCCGAGACCGGTGGCTCGAGTACTAACCCGCACTGGACCGCGCTGCCCCGGGCCAGTCTTTCCAGCAACGGCCAGCCTGAGAAGCTCCCGACTTCTTCATCACAAGTTAAGGCCAACGTGACGCCACAGCGAGGGACGATTCCGAGATCGTCGAACGCTAGCAGTACGGCGATTGCCAATCCGCAGTTGGCCTTCATGTCGAAGATGCCGGGACCGTAGATCCTGTTTCCCGCAACCCGCCACGGTCGACTGGCAATCGACCCGCGCGGATGCACAGTGTCGGTATGGCCAATGATTAGGATCGTTCCGGCCTCGTCCTGGCCACCGAAGGCGCGAATCACCAAATGTTGTCCAAACCCTGGTACGTCAACTCGCTGAATGGCACTGACGCATCTGGCTTCGGCTGCCGCGTTGGCCAATAGCTCGACCACAGCACCGCTGCCGGACTCATCTCCTGAAGGCGACTCGGTTTCCACAAGCGCTTGAATCAGAGAGACTATCTCCGTCTGTTTTTCATGAAACCTTTGTTGAAATTGCCGGACTAGTGCGCTTGAAGTTTCGGATGCCATTTTGCTGTTGGAAGGTCCGGCGGCTACCGCAGACCAGAAGCGGAACTCTTTCTCGCAATCGTCTCTTTGCGAACAGTGAGCGAATCAATCCGAGCCATGTTTACGTCAAAGCCCAGCCCAGGTCCTTCTGGTGCCATGATGGTGCCTTGCGCGGTGACGATAACGGGAGGGTCGATTATGTCTTCGGCCCAGTAGCGCGAACTGGCGGAAACATCGCCGGGAAGAGTGAATCCGGCGAGCGTAGCCATCGCGATATTGTGTGCCCGGCCAACTCCAGATTCGAGCATGCCCCCACACCATACGGGGATGTTGTTTTCCCGGCAGACCTCCTCGACCCGTTTAGCTTCCGCATGACCGCCAACCCGGCCGAGTTTCACATTAATGATGCGGCATGAACCCAACTCAATAGCATGCCGGGCATCTTCGCTGGAATGGATGGACTCATCGAGACAGACCGGCGTCTTGATCTGCTTTTGAAGTTCGGCGTGGTCGAAAATGTCGTTATGCGAGAGTGGTTGCTCCAGCATCATCAGATTGAACTGGTCCAAATCCTGGAAGAGCGGTGCATCGGCCAGGGTATACGCGGAATTAGCATCACCCATCAGACGGATATCACCAAAGCGCTTCCGCACGCGCGCTACTATGTCCCAATCCCAGCCCGGCTTGATTTTGATCTTGATCCGTTGGTAGCCGGCGGCCAGCTCCCTGGCAATCTTTTCGAGCAGTTCGTCAGGCGAGTCCTGAATACCAATCGAAACGCCACACGGAATTTCATCAAATGTGCCGCCGAGGTGCTTCCACAAAGGCAGACCCGCCTGTCTTGCTTCGATCTCCCAACAAGCCGTCTCGATCGTCGCTTTAGCCATGCGATGCCCGCGCACCGGACTCATAAGCGGGAACACGCCGGCAGCGCCTTCCAGCTCATTGCCCACGACCATCGGCGCCAGGAACTCTTTGAGAGTAGCCCAGGCTGCGTCAGTCCATTCGTCGCTGTAGAAAGGCCCTTCGCCGGCGGTGCACTCGCCCCAACCCTCGGTCCCATCCTTGTCGATGACCCGGGCAAGCACGATCCGGCGTTCTGTGGTGCGGCCAAAGCTCGTCTCAAAAAAGTGGACCAGCGGCAGACGAATCTCGCGCAGTTCAATCTCACTAATGAGCATAAAATTGGGGAAACCCTCCGCACGGGGATTATGCCTGTGCGTGAGCGAGTTTGTCAGCCTGCACTCTCGGCGGTCCGAGGCAACATGGAGTTAAGGCTGGTTGCCTTGACCTCTACCTGCAAAGCTGGTAGAAGCTTCACACATTTCCTACCGCCAGCTCCTTTCCCAGCTCGGTATTCCTCCAAAACTCGTGCGGAAGCCTAAAACTGAATTTTGTGAGGAATATTTATGCCTAATACTGTGCTCCCATCCACGCAGCGGACTCGTCTGTTCATTGCCCTTGTGGCCGCGTTATTTGCAATTCTTATAGTCGTCCACCAAGTTTACTTCGCACGCAACGTACATGCAGCATCAACGTCAATTGTCATCAGCCAAGTATACGGAGGCGGGGGTAATGCGAGTGCCACTTTCACACACGACTTCATTGAACTGTTCAATATCAGCAACGCGCCCGTATCTATTTCGGGTTGGTCGCTTCAGTACACGAGCGCTACTGGTACGGGCAATTTTGGTTCCAGTTCTACCTTGATCACCGAACTGCCCGCGGTAACAATCCAGCCAGGCCAATACTTTCTGGTGCAGGAAGCAAGCAACGCCGCAGTGGGTGTCC
This sequence comes from Pyrinomonadaceae bacterium, assembly GCA_023717565.1. Taxonomy (GTDB): domain Bacteria; phylum Acidobacteriota; class Blastocatellia; order Pyrinomonadales; family Pyrinomonadaceae; genus PSRF01. The sequence continues at coordinate 14,554 of JAMQPI010000386.1, read as the reverse complement.
CTTTGCCAACGGCCGATCACGTGGACCTCACGCCAATACAAATGGCCGCCGGCGCAGGCAAAGTCGCGTTAGTTAATACAACGACTCCGCTGGGATGTAATGGAAGTTCAACCGCATGTTTGCCAGCTGCACTGGCAACAATTGTCGACCTTATCGGTTATGGAAACGCGAACTTTTTTGAAGGTGCCGGTGCTGCTCCGACAATCAGCGCCACGACATCTGACTTCCGAGACAGCGCGGGCTGCGTCGACACAGATAATAACAGTGCTGACTTCTCCAGTGCTGTAGCTCCTGTATCTCCCGGGACGCCCGCGCCGCGCAACACCAGCACGGCCCTGAATCCCTGTGGGGGCGGCCCAACCCCAACGCCAACCCCTACTCCCACGCCAACCCCTACTCCCACACCGACCCCAACACCCACACCTACGCCCACCCCGACTGTCGACCCGGCTATCGTCGTCATCAGTCAGGTCTACGGCGGAGGCGGTAACACAGGTTCTACTCTAAGAAATGATTACATCGAACTCATTAACCACAGTTCTGCGCCGGTTAATCTAAGCGGCTGGTCAGTCCAAGTCTTCTCGACAGTGACCTCAACCTGGCAGGTAACTCCGCTTACAAACTTCACACTTCAACCGGGTCAGTATTACCTGGTGCAAGAATCTCAGGGTGCGGGCGGCACCCAGGATCTGCCAACGCCCGATGCTATTGGGACTATTCCAGTGAGTTCAACCTCCGGAAAAGTGGCAGTGCTAAACAACACAACGACTTTGACTGGGACCTGCCCGACCGGCTCCGGAATAGTTGATTTCGTCGGCTATGGCACAACCGATTGTTTTGAAGGATCAGGGACCGCGCCACTACTTTCTAACACTGTGGCCGACCTCAGGTTGAACAACGGTTGTTTTGACTCCAACGATAATGCGCATGATTTCGTTTTAGGCGATCCGAATCCGCGTAATAGTTCCTCACCAACAAACGACTGTACAGCTCTTTCCGGCTTCGGTTCGGCAAATCCCAGCTCGGTTTTGCAGGGAGAGTCCACCACTCTGACGGTCCACGTGGCTCCAGGTCAGAATCCAACCAGTACCGGCATTACAGTAACCGCCGATCTTTCAACTATTGGTGGTTCAGCCACTCAGACCTTTGGCGGCAGCGGAAGCACTTTTACTTTCGTGGCTAACGTGCCCTCGAATAACCCACCGGGCATGAAGTCATTACCCGTGACCATTGGCGATGCCCAGTCTCGTACGGCAAACACGAATATTCTGTTAGGTGTCCTGCCACTGGTTCCAGATCACGTTACAATCAGTCAGGTATATGGCGGTGGAGGCAATAGCGGCGCTACCTTTAATCGAGACTTCGTCGAACTCTACAACCCTCACAACGTAACTTTCGATCTCACGGGCTGGTCACTCCAGTATACCTCTGCCGCTGGCGACACCTGGGAATTCACGACGCAACCACTCGGCGGCACGATTGCACCGGGAGAGTACTACCTGGTTGCCCTGGCTGGCGGTGCCACAGGCGCTGATCTTCCCGCCCCGAACATCTCGGGTGACATAAACATGAGTGCGACGACCGGGAAAATCGCCCTGGTCAGCAACTTCGATCCTTTGGTAGGCACTTGCCCAATCGGTGACCCCGATATCGTTGATTTTGTAGGTTACGGGGGAACGGCCAACTGCGCCGAAGGCACTAGAGCAGCAGCACCGAGCAACACTACTGCTCTGCTCCGCAATAACAACGGAGCTAGAGACACTGACAACAATTTAGCTGACTTTGCTACGGGCACACCCAACCCGCGACGTACGGCGCCCATAGTCGAGATCGGACCATCGGTCTTTGGCACCGACCCGCGCAATAACGCTTCATCCGCACCTCGTGATGCGAGCCTAACCATTAATTTCACTGAGCCTGTCACGGTGGATGCCGGTTGGTACAATATTAATTGCACCGTTACTGGTCTCCATAATAGTGCGACAGAGGCCTCTTTCTTCGGCGGTGACGCTCATGTTATTACGCCCAACGTTAACTTCCAGCCGGGCGAACAGTGCACCGTCACCATCTTTAAAAACGCAATTCACGATGTGGATAGTGACGACACTGGAACCAACGCCGACACGCTGCCGGCCGACTTCCTCTTTACCTTTACGGTAGCGACCGGCACGGCGCCTCCCTACCCTTCAAGCGTTCATCTAACGATGGGCAATCCGAATAGCGCGACTGCTGACCTTGGCCAGCCAGACAACTACCTGATGGAGAAACCCGAGTTCACCCTTTCATACAATCGGTCTCGCGGCGGACCGAACTGGGTTAGCTGGCATTTGGCCGACGAATGGATCGGTACTCTGGCTCGTGTCGACACGTTCCGCGCGGATCCCGCAATTCCCCCCGACTGGTACCGCGTGCAAGGTTTGGATTACACCGGATCCGGGTTCGATCGCGGGCACATGGTTCCCAATGCCGATCGCGACAAGGAAACTTCAATTCCAATCAATCAAGCTACATTCCTGATGACGAATATGCTTGCCCAATCGCCGGACAATAACCAGGGACCATGGGCCAGCCTGGAAGGCCATCTGCGAACGCTTCTCCCAGCTAACGAGATCTACATCGTTGCTGGTGGCGCCGGGACAGGAGGTATTGGCAGCGCCGGTTCTGGTACCGTAAATACAATCGCTAATGGCAACGTAACTGTTCCAGCGCAAACCTGGAAAGTGGCACTAGTGCTTCCGAAGGCCAGCGGCGATGACGTTGCCCGCGTGACCTGCGGGACGCAAGTCATCGCCGTCATCATGCCAAACATTCAGGGCATCCGAAATGACCCCTGGCAAAACTATATCGTCTCGGTTAACCAGGTTGAGGCCTTGACCGGTTACGACTTCTTCTCGAACCTGCCGGACAACGTCGAGAACTGTCTCGAGGGCGCCGCGTTCGCAACAGCCGGTTCCACCCTCGTAAACGAAAGCTGTCCGGCCTTTAACAACGCCGTCGATCCCGGCGAACGCGTAACTGTAAATCTGAGCCTAACCAACACAGGCACTGCCGCTACCTCGAATCTGGTGGCGACCTTGCAATCGTCAGGCGGGGTGGTCGCCCCATCAGGCCCGCAGAGTTACGGAGCAATCGCTCCTGGTAACAATGCAGCGAGAGCTTTCTCCTTCACTGCCACGGGAACGTGCGGGGGTACGATAACGGCAACATTACATCTCCAGGACGGCGCTATTGATCTGGGAACCGTAACGTACAGTTTCACTCTGGGAGTAGATTCAGCCGGCGGGTTTGTTTGTACTACTCCGTGCGGAGGAGTGCGGCTGGTAGTTACTTCCCAAGTCACTCGCAGCGATCCGTCAACGGTGCAAGCCGCTGTTACTGTGCAGAACATCGGCTCCGAAGTGGCCAATGAAGTAACAGTCACAACAGCAAAGCTAGGCTCGACAGTTGGAGCGCCCCTGCCTCAGAGTTTGGGCAACATTGCTCCCGGGGCGACTGTGAATGCGGTTGTGAGCTTCACAAATGCGACACCTGGAGCCAGCTCAACCTTATCCGTTGGCGGGACGTACACGGGTGGCACGTTTAGTAGCAGCAAGCGGGTTACTATCCCTTAGTAAAACTCTAAGCCATTTCAAATAAAGAAGGGCACCAGCTTTTTGGTGCCCCTCTTTATTTCGTGTTGTTTCGTGTGTTTCGTGGATCGTTGTTTTTTTCGTAACCCTATTCCGTGGAAACGATCTCTTGATTATTGAGGGCGGCGTGCATCGTATGCCACGAAAGCGTCGCGCACTTTACCCGCACGGGAAACTCACGCACACCCGCGAAAATCTTCAGGTGGCCGAGCTGGTTGGATTCGATCTCTTCCTCTGGGTCGCCGGTTACCATGGTATGAAATTCCTGAAACAGCTGCTCCACTTGCGGTTTGGTTTTTCCCTTAACCGCCTGGGTCATCATGCTGGCTGCGGCTTTGGAGATAGCACAGCCGGACCCCTCGAAGCTGACGTCCTTAACCGAGTCGTTTTCTAACTCCAGATAAACGGTCAATTGGTCGCCGCACAGAGGATTGTAACCCTCGGCGCTGTGATTAGCGTGCTCGAGCTTACGAAAGTTTCGCGGCTTCTTGTTGTGGTCCAGGATGACCTGTTGGTATAGCTCGCTTAGTTCAGACATTTGCACATTTCAGCTGAATATCTCGATAACTTTTTCAATCGTGCTGGCCAGCACGTCCACTTCTTGCCTCGTGTTATAGAAGGCGAAGGAAGCCCGGGCCGTCGCCGGGACGTTGAATCGTTGCATCACCGGCTGCGCGCAATGATGGCCGGCTCTGACCGCGATTCCCTCCTGATCCAGGATGGTGCCGATGTCGTGCGGGTGGATCTCGTCAATCACGAAAGAAAGCACGCTGGCCTTTTCCCTCGCGGTGCCGATGATCCGAACACCTTCGATACCGGAAAGCCGCTCGGTGGCGTAGCGCAATAGCTCGTGTTCATACCGGGCTGCTTGCTCGCGGCCGATACTGTTCAGGTAGTCGATCGCCGCGCCCAGACCAATCTGTGAAGCAATGGCTGGTGTGCCCGCCTCAAACTTGTTGGGAAGGTCCGCGAGGGTCGTCTTCTCAAACGTCACGCTCTTGATCATATCGCCGCCGCCCTGAAACGGATTCATTTCCTCGAGCCAACGGGCCTTGCCGAAAACCACTCCGCTTCCCGTCGGGGCATACATCTTGTGACCTGAGAAGGCATAGAAATCGCAGTCGAGGTCCTGCACGTCTACAATTATGTGCGGGGCGCCTTGGGCCCCATCAATCAAGACGGGCACTCCATACTTGTGTGCGCTTTCAATCATCGCTTTGATGGGATTGATCGTCCCCAGCGCGTTTGACACGTGATTAACTGCCACCAGCCTGGTTCTTTCGTTCAGCAGGCCCTCATACTCGTCCAGCAACAACTCACCGGCATCGTTCATCGGGATGACGCGCAGCTTGGCGCCTTTCTCCTCGCAGAGCATCTGCCAGGGGACGATGTTCGCGTGGTGTTCCATGGCAGAGATAATGATTTCGTCCCCTGCGGAGACGAACTTGCGGCCGTAACCGTGCATCACCAGGTTAATGCCCTCGGTCGCGCCGCGGACAAAGATGCACTCCTTCGACTCCCGAGCGTTGATGAAACGTTTCACTGTCTCGCGCGCGCCCTCGTAGGCCGTGGTCGCTTTCTGGCTCAAATAATGCACACCCCGGTGGATGTTGGAGTGTTCCTGCTCCAGATACATGCTGCCCCGTTCGATTACGACTTGGGGAACTTGAGAAGACGCGGCATTGTCCAGGTAGACCAAGGGCTTGCCGTTTACCGTTTGATGAAGCACTGGGAAATCCGCGCGAATGCGCTCGACGTCCCAGGTCGTGCCCGGAGCCTGTGTTGATTCCGCTGATTTCGCTTCGGCTAACATATCGTAATTAGTTCCTATTCACTCGAGCTCAAACTCGATCTCAACTTGAGACACTACCTGGCTACGCAACCGGAGACTCAGCTTCCTGTCTCGGCATAGTCAAGAAGGCAATTACCAAAGATACGAAGATCAATCCTGTCAGTACGATCGGCGGCAGGAAAGTAAACGCCAGCATCACGGCAAGACAAATTCCAAAGACCAGGATGTGTACGCCGACGACACCTCTAAGGATGCGAACCTCCGCCTTTGCTCTCGTTAAGAATCCAAGCGTGAGTCCTCCCAACAAACAAACCAGTGAAAAGCACGCGCTTAGGGCCGTAACAAGTTCTTTCGTCGAGCGCTGAAAACCGCCGCCGAAGTCCTGCTTGTAACTGGTCATTAAGCTTAAGAGCTGCCGCTCGGTTTCATTTTGCGGCGCTGGCTGAATAAAGAGCGTCAACGCATGTATCAGCGCCGTGAGGAGCAGAAATACTACGGCTGTCCAAAGCCAGACCCGATATCGTTTTAGCATTTAGCGATCATTGAGATTTATCCTTCGAAAACCTGGCTTATCAAGCACGTGAACGCCGGCAGCAACGGCGTCGTAAGCTGATCACCGTCCGCTAGAGTAGTTACCAACACTAGCTGGCCTTCCTTCAGGCGGTAAACCTCGATTGTCTGGTGATATCGATCAACCACCCAATACTCATTTACGCCGAATTTGCTATAAGCCTGACGCTTGACCGTCTTATCGCGACGCTCGTTTTCAACTCCCTGCGAAACGACCTCGATGACTAGATCGGGCGCACCGGTAACTTTTTCGCCCGATGCTATAGCCTCGAGGCGCTCAGTGCTCACAAACACTATGTCGGGTATCGCGGCGTTGAAATTGTCAAGAATGACGCCTGGTGTCGGCCAGACTTTTCCGGCTGGATTTTGTGCCAGAAACACTCTGATCAGAGTCAGCAAATTCGCTAGAACCGTCTGGTGAGGTAGACCGGGTGCGCGGGACACGAATATTTCTCCTTCAAAGAGCTCGTATCGATTATCGTCGTCTGGCATTAAATCCAGATCGGCGACTGTGAGGATGGGATCGACTCTAGCTGACAAGGCAACCTCCAGAACAATCATGCTTCCAGCCTAGCGTTGATTCGATTCAGCACAGCTTCATCCAGCTGCTCCCTTATCGAATCAACCTTTATCTTGCCAATCACTTCTTCCGCAAAACCGTAGGTCAGAAGATTCTTCGCCAGCTCAGGGTGGATCCCCCGAGTCTCGAGGTAAAACAGCTCGTCTTCCTCCAACTGCCCAACGGCCGCGCCGTGAGCGCATTTGACGTCGTCGGCAAGGATCTCCAGCTGGGGCTTGGTATCGACGCGCGCTTCATCTGAAAGCAGCAAGTTCTTGTTCGTCTGCATCGCGTCAGTCTTCTGGGCACCGTGACGAACAAAGATCTTGCCATTGAAAACTGCGCGCGACTTACCGTCCAGAATCCCTTTATAGAGTTGGTGGCTGGTGCAGTGCGGCTGCTGGTGATCGATGACCGAATGCGTGTCGGTGTGTTGGTCAGAACTGACAACGTACAGTCCGTCCACCCAGCATTCAGCTCCTTCATGAGCCATCTTCACGTGGATGTCATGCCGCGAAAGCCGGGCGCCAAAGTTGATCGTAGTACTGTCGTAACTGCTGTTTGGACCCAGGTCGGCGCTGGTGGTAGCAACATGATAGGCCTCAACGCTTTCACGCTGAACTTTGTAATGCTCGAGGCGTGCTCCGTCTTTAAGCACTATCTCCACAACCGCGTTGGTAAAATAGGCTGCGTCGTTAGTTCCGGCATAGCTCTCGATAACTGTGGCTCGGCTGTTCTCTTCTGAAATGATCAAAACGCGCGGAAAGCTCACTGAATTCGGGGCTGATGGATCGCTTACGAAGTTGAGGTGGAGCGGAGATTCGAGCTCAGTTCCTTTTCGAATCAGGATAAACGCGCCGGAAGAGACACACGCGGTGTTCAATGCTGTGAAGGCATTGGCGTTGTAATCTGCACTGCGGGCGAGTTGTTCGCGAATAAGCTCCCCATATTTCGCATCTGCGATGGCTTCAACCAAATCAATCGCGACGACTCCGGCAGGCACGCCGGCCAATGAACTAAGGTTGCTCCGTAGAGCCCCGTTTACGAACACCAACTGGCTCGTTTGTGCTTCCGGGTAACCAAACCTCGCCAACTCAGTCGATGTCGCCAGGGAATCAACATCGATAGCTGGTAGAGCCGGATCGAAGGTCAGCTTAGTTATGGGCGCGACGTTGGTGTATTTCCATTCTTCCTCTTTCACTGATGGAAAGCCCAACTGTTCGAACCGATCCATCGCGCTCTCGCGCAACCGTCCAAACCACGCTACGTCGCTCGCTGTCGTCCTTTGTTGAAGCTGCCGGAACGCTGCCTGATATTGATTTTCTTCTTTTACGATTTGAGACACCATCTTCTTTAAATTACGCTCACCGCGCTGCTCCCACTTCCCGTTACGGACGAAGTAATCCAGTCGTATCCCTTCTCCTCCAACTCCAGGGCCAGCTCCTTGCCGCCTTCGCGAGCAATGCGCCCGCCGGCCAGCACATGTACATAGTGCGGCACGATGTAGTTGAGCAAACGCTGATAGTGAGTAACCAGGACAACTGCATTCTCCGAGTTGTGCAGATGATTGACGCCCCCCGCAACAATCCTCAACGCATCAATATCGAGGCCGGAGTCGGTTTCGTCCAGAATCGCCAGCTTCGGCTCCAACACAGCCATCTGCAGGATCTCGTTTCGTTTCTTCTCGCCGCCCGAGAACCCCTCGTTTACCGACCGGGTCATGAAGCTCGCATCCATTTCAACTATCTTGGCGCGCTCTTTCAGCAAGTCTTTGAACTCCAGCGGATCCAATTCTTCCTCGCCGAGGTGCTTGCGCTTTTCGTTGTAAGCCAACCGGAGAAACTGCGCATTCGAGACACCGGGAACTTCGATCGGATACTGAAAGGCCATGAACACGCCTTCGCGCGCGCGCTCGTCAGGCGCCATCTCCAAAAGGTTCTTGCCTTCGTAGAGCACCTGCCCTTTGGTTACTTCGTAGGCGGGATGGCCGGCCAGCACTTTGGCCAAGGTTGATTTTCCGGATCCGTTAGGACCCATGATGGCGTGAATCTCACCCTTCTTGATCGTGAGATCGATACCCTTCAGAATCGGGCTACCATTAATGCTTGCATGTAAATCGCGAACTTCTAACACGTATTATTGCTCCTCTTTAAGAATCTTGACACGGAGAGGGGGAGAACCGGAGATAGGGGGACGGGGAGAAAAACTTCTGCCTCGCCGTGTCTCCGTGTCTCCCCGTCTCCGTGTCTCCCCTTCGCCCCGTCCCATCTCTAACCGACGCTGCCTTCAAGCTTCATACCAAGCAGACGCTGGGCTTCGACGGCAAACTCCATCGGCAACTGCAGAAACACATCCTTGCAAAAGCCGTTAATAATCAAAGAGACTGCGTCTTCCTGAGAGATGCCGCGCTGTTGCAAATAGAACAACTGTTCCTCGCTGATTTTCGACGTGGAAGCCTCATGCTCCACCGCCGAAGAGTTGTTCATGACCTCGATGTAGGGAAAAGTATTAGCGCCGCTGTTTGAACCAATTAACATCGAGTCACACTGTGTGTAGTTGCGCGAGTTCTCAGCCTTGGGCATGACCTTCACCAGGCCCCGATAACTGTTATTTGATTTGCCGGCGGCAATACCCTTGGAGATGATTGTCGAGCGCGTGTTCTTGCCCAGGTGAATCATCTTCGTTCCCGTGTCGGCCTGCTGTGCGTGATTCGTCAGCGCCACTGAGTAAAACTCACCGATTGAGTTGTCGCCCAGCAGAATACACGACGGGTACTTCCAGGTAATCGCCGAACCCGTTTCCACCTGCGTCCAGGAGATCTTGGAATTGCGACCCGCGCACTTGCCCCGTTTGGTAACAAAGTTGTAGATCCCGCCACGACCTTCTTCGTCGCCGGCGTACCAGTTTTGCACCGTAGAATATTTGATTTGCGCGTCGTCTAAGGCAATGAGCTCGACCACCGCGGCGTGCAACTGGTTCTTGTCGAACTTGGGCGCGGTGCATCCTTCGAGATAAGAAACGTAAGAGCCTTCTTCCGCGACGATCAGAGTCCTTTCGAACTGGCCGGATTCTGAGTTGTTAATCCGGAAATAAGTCGAGAGCTCCATCGGACAACGAACGCCTTTAGGGATGAAACAGAATGAACCGTCGGAAAACACAGCGCTGTTAAGGGCGGCGAAGAAGTTGTCGTTAGTTGGCACCACAGAGCCCAGGTACTTGCGAATCAGGTCCGGATATTCGCGAATAGCCTCGCTGAAGGAACAGAAGATGACGCCGTGCTTCTTGAGCTTCTCTTTATAAGTTGTGGCCACCGAAACTGAATCAAAAACAGCATCAACAGCAACACCGGCGAGTTGTTTCTGCTCGGTTAACGGGATGCCGAGCTTTTCAAAAGTCTTGAGCAACTCAGGATCGACCTCATCCATACTAGCTTTCAAAGCCTTCTGCTTCGGAGCGCTGTAGTAAATCATGTCCTGATAATTGATCTCTGGATAGGTGAGGTTGGGCCAGTGCTTCGGCTCGGTCATGGTTAACCAGTGCCGATAAGCCTTCAGGCGAAACTCCAACATCCACTCCGGCTCATTTTTCTTTGCGGCAATCAGGCGGACAGTGTCCTCCGAGAGTCCCCGGGGAATGGTGTCGGACTCAATGTCGGTTACGAACCCGTACTTGTATTCCTGGCTGACCAGATTTTCTGCTGTGCTCATCTTGTTTTAAGTATTAGCCTTCTAATAGTTCTTCGTCCGCTTGCTCTTAGGCCGTTTGTTCTGTCCGCTGCTTGGTGATCTGAATCTGATGCAGCGTCGCATCAACGTTGGCTTCAGTGCCCAGTAACTGCGACAGAGTGATTTCCGACAATGCATTGTCCACAATCGAATGAAGCTCGACGATCACCGGTCGTATTCCACAGTCACCGGTATGGACGCACGATTCGAGCACACCTGCGTAGCTCTTGCAGTGTGAGTCAACTCGCTCGCCGTCGAGCACGCGAATCACCTGGTTGAGATGGATATCGGAGGCCGGTCGAGCCAGGTGGTAGCCACCTTTGATTCCACGCTGCGATTGCACCAGTCCAGCCTTATTCAGAATCCACATCAGCTTCCCGGCGTTAGCCACCGAGATACCTTCCCGCTCGGCAATTTGAGCCAGGGTTAGTGACTCGCCCGCAGCACTGGCTCGCGCCAGCTGCAGCAAGCAACGCAGTCCAAATTCCTCTTGTGCCGATATCTTCATTCGAGTTAATTAATCCGAGCCCGGTTGGTCTTCTGGCTGGCTAAACTCAACTACGCCCCCCGCAACCCTTCGATTCTTCATTTCCGGGGGCAGTCTAGCTAAACCTTACTTTAAAGTCAACTTTAAGTAAGCCGCTGTCCGATAACCAGATAAGGGCCGGTCAGGCGAAGGCGCGTCAACAACTGCCCTGATTCAAGTCGACTCGAAATCAGGGCGTCACTTCGTGGTGTTTCGTGTGGTTTCGTGGATCTTGTTTTTCGGCAGGCAGAACTACAGCGTGAAGTTGAACTCAATGTACCCGGAGAGTCCGAACCGTTTGTCGGCGACGATGGCCGCCTGAAACCGCCATTGGCGCGCCGCAAACTCCGCAGCCTGCCTCAGAACCGGAGGGCCCTCAGAACGCGAGACATCAACAACTCTCCCGGCGGTGTCTGTGGTCACATACACCCTGACTACGCCCGCAATGCTGGAAGACCTTGCCAGTTGCGGATAGATAGGGACCACTTTCTTTGTGGCCCAGTGGTTCAGCGACCCAACGCTTAGGGTGTTGGAATCGGCAGCATTAGCACTCTCCACGCTTCCCTCGGCAGGGGTCGCTGGGGTGTTCGGCTGCTGAGTGGTAGGCGCCGACTTTTCACCTTCTGGAACTGAAGGCGTGACCATTCCCGCAGCCGGAGACCTCACGTCCGGGGACGAAAACGGCGGGATCCCGCCAACTGAGGCGACCTGCTTTTGCGATATTGAGAGTCCGTGGCGTGCACCCGCATACTCAGTCGACCATCTCTCGTTGTCTTCGCCTTCCCGAGCCAGTGAGAGGCGAATCCCTAAGACGTCTTCGAGCAGCGCTAGTGAGTCATAAGCCTTTGAATCGTCCTGGGAGATTTCACGAGCCTGGGCAATCATCCGTTCGATCAGCACGCGCAGACGATCCAAATCGGCCAGAGCCTCAACCGGAAGCTTTGCATCCGATACATTGATCCCAAAATTTCGATAACGTGCGATATGGGCGCGAGCTCCGTTCACCGCCTGGCCCGCCAGCGCAAAGTAGGTACGGATTGAGCGATCTTTCTGAGTGGCCCGGGCGCGAAATGTCTCCTCAAGCAGGGATTCAGCGCGCGCGTAGTTGCCTTCTTCCAGGTAGATGCTCATCAACATTACTGACGTAACGTTGTGCACAACCTCGTCGGTAGCTGTGGCGCGAAGGGACTCGAGTTCCCCAGCAGCATGTTGCAGTCGATGAGCAGCAGCGAGCGCCCGCGCCCGCTCAATACGAACCTGTACAGCCGTAGCGGCCTGAGCCTTTGCTGCTTCACTGGAGTCAGTCTGGACTGCTTCAGCTTTCGCGGCGTCGGTCTTTGCGCCTTCAGTCTTTGCTGCCTGACTGGATTCCTGGGCAGATACTACGGTCGGGATAATGGCGAGGAAGGCAAGAAGAACTAGCGGCAAGGAGATTCGTGTACCCAGGGGATTTCCAACCAAATTACTTTTTACCTTCAATACGTTGACTCCTCAAATGCAAAAAGCGAGCTTAAAGCTCGCTTACCACCTAGCGTCCATTCCGCGACCCATTATGGTCTTTTATCCCATCCCCGGCAAGTCCTCGAAAACACTCGGGGGAGTTCTCAGATGGTTTAACAGACTGCTCGCCGTCTAAGTCTGACATCTTGCTTGCCTGCCAGCATTGACTACAGGACCAAGCTGGCTTATCCACAACTTGACCTGGTCGCGCTTAACTATTCAAGTTCCATTCCTGAGGATTTCGGCACGAGGCCGTTCGTATCAGCCAACAGTTCCTTGGGCAGTGGCACAGGGTTCTGCGGGAGAAGGCTCACAAACTGCGTGCCCGAATCGTAACTGTAGAGTTGTAGTCGAAAACTAGTTGTAACCAAAGGGCAAGACCATCAAGTACGGGATAACAGTTCTCGGTGACCTAAATGGCGCTCTCTTCATTTGATTATTACCTGTTGCCGCGGTTGGCCCTCACCGATGGAGTACTGAAACTCCTCCCGGTTTTTGGTTCGCATGTAAGTCGCGTTGGGATATTTTTCTATTTGCTTAACGTACGCTAAATCGTTCGTTGAGAATAATCTTTCGTAGTCCTCTTCTTCAGGCGTCGGAAGTTGATCGAGAGCAGTAAACACACCGACCCGCAACTCGTCGGGCTCGGGAAATCGTTTTGATATAAGCCTGAATAATTCTCTCAAGTTGACTTCTGTGAAATGTTTGATGTCAAACAGGACAATCACCACGCGACCATTGTGTACGAGGGATTGACTTACTATGACATAGCGAAAAGCGGGCTGTGTAGTAGCAACTTTTTGCCTCGGCTTTGTCCCAGTGCTTTGGCCATTAGCAAGAGCATTGCGCAAATCAGAAGCCACCAAAAATCCCGCCCAGAGTATGAGCAACACTACCAAGTGCGAAGCGGCTGTTGTCTTTTTGGACTTACGATTGATTCTCATCGCATATAACGCTTTCTAGTTCAGAGATCTAGAGCCTTTGTTTCCAACGCACTTTCCTGATTTTGATGGGAAAGCAGTAGCGGAAAGCTTGAGCCCAAAGGCCATTCGAAAAATCTCACGGCCTTTGTTTACGGCTTCAGTTTGCTGCGCCGGTGTAATCTCAGATTCGAGCACGCCATGTCGTGCGGCTCGTATGAGGTTAATGGGACCGTCTAGACCGTGCCATACCTGAAAACCCGTGTGTGCTGGGGAGGTACTATCCGTCACGGTATGTATCGCAATTCCAACTGCGTAAAGCGCGTCCGGTGAAAATCCCTTGCCGCCGTTCGCTGCATAGTCTTGCTGTAATTCGCGCGCGCCGAGAACAGCCTCAAAGATGAATAGAGTCGAGGACAGGTATGCGTCGTACACGGATTGTCCAGGTGCTCGCATTGCATGTTTATAAGATCCGTCGAGACTTTGATCTTCGTCAACATCAGCGCTCGCTGTCTTCATTTGTCGGCGCTCTCTTAAAGTCAGGCAGGGAGCAATTCCGTCAATGATGGAGTTATGAATCGATGTTATCCAAGGGAAGACCCCAATGCCTGTGGTATTCTGCGGCTCGGCTTCTTCTTCGTTAAACAGCCCGTTTCGAATTGCATGGTTGAAATAAGACCGACCGTTATCGTCAAATTGGCGGAAACTTCCCGTCGCTCTTCTATAATTAAAAGCGTGCTCATCTTCCGCCTTGACTTGATTGCCGCTAAAGCCCGGAAGATTAGAGACGAATTCCCAGCTCATCCGCTGCAACATAGCGTTACTGCAAGTGTCTGGAGCGCCCGACGTAGCTGAATAGCACCCACTAGAAAGGTTGTTTGCGGTTATGAAGGCAGACAGAGTTACGCCCCCATAAGTCGCGCCATAGAAGGGTACATACGGCGGGGGCCCTCCACCCAACGGTGGTTGCGTGTTAGGGATCAAACCGCCAAAAGGATCATACGCTTTCACATTGTCGGCGGCGTTACTTTGCCGCTCCTGGACTCCCAATGCGTCGCGCTGCACCCACGACATAAACGGCGTGAAGCCGGGATTCTCGTTCTGCATCGGAGCCACCAGGCCGTTGGCTGGCACGTAGGTAATATCTTTCCCGCCCGTCGCTGTGAGCTTGGTTAGCACTGTTCCGAGCACCGTTGAGCGAATCAGATAGTCAGAAGTAGTGCCGTTGACTGACTCATAGAGCAACTTGCCATCGCCGTCATAGGCCAAACTCATCGTCTTGGTTTGCCCATTTCTGATTTCAGAGGTCGTGACTAGATCTCCCGCTGCGTCA
>JAMQPI010000376.1 GCA_023717565.1 Pyrinomonadaceae bacterium | reverse complement strand
GAACTCAATGTGAAAGGTATCATCCCAGGATCATTCCGCCCCTCCGAACAGCGCTGGGGTTGTGGCGTCCCGAGTTGCTATAAACATCGCACCCCTCGCGGGGTGAAGCCCAAGCCTACGCTAGCACGACATACGTCAGGCTTCTCATCTGAGTTTTGACACAGTCTCTGTAGCCAATGGATCCCACACTCAACCAGCCCCAGCATCGCTCAACCATTTGTCGGCCACTCACCTTTGTGCGACTGAGCGGCAGATTCGACGCTAGCGCAAAATGGTCTTGAGTGGTACTGGCGAGGTTGAGCTTGGCATCCATTGGCTACGGCAAATGGTTCTGTGGTTGAGTGGTGCTGGCAGAGGACTTACTTTGATAACCTGCCACCGCAGTTTTCACACGCTACGGTACTGACTTAATGACACTCGGTTGCGTTTTCGCACGCATTATTAGCTCTGAGTTTCGTCATCTCCATGGGTCTCTGGGCCAGTCTGTTTTCGTTTTAGCATACTCAATCCAATCGCCTGATGAAATCAATTTCCGAGTGGAATGAAATTCAGGATCAGGTTCATAGGTCCAACATATTCTTCGGTCGCTAGCGGAGATTTCTACCTGCTTCCGACAATAGTTGCTTGATGCTTCGAAATCATCCAACTTGTTCAGAATGTCATCATCAACCTCATACACCTCACCAATCACCATTGAGTTCGATTCATCAAGTACCAAGCCAGGATACGCACCCAGGTCGTAGAGGCTGCCTTTTACTTTAGCGTCCGCAATAAACTTTGAATTGGGAAATCTTACAGACATTGCACCCGCATCGCCGCGTCTCAACGTGCCATAAACAAATACGAGATGCTTCATTACTCTACCTCGCTCATGAGATGCGTTTCAGCTGTGGTGCCCGATTAGCATCTACAGCTTGAATACATAACCGGCCAGATAAATTCCCGTCATGAGTATCGCCACGGCCGCCCCGAACGTGAAGGCTGTCAGCCGGGTCAGGCGAGCGGCCCTTACTCTACGAGACCCGGCCAGATGTCCAGCATAGATCCCCAGCTTCTCGCTCGCAATCATTACTAGCACGCCGATAATGAAATTGTAGACGATGAAGTACATTCCGAGATCAACTATTTTCACCAGGATATTTCTCCTCTTTTGGGGACTCTGGAATCGCTTCTTATCCGCCGACGACCGGACTTCGCCGACTACTGTTGCACGATCCTCACGTCGTCGACCCCGGCTTCAATCAGGCTTGGCGAACCTGCATCAGCAGCCTCGATAAGAATCCGAATCGTCTGGCCTGCAAAAGCACTCAGATCGATGGTGGCGGTCGCCCAAACCCCATCGTCGTCGGCTCCATCGCCGATCTCCTGGAACACCGTCGTGGTCGTAGTGCCTACAACCCTGAAGCGCAGGAAGTCAGCGCTCGAGGCGTTAGAACCGTGAGCCAAATAGTATCTGAAGCTCAGAGTGATGTTGCCGCTTGCCGGGAGGGTGATTTCTGGCGAACGGACTGATGTCAGGCCGCCGTCGAGATCGTTGGCACCGGACGAAGATCCCGCGAGCCGACCGGTCACGAGATCATTAATGCCGCTGGTGGTCGTCCCCAGCTGTTTCGGCCCTGAGGACGATGTCGCCTGCGGATCGCCGCGCTCCCATCGCCCCGCGGTTGCCGTGTCAGTCGCCGCAGGGTTGACGGTCCAGCCCTGGTTCGTTTCGAAATCGTCCGAGAACACCAACTGCTCCGGTGCAGCCGGCGACAGTTCTATGTCCACCACGGTCGCCGAGGTCTCGGTGACGCTGACGCTGCTGGTCGAGGACGCGTAGCCTGGCGCCGAGAAGCGGACGTTGTATGTACCAGCAGGCACGAAGATGTGATACGCACCGTAAGAGCCGCCACTGTTGTTTGTCTCGCCATTCGGGAACGTGACGTTCAAGAGGTCGATCCTGGCAGCCAGGGGCGCTCCGGTGGTTGCGTCGGTGACGTGTCCGGAGATCGAGATCGGCCGTTCGAGGACCGAGAGAATACCCGGCCACACCAGATTAGCTTCAGCAACCGCGCTGTCGTAGGAGGGCTGGAATTCCGTGTTTGTCTCGATGAGAAATGCGTACGCGCCCATCCGGGCGAACTGCCATTCGGGATGCTCGCCCTCGGCGCTTGGCACTCGGGTCAACCCGCCGTAACCGGAAACCTGGGAGAGTGTCGCCGCCTCCTGCTGCATCCAGCTCCTAAATGGATGGCTCAAGCACAGGTAGGCATACAACACTTCCTGACCGAAGGAGTGGTAGTCGATGACCTTGGCAAACCTTTCACGGTCGGACCAGGTCATCATGGTCTGAGTCTCCGCTTCTGAAGCAGCCGACGGGCCTTTGTAAGTATCCGATGAGGGATTGGTGCTGCCCGCGCACGACGCGCTCCAGCCCTGTGTATAGTTGCGGTTCTGATCGACTCCGGTCCCGCTGGTGAATACGCGACGGTTCTTTCGCCAGAGGTTGTTGTTTGTGAATACGTAGCTGTAGCCATCCGGATTCCACACCGGGGCGAGCCAAATCTCGTGCCCATTGACCGCCGCGGTAATTTGCGGGTCGATCTCATATCCTGAGGTGAGGCGTTCGGCAGCCCCGAGCGTGATCACGGGAGTACTGATCTCCCGCGCGTGGTGCGCGCTCACGACCAGCATCGATGGCTCGTCTTCGTCGACTGTGACGTTGTCGGAGATCTTCAGCGCGAACAGGTGACGTCCTTCGACGGTAGGCGGCGTGCCGTACGTGGCGGTGATGTCAACTAACAGCGCGATTGCGGGATAAGCGTCGGCAATCTCTTGCATGCGGTGGACGAGGCCATCGAGGTCGCTGTAGGTGGCTGGTACTGCGGCCAGGCCCGGGGCAGGGAACGGCTGCGCTTGCGTCTGCCGGAGCAAGACCTCGCGCAGCGGACGAGCGCGGTCGACCAATTCAACGGTGTACCCTCTCGACTTCAGTGCGCGCCATTCGGCGCGGGTGACGGCAAGATCTATTTTTGAGCGCTGGGTGTCCACACCGAGCACATCGTATCCGGCCGCCTCCAGATTTTCCCTAAGTGCCGCGCCTTTGGAGGTCTCGATACGGACGTGGAAACGGGGCTCGTCGGTGTCCTGTTGCACCCCGCGGGCGGGGACCAGGAGGACGGACATCGTTAAGGATAATAGAACCGCAATCGCACGAAATTTCATATTGCCTCCCTATATGCACGGAATGCACTCGATGTGCGGTTTCCGGCGTCTGGGGCGGCATTTGTTGGGCCATTGTTCTTAGCCACAAATCCTGGACTAAGAACCAGTATGCCCCAACCCGGCTCTCATTCTACGCTCCTATTCATCTGAACCCTATTCTTTACAGATCGAAGACCTTCACCCATTCTGCCTTCGTCACACGATACTTCAATTTTTGTATCAGAAAGGCCATCACAGCTCGCATGTGAAAAGCCCCGTAGACGATCCCAATCCTCTGCGTTTCTTCCGAACGCTCATCATTTAACTTCGCAATATGCTCGATTAACTTCCGGTCACGCTCATCAACCAATAGGGAGTCTAACTGCTCTAAACTCTCATCCTCCCACAGAATCTCATCGGAAGAAGGTAAATCTTCCAGCGCAAGGTGTTTGGCCAGCGTTTCCCTGGTGCCAAACAGAAAGAGATACACCACATAAACCGGAATAATGATAAATAGCTGGGCCCTCAACACGATGGGCAGCGACGACCAACGCTCATCAAATGCCGACGCTTCC
>JAMQPI010000361.1 GCA_023717565.1 Pyrinomonadaceae bacterium | reverse complement strand
CGCCACCGCCGAGATTTACAACCCGGTGACAGGCGTCTGGCACGATGTCGGAAGCATGAGTGATGCCCGCTATCACCACATCGCCAGGCGGCTCCCGAACGGCGACGTGCTCGTTGCCGGCGGAGTGGGTGACGCCGGCATCGGACTGGCGACCGCGGAAATCTACGACCGGCAGACCGGCACATGGAGTTCGACGGGAAGCATGACGACCGGACGTTTGGTGCATACGGGCACTCGTTTACCAGGCGGTGACGTGCTGGTGGTGGGCGGGTATGGCGCATTCTTCACCGACTCTTTCGCGTCGGCGGAAGTCTACGATTGGCAGAGCGGCGCCTGGCAGGCAACCGGGAGCATGGCAATCGGACGAGTCATGCACACGGCAACCCGACTGCCGGACGGCAAGATATTGATCGCCGGCGGCCAGGACATCCCCTTGAATTCCGTCGATTCAGCCGAACTCTATGACCCGCAGACAGGCACGTGGAGCAGCGCGGGCAGCATGAACGTCCGGCGTGCGTCGCACACCGCCACGCGGTTCAAGAACGGGAACGTGCTCATCGCCGGCGGCCAGTTTCTCCACAACGCGCAGGCGACGGCTGAGTTGTACGAACCGTAGAGAGCCGGTCACCAAACCAAAGCGATCCACGAAATCCTACGATGTAACTCGAAGTAAGGCATCCATTTTCGTTCGGTTTCGTGTGGGTTCGTGGATCGTGTTTGTTTTTCCAGCCGCTAGACCTTTGTGACGTTGTTGTGGTCCTGCAAAGAGACCCAGAGAGAAAAACGGATTCGACAAACCTGTAGAGGAGTTACGGCGATGATTTCAAGAAACATTATTCGCAGCCTATTTTCAATAAAGGTCAATCAACTTTTCCATTTCGTTTTCGTCTTGACGCTGTTTGCAGCGGCGAGCGGGATGTTGGCGGCGCACGAGGCGCGGGCGGCGACTTTTACCGTCACCAACACGTTTGACTGCTTAATGATCATCGTCCCCTGCGAGGGTGGGTTGAGGAGAGCCATTGCGGATGCCAATAGCAATCCGGGTGCGGACACAATTGTTTTCAACATTCCAGGGGCGGGTGTGCAATCGATAGTTTTGGAAAGTGGTGTGCTAGAGATTACCGACCCGGTTTTCATTGACGGTTGGAGTCAAGGCGGCGCCGGCTACACGGGTCCGCCTCTGATTGAAGTCACTGCGCCTCCCAGCCAATCTGCAACTGGACCAGGTCTAATCATCAACACAAATAGCAGCACGGTCAGGGGGCTAGTTCTCAACGGGTTTAAGACAGCAGTTCAGACCCCTCCGCTGCCCACAATTTACGCGGATGGAATACGCATAAATGGCAACAACAACACCATTCTGGGCTGTTACATCGGGACTACGGCAAACGGTCAAGCCGCTTCGTCCAATCAAGGCGATGGCATTTACATAAATGGCAACGACAATGTCATCGGTGGAATAACAGCCGGGGCGCGTAACGTCATTTCGGGCAACGGCACAAGCAGTTCTGATAGAGCCGGTATTCGGATCAACGGAAACGACAACCGCGTTGAGGGCAACTACATCGGCGTGAGGGCTGACGGCTTTACCGGTCAAGGCAATTTTAAGTACGGAATTGTCATCATTGGCGACCACAACCGAATTGGCGGACTCCCTTTCGGCGACGTCATGAGGGGTAATGTCATCAGCGGGAATGGACTCGGCGGCATTAAGATAGGCGACGTCGGTTTGTTTGGCGCCGTGGTACCCGGGAATAGCAACGATATCCAGGGAAACCATATTGGCGTCGGCGCAAACGGCTCGACTGGGGTGGGAAACAACGGCATTGGCGTCTTGATTCAAAAAGGCAGTTTCAATCTGATTGGCGGTGTGCTTCTCGGAGAACTTCCGCTCGGGGGCAATACCATCAGGAATAATTTATCGCAGGGAGTTGCGATAGGCGGAGACACCGAAAACCAAAGAAACCGTGTTTCCCTCAATTCAATTCACTCGAACGGCAATCCCACGTCTTTGCTCGGAATTGACCTTTTCTCAGGCACTGGGTTCGGCATCACGCCCAATGACGACTGTGATACGGATGAAGGTGTGAATAGTCTGCAAAATTTTCCCGTGATCGATTCAGCTATTTCCTTCGACGGTAACACGACAATCACGGGATTGCTCGACAGCCATGCTGATAAGACCTACACGGTTGAATTTTTCCATAGCACAACCCGCGACCCCTCGGGCTTTGGCGAGGGGCGAACCTATCTCGGCACCAGAAGTATCGCGATTAGCCGCCCGGGCTGTACTGCATCGTTCAACGCTACTTTTTCCGAGCCGGTTACCCCCGGTCACTTCATCACCGCAACCGCCACCGACCCGTCCGGCAACACGTCCGAGTTTTCGCAATCCCTCGTAGTCGTCGCCAGTCTATTGCAATTCAATGCGGCGAGTTACAACGCAGCAGAAAACGGCGGCAATGCGACCATTACCGTTACGCGCATGGGCAGTACGCTTAATGCCGCTTCCGTTACTTACGCCACAGTTCCCGGCGGTACAGCCCAGGGGGGAACAGACTATGCCTCCACTTCCGGCATATTGCTTTTCGAGACCGGCGAAACGAGTAAAACCTTCACCGTGCCGATTTTCGACGACAACGTTTTTGAAGGAAACGAGACGGTCAATCTAACTATAAGTGGTCTGACGGGCGCAGGAGTGGCCTTAAGCTCACCTAGCACGGCCGTCTTGACCATCGTTGAGAACGAAGCGCAACCCACCATCAGTATTAACGACGTTTCATTGATGGAAGGTAACGCCGGCGCAAAAACCTTCACCTTTACCGTCATGCTTTCCGGCGCCAGCACGCAGACTGTTTCGGTTACTTACGCCACGGCCGACGGCACGGCGACCGCTCCAATTGATTACAGTGCAACGGGCAACACTTTGACTTACACAGCCGGACAGACCAGTAAGACGGTGAACGTCTTCGTCAACGGCGACCCCGGAGGGGAACCCGACGAAACCTTCTTCGTTAATCTGACCAACCCGACCAACGCTCCAATCGCGGACGGGCAAGGGCTTGGAACAATCCTCAATGATGACAACTGCCTTAACTCAATCAACCCGACCAACGTGAATGCTACCGCTGTGGGCGGCACCGGAAGCGTCAGCGTTACCAGCGGTTGTGCGTGGACGGCTGTAAGCAATGCTGTTTGGATAACCGTGACATCGGGATCAACCGGAAGTGGCAACGGCACCGTCGGCTATAGTGTCGCAGCCAATACGGGTGCGGCCCGCATCGGAACAATCACAATCGCTGGACAGATCTTCACGGTCAATCAAGCTGGGACTACGCCTACGCCGACACCTTCCCCAACTCCAGCCATCGTGACGACGCCACCGGGCACAGACGTCAACGTCCAGGGCAATGGCGTGTCTGTGACTTTCTCCGAGGTCACGATCGGCGGCACAACCACCATCGCACCAATAGATCCGAACTCCGTGG
Source organism: Pyrinomonadaceae bacterium (assembly GCA_023717565.1). Classification (GTDB taxonomy): domain Bacteria; phylum Acidobacteriota; class Blastocatellia; order Pyrinomonadales; family Pyrinomonadaceae; genus PSRF01. Next base: position 8,796 of record JAMQPI010000361.1, on the reverse strand, counting down.
GGAGCGTGCCCTCGGGCTACGCCATCTTCGGTTCGAGCGTCGCCTTTGAAATCACAACCACCGCCGGCATCACGCCACCGATAGACCTCTGCTTCAACCTCCCCGCGGTGAACGACCCCGTGGCCTTCGGCAACCTCCGGGTGCTGCACAACGAGAACGGCCTTCTGGTTGACAGGACACTCAGCCACGAATTCGCCACGCGCACAATCTGCGCTCGTACCACCACACTCAGTCCATTCCTCGTGGCGCAGGCAACGCAGAACCCCATTGACACCACGCACCTTTTCGTCTTGCAGCACTACCGCGACTTCCTTAACCGCGAGCCGGACGCCGCCGGCCTGCAATTCTGGTCGAACGAGATCGATGGGTGCGGCATAGACTTGCAGTGCCGCGAGGTCAAGCGCATCAATGTGTCGGCGGCGTTCTTCCTGTCGATCGAGTTCCAGGAGACTGGCTTCCTTGTCTACCGCTTCTTCAAGAGTGCCTACGGTGACGCGACCTCGCCGGGCGTGCCCGGCACGGTGCCTATCGTCCGCTATCAGGGGTTCCTGCCCGATACGCAGGCGCTGGGAGAGGGCGTGGAGGTCGGTATCGGCGACTGGCAACAAAAGCTCGAAACGAACAAACAGGCCTATGCCCTGGCGTTCGTCCAGCGGCAGCGCTTCATCGACGCCTTCCCGCTCTCGCTGACACCTGCGCAGTTCGTTGACCTGCTCAACCAGCGCGCTGGAGGAGTGCTCGACACTGCGGAGCGGGCGCAGCTCATTGATGAACTGACCGCAAACAATACTGGTGTGGGCCGCGCCTCCGTACTCCGGCGTGTGGCCGAGGACTCCAACCTACGGCAGGCGGAGCTCAACCGGGCGTTTGTCTTGATGCAGTACTACGGTTACCTGGGTCGCAACCCTGACGACGTTCCTGACACGAACTTCGGCGGGTGGAAATTCTGGCTCGATAAACTCAACCAATTTAACGGCAACTTCATCCAGGCCGAGATGGTCAAAGCATTCATTTTCTCCGGTGAATATCGAGACCGGTTCTTCACCCAGCCGTAGGCGCCTGGTTGGCTGCGCTGCAAAGCCGTCGAGCGTTTTGGGTGAGCGACGCGCAATAGTGAAGGAATTTCAATCAACTCCTGCGACTGAGGGGTGCGGGAGGCGAAGCGTGGGCCGCAAACGGACCGTCATTACGATCGAGAAGCACCGCTGGACGGTCGTCCGATCATGCCGACCGTCAGTCGTTGCCTGGTGCGAGCGCTGCGGCGGTCACGTGCGTATGGTCACGCCCGACCAGGCAGCTGAACTCGCCGGCACAAAACCTCGCGCTATCTACCGACGCGTCGAGAGCGGCGATCTGCACTTCGTCGAAACCGGCGCGGGGACGCTGCTCATATGCGCCGGTTCGTTATGAAGATACTCCGGGCCCGCCGCACGGGCCAATACGCATCGCGTTACTTTCTTTCTATCTGGCATTGCTAATCAGCACGGCGTCGCTCGTGGTTGACGCTCGGCTAACGGCTAAATGTTTTCCGTCCGCGGACAAAGAAAACCCGGATAACAATTGAGAGGCGAAATTCGTGATTGGTTTGGCCGGCGAGCCGTTGAGCGGCAGTGACCAGACGTTTCCCCGATTGCCGACGGTGCTGACAAACAATAAAGATTGATCGTCCGGCGACCAATGTGTCGAGGGCCCATTCAAAGTAGTGGGAACCTCCAAGCGTTGCAGTATCGAACCGTCTGCCGACGAAATGATTCCGAAACGCCACTTGTCATCAGCAATAAAAAAGTAACTTATCCGGCTGCCATCGTTTGAGACGGCACACCATTTAGCGTTGAATTCGGTTAACTGCACAGATTCGCCGCCCGCCAGCGGAACTGTCCATAACATTTGCCTGGTAAGCAAACCTTTCTGATAGACGATTGTGCGGTTATCGGGCGCACAGCTTGGATAAACATCCACTTCGCCATTTGTCAGTTGCGTCAGGTTTCCGCCGTCCGCGGTTATGCGCCAGAGGTTTGACTTGCCGTTGCGCCAAGACCCGAAAACGAGAAATTTTCCGTCAGGCGAAATGCACAGACCTCTCGCATCCACCTGCGCGTTTGCCGTTAATTGTCGGCGGTTGCCGCCGTCCGCATCCATCGTCCAGAGATTTGCACCGCCGTCCTTGTTTGAGCGATAAATAATTTTACCGTCCGGTGTCCAAACCAACGGATGCAATGAGCCGGTTTCGGAAAGTATTTCTGCAAAGTCATTGGCGTCCGCGCCCGCTTCGCCGATGTAGATCCCGTTGACCGTATTGGTTTCAATGCTGACAAAGGATTCGCCGTCGGCGGTGGTGTTCAACGAGTCGTATTGGTTCAAGTCGTTCGTAATTTGTCGCGCCGCACCCTTTGGGTAAGGGAGAAAATGAATTTGGTTGCCGCCCGAGAGTTTATCGCTCGCCGAAATCAATAAGCCGCTGCCGTTTTTCAACCATTCGATACCGAAGACGTCATACCAACGCTGCTCGCTCAGGAGTTTTTCGCTTCCGTCCCTAATGTTGATGCCCACAATTGAAGAATAACTCGCTTCTGCTTCAAAATGATTTACCAGACAAGCGATTGTTTCGGCGTCGGGCGACCAGGCAACGACCGGCGCATTCGACTCGAACGTGTTCGGTTGAGTTTTCCGGGCAATCGTCTGTTGATTGGTGCTGTCGGCGTCCGCGATGACCAGGTAATTTTGTCCGGCGGGGGAATCCGATTGCACGTAAGCAATGCGTTTTCCGTCGGGCGCAAACGCGATAAAACTGGCCTTGATGTTGGGGAGTGTTTCGCTGATGCCGCCCAGCGAGGAAATGCGAAAAAATTCCACGTTGGCATTGCCGTACGCAAAAAGACTGTAGAAAATATGAGAGCCGTCCGGCGTAAACGTCAAATCCCAAACCTGGGCCTTGACGGGCGGCAAAAGGCGGACATTGTTCGCCGTGCCGACTTGCTGCATCCACAAACTATTGCCCTCGCTCTCGCCCAAAACATATGCGATGTACTTTCCGTCCGGCGAAACGGCTACGCCCGATACTTTACCGGTGTTGGTTAATCGTGTCAGTTTGATTTTTTCAAATGGCTCGGCAGACTTTGTGACGTTCAAATAATAAATCCCAAAAGCCAGTCCGAGACACATCAGTGACGCGACAGCGAGGGCATATCTCAAACGAGGTCTTCTTGCCGCTTCGTTTCTGAATGGGGCAATGTCAACAACAGCGGCCTGATTTGGCCGCACATCGAAGTTGTAAGCAGCGAGACCCGACTCTCCACTCCCAATCGCTCGCGCCGCAGCCCAGTCTGTGTCAATCACTGATTTGGTCTCGGGCTCGGTTAAAACCTCCTCTTCCATCAGAACGTGGGAAGTGGTGTGCGTCTCAATGACGATATCGGGGACGATATCGGGTTTGGCGCGCCCGTTCTGCACTTCTGCGACAAACCGGTAGCCACGCCCGGGCACGGTCACGATGTATCGGTGTTCACCTTTCTTCTCGCCGAGCGCTTTTCGCAACGTAGAGATCTGAACGGCCAGGTTTGCCTCTTCAACGAACTGATCTCGCCAAACCAGCTCCATCAATTCTTCTTTGGCTATAACGCGCTCACGGTTTTCGATTAGCACCACCAACAAATCAAAGGCTTTGGCATTTAACGGAACGGATCGTTGGGCGCGCAAAAGCAGTCGCCTGGTGAGGTCCAGTTCACACTCCGCGAACGTGTAAGTGTTGGTAGCCAGTTCCTTCATCAGGCTTTAGAAGTTTTTAGAACGATTTGTTGCTGATTTAAGACTTTTGCAGCAGGTTCCGGAATACTCGGCGCCGCCTTTGAAAGGGATTGTAGCCGAAGGGTGGCCACGAGCAAAACATTCGGGGTTGGCGTTAATGAGGATTAGACGAAAAAAAGCGGTGATCGTTCAGACGCATCAAGTCACAACTGTCCATCTGACGCGCCAGCCGATTTACGCCTGGTGCGAGCGATGCAGTGCGAAGGTCTTGATGCTAACGCCGGAAGAGGCCGCCGCACTCGCGCAGTGCACTGCCCGAGCCATTTATCGCCGCGTTGAGGCGGGTGAGCTGCATTGCTTCGAAACGGACTACGGCGCTTTACGCGTCTGCGTCAACTCGCTGGGCGGACCAACACCGGGGTCATCGCCATTCTCAGAATATGGACAGGATTCACAGAGTTAGCATGATGGGTCAACCGCACTCAAACAAACAGAAGGAGATAGAGCATGAACGCACGAAACAGATTCAAACCGGCACTCGCATTGGGTGCGGTTGTAATCGGAGTAATCGCCCTCGCCGCCGTTTTAACCATCCCAATCGGCCATGCCCAGCGCGACCCGCACCCGGCCTCTAATGTGCTGCCGCCAGTAGGCATTGCCTTCGGGCAGACGCTCCGCGTCACTTTCCTCAACGTGGGCAACAGTCCACTGGAAGTCATCCCGTGCGTATTCGATGGCGACGGCGCGCACCTCAAGACCGGTGCACTAATCAGGCTCGCGCCTGGCAAGATGAGATCCTTTGACCTGAGCCGCAGCGAGATTGGTGGGCGCACCGAGAGCAGCGTCGAAGTGCGCGCCGGGGTGCACGCGGATAGGCCTGACTTGAAGCACCTGGTGGTGGCCGGCGAGGTGATCGAGGACGCGACTGGTAAGAGCAGCCTCTTTGTGCCGGGAAAGAGAAGTCAGCCAGAACCGGATCGCCACGGTCGCGTGACTAGTACTCTCGCGTCGGTTGGCATCACCGGCGGGCAGACGGCGCGCGTCACCTTCCTCAACGTGGGCAGCAGCCCGGTTGAGCTCCAGCCCTGCTGGTTCGATAGCAACGGCGCGCACCTCAAAGAGGGCGCGACAGTGACGCTCGCGCCCGGCCAGATGCGCTCCCTCGAATTGAACTGGAGCGAGGCCGTGGGCGGACGCACCGAGACGCGGGTGCAGGTGCGTGGCGCGGTGCACGTGCGCCGGAGGGACGCGGAGCATCTGGTGATCGCAGGCGAAGTGATCGAAGACGCTACTGGTAAGAGCAGTCTCTACGTGTCGCCGGGGACGAGGAGAGGCTTCGACCCACAACCCGACCCGCCCGCATTGCGGGAGCAGTAGGCAAGAGCTGACAACTGAAATATGAAAGGAACTCAGTCATGAACACACACCGAAGAATCCTTACAACGCTCGTGAGAAGCACAGGAACAATAGAAATGAATTCCATGAACCGAATCCTTTTGATGGTAGTGCTAATGATTGCCGCATCGACGATTGCGCAGGCGGACTTCGTGCACGCCAAGGGGCGCGTCCTGTTCGTGGATAGCGACGGCGACGAGAAGCCGTTTGTCCGCGTTCAGGTGCGCCTCATGGATTCCGACTCCGACTACGACGAGGAGATCGCGCGCGGCTTCACGGACCACCTCGGCCGTTATAGCCTCTCGGGCTCTGCGGGCGACAGCCCCTGTATCGGTTGTGGCAAACCGGACCCCTACATAAAAGTCGTGCTCGAGGATCCGGGGCGCGTCGAGGTTCACGACATCATGCATTTCACGCGCAACGCCGTGCTGACGCCCATACGTGAGGAGACTGCGGGCGAAATCGACTTCGGCACACGCACCTTCACCGACGAGGATCCCGAACGGATGGCGGCCATCCTCTACGTGCTCGCTCAGCACGCCTACAATCGCTTCACCGCGCTTTCAGGCGATTCGAAAGTCCCTGGCAACGGGGGCGAGGTCGCGATCGAGGTCCCGGTCGTGCTCTCCTTCGGGACCCCCTACACCACCTGGGACACGATCCATTGGCCGGGCGTGAAGAAGAATTTTGATGTGTTCCCCCACGAGTTCGGGCATCGCCTCCGCCACGCAGCCGACGGCAGCTTCGTCCACTTCAACAATGATCTAGTCTGGTATCGCTACGGGCGCAACCATTCCCTGGACGAGGACAGCAATCTGGGGTTCGCGTTCAACGAAGGCTGGGCCCATTACTTCCGTGACGTGATTCAGCCTGACTTCATGGACTTTGTCTGGAACGGGGTCAATAGAGGGGACGAGGTGGAGGGACACGTGGCGCACAAGTTGATCGGCATAGCCGACATCTGCGGCGGCTTCCGGCACATGTGGCAGGCGCTAAAGAACAACCCGGGCGAGATCCATTCCTTCCAGGAGTTCTTCGACGCTTTCATCGCCAGGCATCCACCGTGCTCGCTCGACTTCGACTTTAATACTCGGCCCTCTCCCAGGACCAGGCCGTCGCCCCGCACGATACCCAACCCACCGGACGCGGACGCCAGTGTCCTGGCCTCGCTGCGAGACGATCTCAGGAAACGGGTCGATGGCATCGACGCCAGGTCGGCTTCGATACCTGCGCGCAAGTCTCCCCGCATTCCGTCCGCCATCCGCACACAGGATCACGCCGTCGTCGATCGGCTCTGGCGGAAGCGAATCCAATCCGCCGAGTTGGCGGATACGCGTGCGCGAGCTACCTATCGACGACTCGTCACGGGCCTGCAAGCCATGTCGCCGCGCTCGATCCGGGACGGCAGCTATGAGCGCGACGCCCGCGCGGCACGGCGCGCGTTCATCACCGCGGTGGCCCTACCGCGTTTGCGTGAAGCGCAGGACATTCGACGCAACATCGCGGCCGAGAAATCGAAGACCACGGACGCGCCGCTGCGCTCCTATCTGGCCCGACTCGACACGAAGTACGCACGCCTCGAGGAGGAGCTGAGGCGCGCGCTCGCGGCTCGGGATGGACAAGGCACAAAGCTGCCCCTGGGAATCTTGCCACGATCGTTTGCGGGGAGCGCACGCAGCGGTCGCTGAGACGCCCTTCAACCTGAGAGGTGTTCAGAGTTGCCTGGTTTTCTGGTGGCGCACTGTCTTTATAGATAACTGAACAAACAACAGCAGGAGAAAATCATGAACAAACGGAACAGATTCAAACAGCTACCCGCGTTGGGCGCGGTCGTATTCACGCTGATCGCCCTCGTCTTGACCACGCCGGTCGCCCGCGCCCAGGGCGACGGGTACCCACACCCGGCCACTAATGTCCTACCGCCCGTGGGCATCGGTTTTGGGCAGACGCTCCGCGTCAACTTCCTTAATGTCGGCAGCAATCCTCTGGAGATCCAACCCTGCATATTCGACGGCGACGGCGCGCACCTCAAGACGGGCGATCTGATCAGGCTCAGGCCCGGGCAAATGCGCTCTTTTGATCTGAGCCGCAGCGAGATTGGCGGGCGCACCGAGAACAGCGTCGAAGTGCGAGCCGGGGTCCACGCGGATAGGCCTGAGTTAAGACACTTGGTGGTGGCCGGCGAGCTGATCGAGGACGCGACTGGTGAGAGCAGCCTCTACATGCCGGGAAAGAGAAGTCGGCCTGAAGCGGAGCGCGCCGGTCGCTTGACCAGCACTCTTGCCCCGGTCGGCATCGTCGCGGGGCAAACAGCGCGCGTCACCTTCCTCAACGTGGGCAGCAGCCCAGTTGAGATTGAGCCCTGTTGGTTCGATAGCAACGGCGCGCACCTCAAGGAGGGCGCGACAATGATGCTCGCGCCCGGCCAGATGCGCTCCCTCGAATTGAACTGGAGCGAGGCGGTCGGCGGGCGCACCGAGACGCGGGTGCAGGTGCGTGGCGCGGTGCACGTGCGCCGGAGAGACGCCCGGCACCTGGTGATCGCAGGCGAAGTGATCGACGACGCTACTGGTAGGAGCAGTCTCTACGTGTCGCCGGGGACCAGGAGAGGCTTCGACCCGCAACCCGACCCGCCAAGGTAACGCTGAAGAAGCGATGTGAATGGTTATTGTGCAACTGAAGCTGAGGGCAACTTGAGCGGGGGTAAACCGCCCTTCCCAACCTGCAAATTAGCGCACCCTGAATGGTTCGATTCAAATAGCCTTAATTTGCAGGTTGGGAAGGGCTGTTTACCTCGCTCAAGTTGGGCAAGCCTTCACCATTTCCAACATCACCATACTGGCTTCTTAGTCATCCTCAGCCCTCTTAAGATAACTTCTCCACCCCAACTTCTTGACTGCCTTTGAGAGTTTTTCCAAATCATCATCCCACCACCAGTCATGATCAACAGCCAGCGGCTCTCCACTGTCCAGGTAAAAGGCTCGAAAGCTGGACCAGCGATAGTCCTTTGTTGAGGATATGAGCTTGGCCCTCACGGGATTCGCATGGATGTAGTTGATCTTCTGCCAGATCATCCACTCACTCCACAACGGCATACCCTTGAAGCTTTCTTGCCACACTTGATGGATTGAGCCATCAGCATCAGGAGACTCCCTTAGAAATCGGATGTCAGGATTGACCTTCACAATTTCTTTGGCTGATAAGCTCTTCAGCGCGCCGGCGAAACCCTTGATGTCCCCGTCGCGAGGGTTGACGATGAGGTGTACATGGTCAGGCATCAGCACATAGGCAATCAGCTTGGCAGGCCAATCGTTAACGAGCGACGCACAGACGTCCAGAAAAGCCAGACATGATGCTTCTTGCCTGAAGGCGGGCGTTCTGTGAACCAGGTTCCCAGTGAGAAAGTGCAGGGCACCGGGTAGATTCAGGTTAGACCATTTGCGAACCATGAGTTTGTGAGGAGCAGAATGGTGTTGGTGAGACACTTCTGCATTATGTTGGTTTTGAAGTCAAAGTCTTGAGCCTGCCTTTTTGCTTTGGAGGTTGAGACTTCGTAACTTGAGCGGGGGTAAACCGCCCTTCCCAACCTGCAAATTAGGGGGATTTGAGTTGGATCATTCAGGGTGCCCTAACTTGCAGGTTGGGAAGGGCGGTTTA
>JAMQPI010000343.1 GCA_023717565.1 Pyrinomonadaceae bacterium | reverse complement strand
TTATTCCAGCGGGATCGGCCTATCGACAAACAAACTTTGCCTCAGACATCCCAGGCCTCGCGCCAGTCCAGGACCCGGTACTGATAAACCCGTGGGGCATCGCATTCCGAGGTACCAGCCCATTCTGGATTGCCAATAATGGCACCAGCAGTTCCAGTCTTTACCGAGGGGACGTCGCGGGAAGCCCGTTTGTGAAAAACCCCGGCTTGTCGTTAGTCACGGTACCAGGAGGGCTGCCAACCGGAGTGGTTGGCAACGCGACGACTGATTTCGCCATCACTCCGTGCGCCGTTGTGTCGTGTCCGGCGGCCTTCATCTTCGCTTCGATTACAGGCAACATCATCGGCTGGAACCCGAGCGCCGGCCCAAACTCAACTACCGGAGTCATCGCCGCCAGCCATGCGGGTCGCGTCTACACGGGCCTCGCCAATGGCAGCAACTCCGGCGGCAATCGACTCTACGCCGCCGACTTCGCCAACGGCAATATTGACGTCTACGACCCGACGTACGCGCTGACGACCACCACCGGTAGTTTCGCCGACCCAACCATTCCGACGACGGCTGGGAACGTTTACCATGCCTACAACATTCAAAACATAGGCGGCTCGCTTTACGTCATGTATGCCAAGGTGGGCACGGGCGGGAGGGCAGAAGAAGGTGTTGGCAATGGCTTCGTCCGCCGGTTTAATACTGACGGTGTTCGCGACCTGACTTTCGGAATCAATAATGGTCCACTCAACGCGCCTTGGGGAATCGCGATCGCTCCTTCGACCTTCGGGATCTTCGGTAGCGCGCTACTAATCGGCAACTTCGGCGATGGAAATCCCAGCATCCACGCTTTCAACCCAACCACTGGCGCTTTCCTCGGCACGATTCAAAACGAAAATGGCGACGGCGTCGTGATCGATGAGCTTTGGGCCCTCCAGTTCGGCAACGGCGTCAATGGCGGCGACCCTGGCACCCTCTACTTCAGCGCCGGCACAGGTGAAGAGGAGCACGGACTGCTCGGCTCTCTGAAGCCCACGACCGCCACAGCCACATCGCTCATCCAGTTTGCCACGGACCAATTCATTATCGGTGAAGGCACCGGCTTTATTGATGTATCGGTGATCCGAGCCGGCGACGCTTCGGGATCAGCCACAGTCAACTTCAACACGTTCGATCAGTCGCAGGCTGGCCATGCTTCTCAGAAAAGCGACTATCAAATATCGCTCGGGAAGGTCACCTTCAATCCGGGAGAAACTTCCAAGTCTGTCCGCATCCTGATCGTCAACGACGGTTTCGTTGAGGGTGACGAGATAGTCAACCTGGCCATCTCGAACCCAACCGGCGCGGGCGTCGGATTGGGGAGTCCCAGCGTCGCTGAACTAAAAATTACGGACGACGATTCTGTAGCTCCGACGACGAATGCGATTGATGACTCAGATTTCTTTGTTCGCCAACACTACCGCGACTTCCTCAACCGCAACGGGGACCCCTCCGGCGTAGCTTTCTGGGTTAACGAGATTGAGTCGTGCGGCTCAGATACCGCTTGCAGGAGAGTCAAACGCATCAGCGTGAGTGCGGCGTTCTTCCTATCTGGCGAATTCCAGAGTACCGGGTTGGAGGCGTATCTGACTCACCGAGCCGCATTCGGCAACCTACCGTCAAACCTCGGCGCACCGGTGTCTGTCTTCTATGGAACACTTCAACGCGACACCCAGGCGCTAGGGAAGGACTATATCGTCGGAGCGCCAGGCGCAGACTTGGTGATTGAAGCGAACACAGTCGCATTCTTTAACGACTTCGTCACTCGGCCTGAGTTCGTTACGAAATATCCGTCGACGCTTACCAACGAACAGTATGTCGATAACTTGTTGACGAGTGCGGGGATGTCGTCCAACAACCTCGTCGTCAACATGACCAACGCTCAAGAGAATCCGCCGGCGAACCCAACCATAGCCGGAGGTGCTCGCAGGCCGGCATCCTTTGGTACGGCGACCTTCAGCCTCAATACCGCGGGAACCGCCATGACGTTCACCGCCACGGTTAACAACATCGACTTCACTGGCTCGCAGAGCAGTGACGTAAACGACAACCTGACCGCCGCCCACATACACGCGGGTCCCGCCGTCACGCCCACCACCAATGGGCCGGTCGTTTGGGGGTTCTTTGGTAACCCGTTCAACGATAACCTTCCCCCTGATGTGGTAAGCGCTCCATTCGCCAGCGGAGTAGGCTTCACAATCAGCGGTAAGTGGGACACTCCGGAGGGCAACAACACAACCCTGACGGCCCAGCTCGCGAATCTCAAAGAGGGTCGCGCTTACATCAACTTCCACACCACCCAATTTGGAGGTGGGGAGATCCGGGGTCAATTCCCGGTAGTTTCCACCTTCCGCGACGCACTCGTAGCGGGATTGAATGGCAGCACGGAAACCCGTGCCACTGTGCTGCGGAAGGTTGCCGAATCCGCATTCTTGAGGCAGCGCGAACTCAACACAGCCTTCGTAGACATGGAATATGGCGGCTACTTGCGGCGCGATGCCGATTTACCGGGCTTCAACTTCTGGCGCAACAAGCTGGACTCCTTCGGCGGAGACTTCCGAGCGGCAGACATGGTTGAGGCGTTCATTACCTCAAGCGAGTACAGACAGAGGTTCGGACCGAACTAGCCTCGAAACACTTGCTTTCACCAGGCCCGTCAGCACCCGGGATCACGCACTCGGTTGTTGACGGGCCTTTCTCTCTGCTAAACCAGACCCTTTCGAGACAAGAATCGACCGGCTCCCAACCGCCAGGAGAACCGGGCACAAGGGACGGGCTTTGCCACAGAGCGCTGGAAGATATTAAAGTAATGCTGCGTATCGTAGCTGGGCAGCTTTAAGATCCCGGCCCCACTGCGATATATTTTGTTTCCCGGTTTTGTTTAGCAGACCCGACTCCCCTCCCTTTTGAAAGGAGTACCAGACATGCGGCCAAACGGCATTTTTGCCCTGCTCTTCCTATTGTTATTGGCAACAGTCCTCCCCTCTGCCGCTCGGGCACAAACCGCAAAGGTTCCCGGCGACTGGGAAACGCTGCGGCCCGAAGGCGAAGAGTTCTCCATTCTCATGCCGAAGAGTTCCTCGGCTGAGACGAGCAAGGAGCCGTATCACAAGATGACGCTGAATACTCGGCTTTACTTGTGGACCATTCCAGCGGGTCCCGTATTTGCCGTGGCTTCCCTTAGTGGAATAAAGGCGAATCCTGCGATGTATACAGAGATGGAACGAGTTAATTCCTACGTTGACGCTTTCAAAGGGTGGTTTCCCAAGAAGGTCCGGGGCAAAGACGCCGTCGCAAAGTTAACCCTCGTGGGAGCCAAGACCTTGAACGGCCACACAGGCCGTGAGTACAAGCTCACCATCGGCGACCTTTCAGGTTCGGTAAATGTCTACGCTACCAGAAGGCGCTTCTATGCGGCCGTCGTACTGAACACGAAGAAGGACGATGCGTTGAGTGATCGATTCTTGAGTTCGTTCTTTCTGCCCGACAAAATAATAGAAGCCCCGGCAACCGTGGCATCGCAAAAGAAGGAAACCAAAGTAGAACCCGAAGAGTTTGATCCGGGACCGAATTTCCAGGGACAAAAACCGGATAAGCCGGATTCGAAAACTCCGGCTGTTGGTGCGGAAGGATCAACCGAGACTCCCACCGATAGCAAGAATCCAACGCCGGCCTCGACACCCGAGGCGGCGGGCAAACGAGCCCCGATCTCGGGCGGCGTCCTGAATGGCAAGGCGATCACCTTGCCGAGGCCTGAGTACCCCGCCGATGCACGTGCCGCGAGAGTCGGGGGCGTCGTCGTCGTGCAGATCACGGTTGACGAATATGGCAATGTGATCTCGGCCCGAGCGGTTTCCGGCAATCAGATGCTGCATCAGGTATGTGTGAATGCCGCAAACCAGGCGAGGTTCGCACCAACCTTCCTGATGGGTGAGGCGGTAAAAGTAACCGGAGTGATCACCTACAATTTCGTGCCCCAATAGTCCAGCAGCCAGCAGACTTTTGGCGCCTGTCGATCTCGTGAGAGATCCCGTCGCAGTTCGCGACCGTTTTTCTGCTGCAATGAACAAAACCCTGCGCCGGCTAGATTCAATCCACTCAAAGTTGGTGGATACGATTACCCCAATTGCCGATCCGATGTTCTCGCGCAGCCCTGCCGAAAGAGAATGGAGTATCGCCGAGGTGGTGCACCATTTATGTTTGGTAGAGGAAGCGGTGATCCGCGAACTCGAAAAAGAACTCGCAAATCCACCACGAAGAGTTGGCTTCCTGAAGAAGTTGATGCCAACTTCCATCGTCGCCTCTCGACTGCTGCGCGTTAAGTCACCACGATCGGTAGTCCCGCTTAATCCACCGCCCCGGACCGAGGTAATAGCCAATTATGACGAGGTCCGGAGCCGGCTTAAACAACTCTGTTCAAGCCACGGCGAGGATCGGCTCAAACAGCTGGTCTTCAAACATCCCGTCCTGGGAGAGATAGACGGCATCGCTACTGTTTCTTTCGTTGGCTATCACGAACTTCGGCATTACAAGCAGATTCGCGAAGTGATTAAGAAGCTCGGCTAGAACGGTCAATTACGACGCCGCGCTTTCTTCTGCTTGACGCCCGCTCAAACCCCAGTCTATCTTCGCTGCAATTTATTGGTTCTGACCTTGTCTATTTTTGGAGCCTTAACTAAATGTCGTCTCAGGTAGTCTCCCTAAGTCCGGCCTGGACTATTCCCGGTTACCTGCAGGTTGCCAACGGTCATCTGACCATTGACGGCGCCGACGCGTTGTCACTGATTAGTGAATACGGCTCCCCGCTGTTCGT
>JAMQPI010000295.1 GCA_023717565.1 Pyrinomonadaceae bacterium | reverse complement strand
GTGTCCAGACTCAACTGCGTGTAACGAGCCGGACCCGACGCTACCGCGCTACGGTACTGACTTCATGACACTCGGTTGAGTTTTCCCACAGTCTCTGTATCGTCGGGTTCCGGTCATGTAAAGACTCAACTGAGTGCGACTTCATGACACTACCTCATAAAAACTCAGGGCCGAGTCACCTTGCTTGAGAACTCTCTGCCGGCGAATGCTCCCCAGCTCATCTGGCAACGCATTCTTATGGTGGTGCTCTACAATCAGACAACCGTCTTGGGCCAACAAAGCTCCGGCATCCATCTCAAACCGTTTCAGCACGCCTAAATAGTCGGTTGCATAAGGCGGGTCAAAGTAAACCAAGTCCCACGGTTCCACGTGAGGGCGTAGACCCGATCTTCCAGGTCGCGCTCGGGGCCGGCGGAGAAATTCTTCCGCCTCCGACTGCACCACCTCAGTTTCGTCTTCCGGAATTCTGACCAGATCCAAATTCGCTTCAATCAAACCGCACATCTTTCGTGAGCGATCGACGAAGGTCACGTGGGCGGCGCCACGCGACAGCGCCTCGATGCCAATTGCCCCCGAACCGGCGCAGAGATCGAGTAACCGGACGCCTTCGATTCGTGGCGCGATGACATTGAACAGCGTCTCGCGCAGCCGATCTGATGTCGGCCGCACCTGCATCGATGGCGGGCTCTTCAAGTTCCGCCCGCGGTATTTTCCGGCGATTATTCTCAATGGAGTAATTTTTGCAATCAGGTGCTGATTGCATAGATCGTACATCTGGGCGCACCGTAAGCGTAAAGTCTAAACTGCCGAACTCAAGAGGAACCACTCGTTACGGCGCGAGGTTCATGCGGCGTAGTAGATCGTTGAAGCGTGGGTCCGAACGGAGGCTATCGTATATCGGATCGACTTTCAGATAAACCAGCGGGCCGGAGTTCGCTTGATAGGCCTTCTCGAACCACTCAAAGGCCTGGTCTAGCTCGCCAAGTCCCGTGTAAACGATGGCTTTGTCGAGAGGGGAAACGTAACCCTGATCCGAGAACCCGTCCAATTGGGTAAGCACTTCCCTTGACTCCCGCTGCCTTCCCGCCGTCGAATAGATGTGTCCGAGCACCGCCAACATGACCGCTCGGTTTCCGGAAAGCGTGATGGCCTCCAGCAATTCGGCGATGGCCTCCGCGTACATTCCTTTCTGTTCGTAAGTCAAGCCCAGGTTGAAGTGTGCCTCACCGTAGTTCGTGTCCATTTGCATCGTCGTGCGGTACTCGTCCAGGGCTTGATCGTACTGTCGAGCGAAGTGGTAAACCCGACCCGCCGCAGCGGCGACGATGAGCGAAAGCGGATCCAACTCCTGTGCCCGCTTGATCTCATGAATGGCTTCGGCCTGACGGTCCATCGCCGTTAAGTAAAGGCCGTACCAATGATGTGACGTCGCCGAACCAGGGTTGAGTTCAATAGCGCGTAAGAACTCTTTTTCAGCGCCTACCCAATCCCAATCCAATCGGAACTTAATGAAAGCCAACGAGGTGTGCGCTTCGGCCAGCGACTCGTCAATTTCAAGTGCCTTGACGGCCGCGGCCTTCGCCTTCGGCATCATTTCCAGTGAGCGCGGTGAGTCGTATGCGGCCGATCCAAGCAAAGTGTAAGAGTTCGCAAGCTCGGCATAGGCCAGCGCATAAGTCGGATCAAATTCGATTGCTTCGCGGAAGTGCTCAATAGCTTTTCCGATTCCCGAAGCCGTCCTCTTGTTCAGGTGGTAACGCCCTTTGAGGTAGGAATGGAAGGCTTTCGTGTTTTCCGTATAGCGTTTCTTTAAGCGCTCTCGCTCCGCGCCCGTCAGTTTTAGCCGTAGCTGAGTTGAGATTTCCGTCGATATCTCCTCATGGATGGCGAAAATATCGGAGGCATCACATTGGTACTGGTTTCCCCAGAGTTGCGCGCCGTCGGCCACATCGACCAGTTCAGCACGTACGCTCAGGCGGTCGCGTAACTGCACGACTCGGCCTATCAGCACCGCGCGGACTTTCAACTCTCGCCCCACCTCCTGCGGGTCGTTCTCTCGGCCCCGGTAGCGGAAGACCGTGCTCCTCGCCATCACGCGCAGGTGTGAGAGTTGCGCAAGGTCATTGATGATGCTCTCCGCGATGCCGTCCGACAGGTACTCGGCTTCCGGGTCTGCGCTGGCGTTGACGAACGGCAGCACTGCCAGAGAGTCGATCGACTGTCGGTGAGTGCTGATGGTCTCCTTGATGAGTACTTCAGTCTCAACACCTGAACGGTCCGCGACCTTTACGTCTTCGATCGTCACCTGCTTCACATCGGCGGTGAAGCGGTAGCCGCGGCGCGCGACCGTCTCGATGTACTGATGTTCAGCAAACGCGCGACGCAGGGCGAAGATGTTGCCGCTGAGGTTGTTCTCTTCGACTACCACATCGGGCCAAACGCGCTTCATCAATTCTTCCTTGTCAATCAAATGACCGCTTTGGCTGACTAGTGCGAGAAGGGTTTCATAGACTTTGGGCTTGATCTGTAAGGGAAGGCCATCGCGCAGAAGTACGCGCTCGCGCGTGTCGAGCGAGAAGGGGCCGAACTCGTACAAGTGTGGGTGTTTCTCGTCACCCATCCTGACACTCCGTGGCTCGCTAATAATTAATCAATAATTCGTTAAGTACTTCCCGCCAGCAATTCGCTTACCTTTCGACGCCAGCGGCGATGCTGCACTTCTCGCCAAAGCACACTGGGCGCCGATTGTAGTGCGGGGACCAAGCATGGAGCAATGAGGAGTGAAGAGACGCATGCGGGGGCTAAGAGTAAGAGATAGAGGAAAAGTTTAGAGACGCGGGTGCCACTTTGCGTGTATTGTCACCCGCGAACACGGGTGGCAAAGCGCGCAAGCCGTCACTTGGAGGGAGAATCAGTCATGAATCTGGTTGTGGGTGCGACGGGCCTGCTGGGAGGCGAAATTTGCCGGCTGCTCGTTGCCGAAGGTAGACCTGTGAGGGGCCTCGTCCGGCCAACGTCGGACCGTGTGAAGGTGGAAAGACTGCAAGGCCTCGGAGTGGAAACGGTGGAGGGCGACCTCAAGGACCCTCCTTCTCTGGTGGCCGCATGTCGGGGCGCTTCCGCCGTGATTTCGACGGCCTCATCGACGCTCTCGCGGCAGGAAGGCGACACGATCCTGAGCGTTGACCGCGAAGGACAGCTCGCGGTCATTGAAGGGGCGAAGGCCGCGGGAGTTGAACGATTCGTCCTCGTCTCCTTTCCCGAAATGGACATCGAGTTCCCGCTCCAGACCGCGAAGCGAGAGGTCGAGCGGCGCCTCAGGGAGAGCGGGCTCGCCTACACGATCCTGCAACCGACTGTTTTCATGGAGGTGTGGCTCAGCCCAGCGCTTGGTTTCGATGCAGCTGGCGCACGGGTGCGGATTTACGGGTCGGGGCACAACAAGATCAGCTGGATCTCTTACGAGGACGTGGCCAGGTTCGCGGCAGCGTGCGTGGACAGCCCCGCGGCGCGCAACTCCGTGATCGAACTGGGCGGACCAGAGGATCTGAGTCCCCTGGAGGTCGTGCGGATCTTCGAAGAGGCCGGCGGGGGGGAATTCGCCGTTGAGCACATCACCGAAGAGCAACTCCTTGCGCAGAAAGAGATGGCCACGGATCCGTTGCAGGAGTCCTTCGCGGCCCTCATGATCTCCTGCGCGCGTGGGAGCGTCATAGACATGCGGGAGACGCTGCGGAAATTTCCCGTGCGGCTCAAGTCCTTGAGGGAGTACGCCCGGAGCGTGATCGGCGCCGATTCAAAGGAGGGATGAATGGCTACTTACTTGCTCGTACACGGAGGCTGGCACGGCGGCTGGTACTGGCGGAAGGTCACGTCGCTTCTGCGCGAGGCAGGTCACGAGGTCTTTACGCCGACGCTCACCGGCCTCGGTGAGCGCGCACATCTACTTAGCCCGGAGATAGACCTTGAGACACACATCGAGGACATCCTGGGCGTGCTGAAGTATGAAGACCTACGCGACGTGATACTGGTCGGCCACAGCTACGCCGGCATCATCATTACAGCGGTAGCCGGGCGGGCTGCCGAGAGGCTGGCACACTTGGTTTATCTTGACGCCTTCGTCCCAAAGGATGGAGAGAGTTTGACCGACATCATTGGCCCCGACTTCGTGGCCGCTTTCCGAGAGCGCCTGCAGGCCCAGGGTGAAGGCTGGAGGCTCCCACCCTTGCCGCTTGAGGACATAGGGATCACGGACGAGAAGGACTTAAGTTGGATGAGGCCGAAGCTGGTGGACCAGCCCTTCAAGACCTTCTCGCAACCCGTACGACTGAGAAATCAGGCAGCTTCCGAAGCCCTTCCGCGCACCTTCGTCTACTGTAACGACCCGGCGATCGGGCCTTATGATCGGTTCGCCGAGATGGCGCGCATAGAGGGCTGGCGCTACCGCGAAATTGCCACGGGCCATTTTCCAATGGTGACGGCGCCGAGGCGGACGGCCGAGTTACTACTGGAGCTTGCCTGAACTAGGATTCGAGATCTCTACCGCACAAGACCGATACGATCGAGCAGGGCCGCAAATCTGGTGTCCGGGCGCAGGCGATCAAATCGCGGATCAACCTTCAGCCAAAGAAGCCCCCAGGAGCGTACGTCGCAGGCTTTTTCCAACCACGCAAATGCCTGTTCGTTCTCACCGAGACCGGTATAGACCAGGGCGATACAGAACGGCGCGACGTACTTTTGTCTCGATGCACCCTGCAATTCCTTGAGCACTTTCAGCGCGGCGTCCCGCTCCCCCGAAACCGCATAGGCGTGACCGAGGACTGCCAGCGCTGTTAAGCGGCTACCTTGACTATTGATCGCCCGGTTCAGTTCCTCGAGCGCCTCTGCAAACATACCTTTTTGCTCATAGGTCATGCCGAGATGATAGCTTACAAAGGAGAAATTCGGTTCTATTTCGACAGTCCTTTGCAGTTGCTCCAGGCTCTCGTCGTACTGGCGGGCAAAGTAAAGGACCCACCCTAAAACCGTGTTGGAGATGTGTCCGAGCGGTTCGATCTCCTGAGCCCGCTTGCTCTCCGTGATGGCTTCCTGGTGCCGGCCCATGGCAGACAACAGCAGGGCGTACCAGTAGCGAGCTGGCGTGTAGCCGGGGTTGAGTTCAATGGCTTGCTTGAATTTTCTCTCCGCGCCCGGCCAGTCCCAGTCGTACTGTGTCTTGACCCAGGCGAGCGACGCATGTGCTTCGGCGAGTGTGTCGTCGATCTCCAGTGCCTTCACGGCTGCCGTTTTAGCTTGCGGGTATGAAGCCTGCGGAGAGAGGAAATTAAAGTTTCCCAGAACAGCGTAACAATCGGCCAGCCCGGCGTAAGCCAGCGCGTAGTTTTGATCGACCACAATCGCTTGCTGGAAGTAGTCGATCGCCTTCTTCAGCGCGTCCTCGGTCCGCTTGTTCCAGAAATAGCGACCCCTTAGATATGCATGATAGGCCTCGGTGTTCTGCGTGTAGCGCTTTGTCAGCAGGAGCTTTTCTTCATCCCTCAGCTTTAATCGCAACGTCTCAGATATTTCGCTTGCGATCTCTTCCTGTACCGCAAAAATATCAACCGGCTTGCGGTTGTATTGCTCTCCCCACAACTGGCCCCCGCTCTCCACATCGACCAGCTCGGTCCTGATGATTAGTCGTTCGCTAAACTGCAACACTCTCCCGAGCAGCACGGCACACACATTCAACTCCCTCCCGATCTCTTGCGGGTCCGCCTCGCGGTCTTTGTAGCGGAAGACACTGGCTCTGGACATCACACGCAGTCGTGAGAGCTGTGAGAGGTTGTTGATTATGCTTTCGGTGATCCCGTCTGAGAGATACTCAGCTTCCGGGTCTGCATTGGCATTGATGAATGGCAGAACCGCCAAAGAGTTGATCACCTTCCTGGTCGTAGTGATGGTTTCCTTGATGAGTACTTCGGTCTCAGCGCCTGAACGGCCGAGGATCGTAAGGTCCTCGACCGTCACCTGCTTCACATTGGCTGTAAAGCGATAACCACGACGAGGGACGGTTTCGATGTACTGATGCTCGGCAAACGCACGACGCAGGGCGAAGATGTTTCCAGTGAGGTTGTTCTCCTCGACTACCACATCGGGCCAGACCCGCTTCATCAATTCTTCCTTATCAACTACGTGCCCGCTCCGGCTGACAAGCGCGACGAGCGTCTCGTAAACTTTCGGCTTGAGAGGCAGAGGGCGGCCGTCGCGCAGCAGGACGCGCTCGCGCGTATCGAGGCAGAAGGGTCCGAACTCGTAGATGTCCTTTGGCTGCTTAGTCAATCATTATTGCCCAGTCCAGCAAGGAAAGCTTCTATTAGCGCCGCCAACTCCCGTGGCTTCTCAATCGGTATCTCGTGGGAGCAATCCACTAAAGCTAACCGCGCGCGTGAAAGGGGAGCGACAACTCCTTGACCGAGGGCTTCCGGGCTGAAGATCGGATCATGTGAGCCTGCGATGACGATCGTCCTCGTGCGCACTTCCGCTAGCTTCTCGGCAAAGGACTCATTGATGCAGGTGTTGAGGGTCCCCTCCAAGGCCACGAGGGGTACCTTGATTGCCCAGTCCAGGAATCGGTCCATCACCTCTGCTTGAACGCGCTCTTTGATGAACTGACTGATCATCACTCGCATCATTTCTCTGTTTTCCGCACAGCTCAGAAAGAAGGCGTAGGTTTCCTGAGGAAAGGGAATCACACCCGCCGGAGACCCGGCGATGAGAATCTGGCCCTCAACCCGATCGGGGCAAATGCATGAAACATACTGCGCGAATTTACCGCTCATACTGAAACCGATGAGCACAAACTTGTCGGCTCCTGCATAATCAGCGACCGCCAGCGCGTCCTGAGCGATATGGTCAAGGGTAAATCCGGTCTCGGCTCGGTCTGACTCTCCATGACCTCTCATGTCATAGGTGATCGCCCGCAGACCTGCGAGATTGAGATGCTTTAACAGTTCGTCCCAATAGGAGCTAGAGCCGGCCCAGCCATGCATGAAAAGTAGATTCCGTGGCCCATCTCCTAGTGTCTTGTAAGAGATGCTAATCCCATCAGCAGTCCGGACAGTGGTCATAGGAAAACCTCTGGATATTAAGAGGGCCTAGATGTCTTAGTTTGACGCAACGCAAACTGCTAATGTCCTGCCTCTTAAGTTATCGCAAAAAATGAGTATTGGTTTACGGCTCAAGTCCGATACGCTGCACCAGGTTTGCAAATCTGGGATCAGTCCGCAGGCTGTCGAATCTTGGCTCGACATTGAGGAGCGCCAGCCAGCCAGCGCGCTCCGCAAACGCCTTTTCGAGCCATTCAAACGCTTGCCCCGGCTCGCGAAGACCTGTATAGCCGATTGCCATGCCGTATGGCGAGACATACTTTCGCTTCGATTGTTCCTGCAACTCAGCGAGTAACCTCAAAGCCTCGCCGCGATTGCCTGCTACTGCATAGGCGTGACTGAGTGATGCCAATATGAAGGTATTGCCTGTGGAAAGGGTGCTCGCCTTTTGAAACTCAAGGATGGCTTCCCTGTACATCCTCTTTTGCTCATAGGCCCAGCCGAGTCCCTGATGGGCCAGGGCAAAGTTTGGATCGATTTCGAGGGTCTGGCGGTATTGTTCGATGGCTTGGTCGTGCTGGCGTGCGAAGTGAAAAGAACTTCCCAGACCCGTATTCATCAGGGGCGAGAGAGGGTCAAGTTCCTGAGACTCGTCTCATCTCAGCAATGGATTCGTCGAAACGACCCAGTGCTAGTAATTGAAATCCATACCAATGATGAGCTAACGCATAGCCGGGCCGAAGTTCAATGGCTCGCCTAAACTCCGTCTCTCCAGCCGTCCAACCCAAGTCATAGTAAGTTCTGACAAATGCCAGCGAGGTATGGGCCTCGGCAATCGTGTCATCAATCTCAAGTGCTTTCAGAGCCGCCGCTTTTGCTTTCGGACAAGATTCGTTTGGCGGAGATTCTCCCAACCAACCAAGAACGGCGTAGCAGTCAGCCAGCCCGGAGTAGGCCAGCGCGTAGGTGGGATCTAACTCAATTGCCTTTTGAAAGTACTCAATGCCTTTCCTCAGCCCCTCGGGTGTTCGCTTATAGAAGAAGTAGCGGCCTTTGAGATAAGCATGATACGCCTCGGTGTTATCCGTGTAGCGTTTGGTCAGCCATTCCTTTTCTTCCGCAGTCAACTTCAATTGCAACGCTTCAGATATTTCGTTGGCAATCTCTTCCTGCAACTGAAGAATGTCTGAGGGTGTACGACTGTACTGCGCTCCCCAAAGCTGCGCCCCGTCCCTCACGTCCACTAATTCTGCTCTAACGATCAAATGATCGCCGAGTTGCAGAAGCCTTCCCAGGAGCACCACGCCGACACCCAACTCCAGCCCCACCTCTTGCGGATCGTACTCGCGACCCTTGTAACGAAAGACCGTGCTTCTGGCCATCACGCGCAGCGGTGAGAGCCGTGAAAGGTTGTTGATGATGCTCTCCGTGATCCCGTCGGAGAGGTAATCGGCTTCCGGATCTGCGCTGGCGTTGATGAAAGGAAGGACCGCCAGAGAGTCGATTCCATGCTTTCTTGTGCTAACGGACTCTTTGATTAGCACTTCAGTCTCAACACCAAAACGATCTGTTACCTTGACGTCCGCTACCCTCACCTGCTTCACGTCGCCCGTGAAGCGGTAGCCGCGGCGTGGTATCGTCTCGATGCAGTCATACTCGGCAAACGCCCGACGCAGGGCGAAGATGTTTCCGGTGAGGTTGTTTTCCTCGACCACCACATCGGGCCAGATCCGCCTCATCAACTCTTCCTTCTCAACCACATGTCCGCTCTGACTGACGAGCACGACGAGCGTCTCGTAAACTTTCGGCTTGAGCAACAGAGGGCGACCATCACGCAGGAGTACTCGCTCGCGCGTGTCGAGCGAGAAGGGACCGAACTCGTACAGGTGTTGGTGTTGCTGTTCACCCACTCTGACGCTCACAACTCGCTAATAATTAATCAATAACTCGTTAAGTACTTCTAGCTGGCGTCCGTCTATCTTCGGCTGTAGTAGAGATGCTGACCCATTTACTAAAAAACACAGGGCGCGCCGATTGTAGTGCCGGGGCCGAGCATGGAGCAATGAAGATGAAGAGAGGCGATGTGAAAAGAGGCCGCACGAACCCTGAGCGCAGGGTTGAAAGGCCCCAGTTGGTCATCATCAACCGGCCATTTGTCTCTCCAAAGAAGAGCTGCGACAGGTGCTCTCAGCCCAGCGGCATGATTACGCCGGATGAGGCGGCGGCGCTTTGCGAGGTGAGCACACGCACCGTCTACCACTGGCTTGAATCGGGCCAGATTCATTTTTCCGAAACGGTTGGAGAAGGACTTCTCATCTGTCTGAGTTCACTAGCCGCGACGACCATGAACGAAACGCGGGACTGAGGATCACTTTGTAGGGCGGCACTCCGTAGCCGCCCGGGGTTTTCGCGCGATGGGTTGATTGTGCAGACGATCGTCATTTGGGTGCCGGCCGGTGTCATGGCGACGGGCGGCCATCATGTTCTGGAAAGCTAAATTCACGAAGGAGCTAATTCAAATGGAGACCTCAAGACTTAATTCCTTTAATTCAATGACCGCGCGGAAAAGCTGGTTTCGCGCGCTCTGTCCGGCATTCCTGATCCTATGTATCATTGGTGCCGGTCTGCCTGCTCAGGCACAGATAGAGGTCGGTAGGCACGCCCTCGGGTTTCGTTTCGCTGAGCGCGACAATCTTCCGCATGGGGTGGCCGCGGATGCACTCCACATCTTTGTGACCGAGCCCCTCAATGGGCGCGTTGCAGTTCTAAGCCGCATTACGGGGAGTGAGATCGCAGAGATCCCCGCGCCGCCAGGCGGCTTTCTTTTGCCGTTTGGACTGCGCACCGACGGCAGCGGAAAGCTTGTGATTCTCGATTCAGGAGGCTTCCCCAGTCCCACCTCCCTCGCCATCCCGCGGGTCTATGTCTACAGCTACACGCGAACGCATCACGGTTTCTCAGCCACGCTGCGGAGGACTGTCACCGTCAATGTCCCGGTCATCTTCAGCGAAGAGCTGGAGGTCATCTCGCCCGGCCGCTACGTGATTAGCGATTCCGGGTTCGGCGCGATCTGGATTATCGAGCCGGATGGAACTGTGGCTCCCGGCATCACGCCTCAAACCCTCAATCCCGCAGACGCTATTCCAATTCTGGCGCCGTGCTTCTTCCCGCCCGGCGCGACGGTCGGGGGGATTCCGTTCCGCCCTCCGGGAGATTTCGCTCCCGGCGTCGGAGCGCTCGGGACGGATGGCACGCACCTCTACATGAGCGGAACGTGCCGTGGAGGCGTCTCCCGCGTACCGCTAGCGGTTTTCTCAGACGGGCGAGCACCATGGGAGCGCGCAGCGGATATCGAAGACGTCTTTGTGCGGCCCGGGGGTGAAGTGGGTACGATGAAGGGGCTGGTGTTCAACCGCTACAACCGCAACGATGACTCTCTCTATGCGTTGGAGCCGTTCAACCTGCGACTAGTGCGCATCAACGTAGAGACCGGCGAGCGCACCGTGCTCCTTGATGATCCGGTGCTTTTCAACTTCCCGGTCGGCGCCACCTTCCTGCCATTCCCGGGCCTGGGCGAGATGGTCATCACGTCAGATCAGGAGCACCGGCTCGCCGTGCTAAACGCGGCGCTCACCGGGGACATCACCACGCCGCCCTTCTTGTTGACCAAGGTTTTTGTCGGGCCCAGCCGCTGAACGGCGATCACCATAATCTTCCGCGTGGGTGTCTTGTCATTCTCACCAGGGTATCAATCTCAAAACACCTGGTGTCCATCACCGTTGCTTTGCGCTCCACAAACTTCGAGCGCTCGAAATGCTTTTACCCTGAGATGAGGATAATCATGAAAAACAAATTCAATTCACGCTTCACCACTTGGCTACTTTTTTGCTTGCTGTTGCTGGTAGTTGCGCCAAAGGTCACAGCGCAGAATGGCTGGATGACTGCTACGCCGATGACCAGTGCGCGTTACGGGATGGCGACGGGCGTAATTGACGGCAAGATCTACGTCGCGGGTGGTACAAGTGATGGCACAAACATGCTCAATACGCTCGAAGTATTTGACCCGGTGATGAACACCTGGTCAACAGTCGCACCGATGCCCGCGATGAGGTATACAGCATTTGCCGGAGTCATTAGCGGGAAACTCTATGTTGCTGGCGGTCATGACGGAAGCTCTACAGTTGCGACGCTGTTTGTTTATGATCCGGCGACAAATACCTGGTCAACACTCGCTCCGATGCCGACGGCTCGCGCTATTCTCACCGGCGGCGTGATTAACGGCAAGCTATACGTCGCGGGCGGTTACACTTCCACCACAACCTTTGCCTCCATAAACAAGTTGGAAGTTTATGACCCGGCGACGAACACCTGGGCTACAAAAAAACCGATGCCGAACAGCGGGCGATACGGGGCAGGCGCCGCGGTTTTTAGCAACCGACTCTATGTCGCAGGGGGCTATGGTAATGATGTCGGCTACTCACAAATATTAGAAGTTTATGACTCGTTGACGGATAGTTGGACAGCGAAAACATCAATGCCGCAGGTTCAATATCTTCATGCCGCCGGTGTGCTTAACGGGCAGCTCTATACCTTCGGCGGATACGAGTCCGCCGCTAATCCTAATTTGAATAGAACTCAAGTCTATGATCCGACCGTCGATGCATGGTCAACCGGTCCGGCTTTGCCGATAGCGCGGCTTTTGCCTTCAGCGGGAGTCGTCGGAAACAGCATTCATGTCATAGGCGGTTCCAACGGAACTGCTTTGACCACGCACGAAGTGTTGACGCCGCCGCAGAGCGGTCCTCCTCAGTTTTGGACTGTCGAGAAGGTCGCGCACATCAGCCCCCTCGCTGGCGGTTGCGGGCCGTCGGTTGAAATATCCGGACTCGTCCACGACTCAATGAACCACCCCGCCGTGAGCTGGGGGGTGCTTAACCGCTGTACATTTCCAGGGGTGGAACAATTCTGGGCGCGTAAGGATTCAAGCGCCTGGCAGCAATTCACGGTCGCCAACTACAACGGTCCAAATCGGCGCGGCTTCCGCGGGGCTTCGTCCTTGGTCATGCGGGCTGATGATAATCCCTTCCTGGTTTACGCAGACGTCGGCATAAACTTCGGCGTTGACTGTGATGGCCCGTTGTGCCCGGGGATCACCGCCCATCTGGCGAACCTGGCAGAAAACCCGGTCGGTCCCGGTGGAATTATTGAAACAGTCGGAAGTGGCCGAAGCTCATGTACGGTATATCCGCGATTTGAGACGCAGTTTGTCCCCAGCAGTTTTGCTCCAAATTGGGTTACCAACCTGCCCTGCATAGGTTTCAGCAGTGTGCGGCTAAACGGCTCTCAGGTTAGCAACAAGTACGCCTTAGGATTTGATTATGCGGGAGGGCCGGGCGGACAGAATCATATTATCTTCGGCGAAACGGACGTCTACTACAACAACGGCAATCTGGGATCCGACGTACAGATCGCGCACGTGAACAGCGGTGGCGACGTGCAGATTGCCGCCGACACCGCCAACAAGCTACACGCGATTATTAGAGGCTACAACTCGCTTTCATTCTTCGATCTCGGCTTGATGGGCTATGTCACTTCGACTGACGGCGTAAATTGGACCAGCCCGGAAATCTTTGACTCGACTCGCAACGCAACGAGGCCTGCACTCGCGCTAGACAATACTGGCAACCCCGCGGTCGCCTACTGGAGATCCGGCGAGTTGAGGTTTGCATATCGGCGTAACGGCGTGTGGAGCAATGTCCACGTAATAACTGTCCCGAACGCGCCTTATCCTGAGCAGAAGAGGCTGCAACTGGAATTTGACAAAAACAACGTGCCGACCATTGCCTTCTTTGATCCCTGCTCAAACAACATCTGGCTCGCCAGGCCAGTGACCGACTCGCAATCGCCTGTGGATCTTACGCTCGATATTTCTCATTCGCCGGACCCGCTGCCCCCCGGCGTCCCCCTGACTTACACGATTAGGGTTGTCAACAACGGGATCAGAGAGGCAGCGCACGTCGTGGTCACCGAAACTTTGCCGTCCAACGTCAGTCTCATATCGGTCTCGCCCGCGCCGGTTTCGCAATCAGGCAACACCCTGTATTTCGACATGGGCGTCGTCACCCCAGCCTCCAATTGCGCCGTCATTACCATAAAGGTCATGCCCACCGGCCCCGGGCCGGTCACGAATGTCGTGAGCGTTACCGGCGATGACTCCGATGCAGATCCCGACAACAACACGATCACAACTAACGCCGAAGTGCGTCCTGCAGAATGCTTCCCGCCGCGCAACGGCATGGTGGCCTGGTGGATGGCTGAAGGTGATGCAAACGACACCCACAACCAAAACGGTTTTCACGGCACGATACATGGCGCCGTGACGTTTGCACCTGGGAAGATAGGACAAGCTTTCAATCTCAACGGCACCGACGCGTACATTGAAGTGGGTGACAATGCCAGCTTCAATCCAACTGGGTCCTTCAGCATTAACGCCTGGGTGAATACGACCACCGGCGGTTATATAGCCACCAAGTACGAATGTGGTTCTCAATGCCCTGCCGGAGCTAACTCACTCTATTTTCTGTACGTGGGCGGCGGCAGCGGCAAGGTAGGCTTTTTTCTCAGAGATACCGCCGGAAACTCTCAGGAAATAGCGAGCTCAAAGGTCGT
>JAMQPI010000283.1 GCA_023717565.1 Pyrinomonadaceae bacterium | reverse complement strand
GCCGGAAATCGACCCGGAAGAGACGGGCATTACCACGCACGTAATCAAACAAGTCAGTGCGGCTCTACGTGGCGAAAGAGAAACACGGCGGGCTCGAGACATCAATTTTCGCTGTCGTGGCCTGATGCTGCTCGGCACGTTCTATCCAGTGTTGGCAGTGCACGATGGCGATGAATGGCAACGGAAGACTGAGCCGAGTGTGGGGGACATCATCTTCAACGAGGTGGCGGATTACGAAGTCAAAGTTGAGGCAGCCTCCGGCGTCATGGTGTTTACTTCGGCCACTGAGATGGATGCTAAGTCAGAGGGCGAAACTGTCAAGACCTACCAGGGCGCTTCCCTGCGAGATTTTGCACTCGTCGCCGGTCGCGGGCTGCGCGTTGAAGAAGCGGTGGTAGGGAACACGACCGTGCGTTCAATTTTTCTTCCCCAGCACGAGACAGCCGGCAAACGCGTCCTGGCAGTTGGGACAAACGCGCTCAGAGTCTTCAGTTCGCGTTTCGGACCACCGCCCTTCAAGACGATCAATATTGCCGAAGTTCCCCTCGTGGCGGGACTCGGTAGCACCGAATTCACCGGACTCGATGTAATTGCCAGTGCTTTCTACGTTGATTTCGATTCTCCGGCGATGCGGAATCTTCCCGAGATCATTCGCGAGCAACGCCCTTCCGTCGAACAGAGTTTGGAATGGACGGTTGCACATCTGGTGGCCCATCAGTGGTGGGGAGCGGCCGTCGGAAACAACCCAGCCCGCGAACCGGTGCTGGATGAGGCGCTAGCTTGTTGGTCAGCGCTGCTCTATTGCCGGGAAGTCTATGGTAACGAACGGGCCGCAACGGTCCTTGAGGACCAACTGCTGGGAGTCTACCGGGTTTATCGTACGTTCGGCGGTGAAGACATGGACGCAAACCGTTCTGCTCGCGACTATCGCAACTCATTTCAATATGCTGCGATTGTTTCGACCAAAGGCGCCATGATGTTCGTCGAGCTCGAACGAATGCTGGGCGCGGAGAAGTTCTTTGCTGCCCTCCAAAGTTACTACCAGGCGAATCTTTTTGAGATTGCGGACCTGGACGACCTGCGTGTCGCATTTATTGCTGAGGCCCCTATAGAACAAAGAAGGACCGTTGCTCGTACCTTTAACCGCTGGTTGGCAAGCAAACGAGGCGATGAAGACATTGCCAAACCAGACCCGGAACTTGCCAGGTCGTTGGGTTTACCGGCTAACCAGGGCAAGGAAAAGACTGGAGACCGAAACGCGTTTTCCGCCTTTGCCCGGCTGGGCAAATTTTTCTGGCAGCAAATGACGCGGATACGGTGAAGGTAGAATAACAGCAGACTGGATATTACGATGAGAGCTTACAGGGCGGAAGAGATTGAACTTGCCGGCGACGGCACCGGTCAACCAGCGCGCGCTATCGAAGTGGAACAGAGTCTGGAGCGTCTCGGCTGGCTACTGGATGACTTCTTTCGCATTCCCGGGCTAGGCTGGCGTATTGGTCTCGATGCCCTCGTGGGACTGATTCCCGGAGTAGGGGACACAGCTACCACGCTCGCCTCACTCTATGTTCTTACTTCAGCCGTCCGCTACCGCGTCCCCAAAGTTACTTTGCTGCGCATGGGGCTTAATCTAGGCATCGACTACGCCGTGGGATCATTGCCGCTGGTCGGCGACCTCTTTGACGCCTGGTGGAAATCAAATCAAAAGAACATTGAGTTGCTGCGCCAGCGCGCAACAGTTTCAGCTAACGAGGCTCGTGAGGGCAAAATCAGTGATTGGCTATTCGTTGGTCTGATCATTCTGTTGTTGGTTGGGCTGGCTGTGGGGGCGGCCCTCGTGAGTATTTTCCTGCTGATGTTGATGGCCGGACAGATTTCCAGATTGATCGGTGGCTAAACCGAGATCAAGACACTGCGGCCTGCTTCGTTGATTCAAGTACCCGATCCAGCGCCGCCTTCAACAGATCTACTCCTCGCTCTCCCGCCGCAAAACTGCGCAGCTTCCCCTCCGCGTCAAACAGATAGTAGGCCGGCACGTACCCCTGGTCGTTTTGAAAAGCTTCTCGCAACTTATGTTCATTATCGACCGCACAAGGTTCCGTTATGTTGAAGGTAGCGATCGCGCTTCGTACTGCTTCGACATCCGTGTCTGCCTCATACCGAGGCATGTGCACCGCAATTATCCGCAAGCCCTGCTCGTTTAATTCATCACGCCATGCCGCAATTCGCGGCAGGTTGTCCTTGCAGACTCCACAACTGACGGACCAGAAATGGACCAGCGTAGGATGGCCTTTCGCCTCAGCTTCGGCGTGAGCTTGAGTGCTCCCAAACCACATAGTCGCGCCCTCAAGCTTGGGCATTTCTGTTCCAATTCTCATTGCCATAGTTCTAACTCCGGTAAATAGGTGACGAGTGATAAGTAACGACTGATGAGCGGCGACTTTGCCGTTCTGCCATCACTTATCACCCGCCATCAGGTTCTGGTTAAGCGTTAAGTGTTTTTTGACCGGGCTTCCATTCGGCCTGGCAGAGACCACCGGTTTGCAACGCCTGGATCACTCTGAGCGTCTCTTCAGGCGAACGGCCAATATTCAAGTCATGAACGACCTTGTAGCGCAAGACGCCTTCCGGATCGATCACGAAGAGACCGCGGAGTGCGATGCCTTTGCTTTCGATCAGCACGCCGTAATCGCGGGCCACCTTTTTTGTTGAGTCAGCGGCAAGAGGATACTTCAAGTCCGCGACCCCGCCCTTGTCACGCGGGGTATTAATCCACGCGCGATGTGAAAACGCCGAGTCGGTGGAGACACCGATGACATCGGCGCCGATGCCCTGAAACTCCTCATAGCGATCGCTAAAAGCGGTCAACTCAGTGGGGCAAACAAAAGTGAAGTCTAAGGGGTAAAACACAAGTACCAGCCATCTGCCTTTATAGTCGGCAAGCTTTACGTTTTCGTTCAACTTCTCGATGTTCTTGGTCGAGGCCATATCAAAATCAGGTGCCGGCTGACCGACCATTGCACTCTCAATTGCTACTGCTGTTGCTGCTGTCATGAATCCTCCAAGTTGTTAGTTAAGAGTTCCCTGGTCTCTCCCCGTTTGGGAGCACCAGGGTGTCTGCTTCAATTAGTCACATCCCGGCAATCAGGGCAGAGACCCATTAACGTCAGATACACCCGCTCGGGCTTGAAGCGTGATTTGCGTGCCGCGGCCCGCATGAGATCGTCGGCTTCGTTGCAATCGAAATCCACGAGTTTGCGGCAGTTAGTACAGATTGCGTGATCGTGTCGTTCGGTGATGCCGTCGTAACGGCTGGCGCTATCGCCAAAATTGATTTCGCGCACTAACCCCGTTTCTCTGAAATAACGCAGGGAGTTATAAACGGTGGCATAGCTTATCGCAGGTAGAATTGCGCGCGCTGCTTCGAAGATCTCGTTCGCGGTTGGGTGATCTTCCCGGGCGCGAATGACCTGCAGGACAGCTTCCCGTTGAGGGGTCAATTTCGCCGTGTTCTCGTGATCTTTGGTGTTCTTTGCCATAACGCTCCCGAACGTAGATTTAGACTAATTCTAAATCAATCAAATGTCAAACCAAGGCAACACTGTAGAGGTGGCCCTCCGTCCGTGGTCACCCCAGACTATCCGCAGATTACGCAGATTACAAAGAGACATCGATCAGCCGAAGTCAAAACCCCTTAAGTCCAATTCTTCTCGAATCTGCGTAGTCTGCGGATAGTTTTGTTCCGTCATGGTAGCGCCGGATGGGAAGCAGCGTAGTCCACTATCGTATCAGCGTAACTGGAAAAGGGCGGGCAACGCAGGTTGCGCGGCCCGAGGAGCGCGCTAGCCTGCTCCGTGTCGTACGTTTGTTCCAGAAAGAAGTAAGGCACGGCGTGATGAGGTAAATCTGTAATTCCGGGCGACGGGGGCAACATTAAGGAGAATTCTACTATTGAGGCAGGAACGGTTAAGCGTGAGCCCTTGCCTTTCAGCCTGCGGGCAATGGTGTTGAAAAGCTCGTAGGTGGTGAGCGGATCGGGATCGGCCAGTTGAATCGTCTTGCCGATTGCCCGAGGATCCCGGGCCAAAGCAGTAATGCCATCGACAATAAAATCGACTGGCACAAGGTTCAAGGTAACCTCGTGGTTTCCAATATTGAAGAGCCTCAGCAAACTCGGCCACTTTCGCAGATAGTGGACTAAGTAATAGATGCCGTCGTATTTCGCTGTTTCCCCCGTCTTTGAATCGCCGCAAACTACGGAGGGCCGATGAATCGTGATGGGCAAGCCGGATTTGAGCGCAGCCACTTCAACTTCCGCCAGATATTTCGACTCTTCGTAGTAATTGCGAAAACCGGCGGTGTGTTCCAGTTCGGTCTCGAGAATTCGCCCTTTTCGTTTTCCGGCAACATAGCACGTGGAAACGTAGTGATAGTGACGCAGGTTTGGTAACGACCGCGCGAACTTACTGACGTTCCTGGTCCCGACAACGTTGACCTGCATGGCTAGGTCGCGGGCCACTGCAAGGTCGTAGATCGCTGCCAGGTGAAAGATCACTGTCGGTTGAGAACTCGCAATGGCCAGGTCGCTTTGAGTCATCCCCAGACTGGGTTGAGTGATGTCGCCTTCGAGAACGCGAAAGTTTGACAGTGGCTGTCCTGCCTGTTGAGCTATTCGCTCAAGCTCAACTCGGGCGCGGTCCGCAAAGTGAGACTGCACCAGGAGTAAACAGCGCTCGCCTTCCCGGGCGAGACGTTCCACAAGCCGACCGGCAATAAAGCCGGGAAATCCGGTAATGAAAACTGTTTCGTCAAAGGGCATGATTTCAAGAACTCAAACTTAACCGCGAGACTGTGGGCGAGTATAATTCACGCTTCTCAACCAACATAACAGGAGACGAACAATGCGATCTTATCAAGTGGCGGGAGGACGGATGACGCTGGCGCTTGTTCTGGCTCTGGCCACTATCCTCTCCGGCGTTCTCACTACCATGGCTCAACAGGCGGCTGAGTGCACCACCCGCATTACGCTGCTTCAGGTGAACGATGTTTACCAGTTTGCGCCAGTCGATCGCGGGACGCGCGGAGGTTTGGCGCGCGTCCTGACCTTGCGGAAAGAGATTCAGAAGGAGTCACCTCATACGCTCTTTCTTTTCGCCGGCGACACCATCTCGCCTTCGGTCGAGTCGATTACTTACAAAGGCGCTCAGATGATTGAAGCCTGGAATACAGCTGGACTCGACTACGCCACCTTTGGGAATCATGAGTTTGATTTTGGACCCGATGTTCTGATCGAACGCATGAAAGAGTCGCGCTTTCCCTGGATTGCGGCCAATGTAATCGACAAGAAAACGGGCAAACCTCTTGGCGGCGCTCAGTCATTCGTAATCCGCGAATTTGATGGCGTCAAAATCGGGATCTTCGGATTGGTGCTGCCCGAAACGAAGACTACCTCGCGAGCGGGGCCGGACGTCGACTTCCTCAACCCCTGCGAAACCGCGAAACAGGTGGTTTCTGATATTCATGCACAGGGCGCCAAAGTTGTCGTGGCTTTGACCCATCTGTCGATGAGGGAGGACAAGGAGGTCGCGCGCTGCTCGGATGTTGACGTAATCATCGGCGGACACGAACACACTCTGTTGGAGTCGGCAGCGGGTGGGGCCCCGATCTTCAAAATGACAGCTGATGCTCGTGAGTTGGGAAGAATCGACTTGAACATCTCGAAGACCAGCGGTGAATTGGAAAGCATCGATTGGAAAGTGATTCCGGTAACCAGGGAGACGAAGGAGGATCCCGATTTCGCAGTGATTTACCGGAAGTACGAAGGACTCACTAAGGAACTCTCTCAGGTAGTGGGACGCTCAACGGTAGCGCTGGATGCGGGTACCGCGAAAAACCGCACCAGCGAAACGAATGTAGGAAACATGGTGACTGAGGCGTTTCGCAAGGCGACTGGCGCAGACGTGGCCCTGATGAATGGAGGGTCGATCCGTGCCGATACGATTATCAGTCCCGGACCGTTGACGAAGAGAGACTTGCTTTCGATTCTTCCCTTCAAGAACCAGGTAGTAAAACTGGAACTGACCGGCGCCACGCTGCGAGCGGCGCTCGAAAATGGCGTAAGCCGGAGCGCGGAAGAGGAGGAGCCAGGGCGATTCCCCCAGGTGGCCGGACTTCGTTTTACCTTCGACGCCGGCCGCTCGCCGGGATCTCGAGTTGTCGACATCACGATTAGTGGGCAGCCTCTCAGCGACGACAAGAAATACACGCTGGCAACCACCGATTTCCTGGCGATTGACGGCGCAGATGGTTACGCGATGCTAAAAGGCGCCCGGCTTTTGATCTCGCCGGAGCAGGGTCAGGGTGATTTTGATATCGTGCAGCGAGCAGTCGCGGCTGTGAAGTCAATCGCCCCGCGGACGGACGGGCGGATCAAACGCCTGGATACCGCAAGCAGCAAGAAGTCTGACTGCGTTGAAACTAAATGACCATCGGAACCATGCCCGAGGACGACGTTTCCCCAGCAGCTAAGTACGAAGCCAGGCAGCTTTTTCAGGAGGCTTACCAGGCACAGTTGGCCCAAAACTACGAGTCTGCAATCGAGCTTTACCAGCGTTCGATCGAGACCTATCCAACTGCCGAGGCGCACACTTTTCTGGGTTGGGTCTACAGTTTTCAGAACCGCTACGATGAGGCGATCGCGGAATGTCTGGAAGCAATCCGGGTCGACGAAACTCTGGGCAATCCTTACAACGACATCGGGAGTTACCTGCTAGCCAAGGGTGATTCCTACGGCTGCGTTCGCTGGTTCAAACGTGCTCTGTTTGCTCCCCGGTATGATTCTTATGCGTTTCCTCACTTCAATCTGGGCCGTGTCTACGAGATGCGTCGGAAATATCTGGACGCCGCCCGTCACTACACTCTGGCGCTGGAACAGCAACCGGGGTTTACCGAAGCCGCCACCGCCGTGAGACGCATGCAGGCACTGCTGAACTGAACGAATTCTGACGAGGCGTAAGGCAGACGCTGAAAAGGCTCTCAATCCTTTCAGCTTGCGAGTTTTAGTTTTTGAAGAATCTCCTGGAAGCGCGGCTCGTCTTCGATAGCGGAAAATCGCGGTTCATCTTTTGTCCACAGCATTCGATCCTCCCGAACTTCAAGGCATTTTTCCAAGGCGTCCAACGCTTCGGCCGTACGTCCTAGTTCGCTATAATGCAACGCCAAGAAATAGAGTGATTTTGGATCTTTCTCGGCCAATTGTCTCAGACGATTCCGAATTTCCACCGCTTTCCCTATTTGTCCTGTCTTGTGATAAGCGGTTGCCAGCATCGAGGCCCAAGCAAAATCGGTTTCTTTTGGACTAGAAAATAGTTCACTGCCTAGCTCGATAACTTTAACGTAATCACCTTTCAGCAAATAGAGTTTTCCGGTACCGCGACGGGCAAACTGCGAATCACTGTCCATCTCCAGAGTTGATTGTAGAACTTTTAGTGCCTCGTCATACTCACGTTGCTTTTCCAGGATTCCATAAAGCGGAACTCCCAAATCTGCCGAGCGCGGGTCGAGCTCCCGCGCTTTATGGATTTCGGTGAGTCCTTCCTCGTACCGCCCCAGAGTTGCCAGCAGACGTGCGAAGAACTGATGCGCATTGACGCTGTTTGGATTGAGTTCAATCGCCCGTCGGAAAGATTTCTCCGCGCCGGCCCAATCCCAATCGTGCGAGTATTTAATTCGACCAAGCGCACTATGAGCATCGGCGAGATTTGGGTTCAATTCCAAGGCTCTGTCGGTTGAAGCTTTGGCTTTCCCGTAAAGTTCCGCGTCTGCATCGCTCGTAAAACTTGCCTGCCACATATAAGCATCCGCGAGGCCCGTGTAAGCCAAGGCATAGTTCGGGTCGAGATTTATCGCTTGCTGAAATTCGACAATCGCTTTTTCGGGGTTTCTTTTCTCCAGAAATAGACGTCCCCGCCAATAGACGTGGAAAGCCTCACGGTCCTGAGTGTCACGTGTAGTGAGGAGCTCAGCGTCTTTTGGATTGAGTCTGGTTCCAAGTGACTGCGTAACCTGTAGCGAAAGCGCATCCTGCAATTTGAAAAGATCCGTTTCGTTCTCATCAAAGCTCGCCGACCAAAGCAACGTGCCATCGCTTACCCTGAGCAAACGCGCGTTGACGCGAAGGCGGCGATCGGTTCGCTGGAGTGTCCCCTCCAACACCGCGTCGACCTTCAGCTTGCGGCCGAGCTCAACCGCGTCGGGTTCAGTCCAGGCATTTGATACCGGTTTAACCACGATCGAACGCAAGCTCCCCAGCCTGGTTACGAGCGTGTCTGTCAATCCAAGCGAAACAGTTCGGTCAAACTCTTCACCGCTCAGAGGCTTCAGCGGCAAGACGGCGATAGATTGAATCGTCGGGTTAGCTCCGCTCGGCGGAGGGACCTCTCGCGGCAGCAGAAACCAGGTAACCGTCCCTATTGCCACTAGCAAGGCAACCGCTCCGGCTGCGTAGACTCGCGAGTACTCTCGAGGCGACCGCCCTGGCAGCAGTGACGCTTTTTCTACTGCCAACTCAGCGCTTGTTGGAAACTCTCTCTCCTCGATCACCACCCGCGACCGCGTGTGCTTCTCAACTATGAGCACCGGCACTTCTTCAGCGATTTCCCGAACATCGGCGCTGAAACGATAACCATGTCTGGGGATTGTCTGAATGTACTGTTCGCCGGCTTCATCCGTCCCCAGAGCTTTCCTGAGCACCGAGACGTTGAAATTCAGGTTGCCGTCTTCAACAAACGTGTTCGGCCAAATGGCGTTCATCAGGTGTTCGCGCTCAACCAGTCTACCGTTCTGTTGAACCAGGATAAGCAGCGTTTCAAGGGCTTTGGGAGTGAGCGACACAAGCTCGCCGGCTCGCCAGAGGCAGGGTTTTTCGGGATCTAGTCGGAAGGGGCCGAACTCGTAAAACTGTCTGACTTGGGGGGACATCGGGGTTTCTAACAACTTCTCTAACGATTTCTAAGACGCGTTCAAAGGACTTTTGGCTGAGGAAAAGATAGAAGTCTGGCGACTGAAAGGCAAGTGCCGTTCGAAAAACGATGGGCCAAACCGATGAGGCTTCGCAGACAGTTTGTTATCACGGCAGAAAAGTTTGAGACGTTCACCGTCCGGCAGGAGCCGCCTCGGTCCTCTCAGGCGTACTGCGAAAAGTGCGACCAGGCGATCCCGTTTTTGACAGTTGATCAAACCGTGAATGTAACCGGTTTGGGTGCGCGGACGATTTTTCGGTTGGTTGAAGCCGGCCAACTTCACGCCTTAGAGACAGAGGAGGGCTACTTAATCTTATGCCCAAACTCCGTGGCTTTCTTTGTTCGCCTATGACACCTCTCCATACCCGATGGCCGGCTCAGGAGAAATCTAACGACACGTTTTCTCTCCTCGCCACCAGTAGTAGGCGACAGTTTGACGACACAACAACGCCAAACATTGAAAAGGAGCTGAATATGAAAAGAGTGACATTGAGCTTGTTTAGTTTCGCCTTGGTACTGGCAACCCTGGTTCCTCTTGAGTCGACGGCTGGACAACAACGCCGTGTTGCAGTTCGACACGCGCGCGTGGTAGTTCGCAGACCCGTTGTTCGCACCAGGCTGGTCGTACGCAATGGGTATCCGATCAGGCGCGTGCTGCCAGCCACTGTTGTCGTGCGGCCGGCCCGCAGAGTCGTGACAGTTGGGGCCCCTCTGGTGTTCTTACCCAGCGTGGACTGGTCATCCAGAGTCGTTGCCATGCCGGCGGGCAACCGGCTCGTGTGGCAGGACAGCGAGAGTATCGGGCGCGAGGAAGGTTGGGTGGACAGCAACTTCGGTATCGATTCAGAGGGTAACGCGCTCTTCTTGCAGATCTACGGTAGCGCTGAACTCAACTTCGCCGAAGTCACCTTCGCGAACGGCAACGTTCAGGTGGTGGATTTTAACGGGAGCACGCACGGGACCGGAGTCTATGCCCTGCTGGATTTCGCCGACGGGCGTCACGTCAAAACAGTGCGGCTGTTAGCGAAATCTGCGTCGAACGATACAGATCTGGCTATCTACCTTAGCAAATAGCGACAACTGTGAATGAGGTGGGTCGGCAGTTCCCTGTCGTTCCCACTCATTTTCGAAACATCAACTCCGCTTTGATTACTTTGAAGAGGAAAACCCATGAAACGAATACCAACATCACTCCTGGTCACGATGAGCATCCTGCTTTCGCTTGTGAGCTTGCCGGCGACAGCGCAGGGAGCGCCGCCACAAAGATTCAGATCTGAAACCGGCCTCATAATACCCGGTCCCCATCAGAGACTTCGTCTCGTGGTAGACGGAACGAGCAATACCATTCTTACCGTTCGTTTTAGACGGGTGGAATATATGCAAGACTCTTGCAATTCTGACGGAGTGTGCAAACTCAGCGTTTCATCGCAAACCACATCACCGCCTATTACGCTGATGCCGGGCGAAGCTGCTTCAATCGACTTTCCCAGCAGCCCTTTTGGAGTTCGTGGGCTCGTCTTGGGCAACTTCATTGGTACGGATGTTCGTAACGTACGGGTTACCGCCATGCTTATTGGCCCCACGGGCAATGTTGATGCCTTTGTGAACACCACCTTTGATGATCAAGCGTGATGATGAATGACATCGCTTCGAAAATCGTAGACAGGGGAGGAAGGAAAATGAAACGCAAAACAACGAGGACTGCCCTGGTGTTGAGCGTCGTGCTCTCATCGCTGATTTGTTCCGATCCAACGGCAAATGCGCAACAGGGAAGCAGAAGATTCAGTGCGGACACCGGCATCGTTACGCTCGGTCCGAATCAAGTGCTGCGAGTGGCAATAGCGGGGGATTTCGATGGCAATGGCGATGTGGGAGGTAGCGACTTCGTTTTCAGACGTCTGGGATACATAGAACAGGACAACATTTATCGAGTTGCGTCCCAATCTACCACCGACCCCATCAGACTGGCTCAAGACGAAGGCGCTTCCATCGACATTAACCAGGGCGCATTCAATGCAGTTCGTTGCATCGTCTCCGGCAATCTAACAGTCACCGACGCAAGAAATGCGCGGGTGACTGTGCACATCATTAATAGGACCACGAATCAGGTCGACAGTGTTCTCATCGCCCTCTTAATTCCCTGAGCAACGAGGGCTCTGATATTCGAGATGGCCTTGCCACGACGGTATAGAAGAGTCCGTTCTCGACCGATAGAGGCACTGCAAAAATCTAACGGAGATCATCAATGCGACATCGAATCTACTATTGTCTTCTCGTTTTCGTGCCGGCCTTTATTTTTTCCTTAGTCGCTCCAGTGTTCACTGATGACGCATCGGCACAGGTTAGACTCAGAATCCCCAAACCAGGTGCGGAACCAGTAAGAAATCCGTCGCCAACCGCCATTCGGGCCCAACCCGCCGCGGTCAAGAACGCCCCGTCCACCAGTACGTCAGCAACCGACTTGGCTCCGACGGGGATACCCAGCAGCATCATCATTGACGACGGGTTCACATTCTTCACGCTGCACAACAAGAAAGATTATGTGGGAGGAAAACCACTATCGAAGGGCTGGAGTCTGGTCAGCAATCTACGTATGGCCGGCCCTGCGATCCCGAAACGAAGTGGATACAAGATCGTCGTCAAGAGAGCGGGTCAAGCACTCGCGACCGTCCGCTGTGAAGCAGACATCCCCGCAATTCCTCCGCACGAGGTGGGCCGCGTGGTTGTACCAATGCTCGGCCACTGCTATGACGATACGCAACTCGTGCAGGGTGAGGGCAAGTTTACTGTGGAGGTCCATTTCGTGAACGGCGACGATGATAGCGAGTTGCTCGCCCGCGCTTACGAAATTGAAGTTCACAAAGTCGATCGCGTACGCGGATCGGTTACGAAGCCAGAGCCAGACGCTCCCGAATACTACATCTCCCGCCATGGTGAAGTGCTGACCAGCATTCTCTATCTGCGCCCCGGAAGCTCCCGGCCGTACGTCAACGATTCCAGTGCGGACACGTTCGGTCCCAACATGGTGGAAATCATCTACAACTCTTCGACCACCGATGAGGGCATGGGAATTGGTGGTTCA
Organism: Pyrinomonadaceae bacterium; assembly: GCA_023717565.1. GTDB lineage: Bacteria > Acidobacteriota > Blastocatellia > Pyrinomonadales > Pyrinomonadaceae > PSRF01. The sequence goes on along the minus strand of JAMQPI010000283.1, from coordinate 13,132 downwards.
ACCAGTTTCATGCGCTGCACGGTCGACGGTCAGAAGATTGAACTCAAAGACGATAAAGTTCGGCACTATCGCCCTGGCCATCGGTATTATCAGGAAATTTACACCGACCGACTCGCACCGGAGTTTAGGCAGGGGTCGGGTTATAAGGACGAAATCAACTTCCGTCAGTATTTCGCTGTTCTCCCGCTGACGTGGGGCAAGCAGGGCGCTTACCAAAACTACACCAGACTCGAGGATCACCCTGGCCGTTGGGAATGCTCTTTCCGTGAAGGTCCTAACCTGGTCCGTACCTGGCGCTGGACGGTGCGCCCCGATGTAATCGTCATGCCTCACCCTGAGGAGGGAACGGGTCTCAACTTCTTTCCGGGCGGGCATCTTGTCGAGACGGAGATTCCCCCGGGCGGCAGCTTCATCGATCGGCGTATCTTTCCCGGAGCGGTGCAAGCAGGGTTCATTTACGGTCATAGATGGCAAACACCGGAAGGCAAGGCTATGGCGGCCCGAGTGCCCGCCAAAGGGAAACCCTGGCCAGTGCCCTCCACCGCGCGATGACGGTGATCACGACGCAAGGCAATTGAAGCCAACCGTGTCGAGTGCCAAAGAAAGATCGACCGAACTGGAGCCTCGTCCGTCAAAACAACCTATGCCAAAGGTAGGAACAGAGATGCGAAGAATGTGAAGAGGAGAAAAGATGAAAAGAGTTTCACTATTAGGTTCGTTAACTTCACTCTTACTGGCCGTCGCCGCCGTTACTTTGCTGACCACAACGATGGTTGCTGCCGTTGCTGCCCAGGGAAATCACAAAGGAACTTTTTATACGAAGGCGGACGTTGAACTGATCATCAAGCGCGTTGAGGAGCGTAGCGATGCTTTCCGGCAAGTAGTTGATCGTTCACTCGACCGGAGCACGCTTGACGGCACCAATCGCGAAGACAACATCAACCAGCAAGTGAAGGAGTTGGAAACGGCGATTGACCATCTGCGCAAGGATTTCGACCGTGCTCAAACTTGGGAGGAGACACGCTCTCAGGTGCAGCGGGTGATGAGTGAGGCAGATGAGGTCAACGCGATTGTCCGCCGGGGCCGCTGGCGGCGGGGTGGTCCAGTGAAATCGGAATGGTCCCTGGTACGCGCCGATCTGAACAGGCTCGCTGGCGTTTACAACCTTCGGCTTTTGGTGCCTTAAACTACCGCTTTCTTTATCGGCGTCTTCTGACGGTGCTCGTCTACGGCAACATAGACCACTTCGGCTTCGGTCACCCGAACGCGCTCACCGCTTTCTGCCACTCTTTCCGCTTCAACGATGACCCGGATTGTTATCGAGGTGTTTCCGATGCTCATCGTTTCCGCGTAGAAGCTGACGAGGTCCCCAACAAACACCGGCTTGTGAAAGATCACTTCGCGCATCGCTACTGTTACGAAGCGTTTCATCCTGGTGCGGCGGTGCGCCTCAATCGCGCCGGCCATGTCAATGTAACTGAGGATCACGCCGCCAAAAATGGTGCCGGCCGAATTGGTGTCGCGCGGGAGCAGCGTGATTCGTATTGCGGGATCGGTGTACGAGCTCATGACGGCTATCGTAAGTCTGTGTTGAGGGAAACGTAAATAGTAATGTTACAGATAATTGAAGGAACCTGATCCACTATAAAGGTGTCTAACTATCTGCTGGCCGCGTTCTAACCGTAGCAATGAAAGGTTGAATGCTGTGCCACTAACTCTTGTATTCCCGCTCCTCAACATCCAGTCTCTCGCGATCCTCTTGATGCAAGAGGAAATCGCCTCCGATTTCAACGACCTCGGCAAACTTCTCCTCGGCGGGTTCGCTCTAGCCGTGGCGGTAGCCATCGCGCTCACATTTGTGCGGTTACGACTGCGCGACAAGAAAGCCCCAACCCCAGAATTTATCTCGATTAGCTCCGTCGAGCGAAAAGAGTGATCTGTTTCATTACCCAGTCCTTGATCACTTGCTTCAGTTCATCGAGATGTCCTGCGAAGAAATGGTCGGCGCCTTTGATTACTGAAAGCTGAACTTGAGTGTGCGGCTCGAGTTTGGCAACCAAATCCGTGAGTTTTGCAACCTCGCCAAACTCGTCTCTGTCGCCGTGCACGAATAGTATCGACTTTCGACAGGCTTCCAGGAAACTGAAGTCGTATTTGTCGACGGGCGTGCCGATGCTGATCAGATTAACAACGCGCTCGTCCGAGATGCCGACTTCCATTCCGACTAGCGCGCCGAAAGAGAACCCACAAACCATCAGGTTCAAGTTCGGATATTTCTCCCTAAGATAGTCCAGGCCCGCGCGTACGTCTTCGAGTTCACCGCGCCCGTCATCGTGCGCTCCAGTACTTTGGCCCACACCCCGAAAATTTATCCGCAAGGTGATCAGTCCAGCGTCATTTAAGGCGGTGGCGGCGCGAAACACCACCTTATTGTGCATGGTGCCGCCGCCTAACGGATGCGGATGAAGTACGAGCGCGCCCCCACGTGCCGGACCTGTGGGTGGTTCCTTCAGAATAGATTCGAGTCGTCCGCTTGGTCCCAGGATGAAGAGATTGCCCGCTGGATACATGAAGGGGATTCTAAGACATCGATGTCAAGATTCTATTGCAAGTCTGCCAAGGGCTGGATAAAACGTAGACACGGATCATTGATTTCGGCTAGATTATGCGGGTTTCCTAAGACACATCTCGTTAACTGCCAATCGGAAGGGTCTAACATGCAGGGTAACTACGTCTCCCTTGTTGCCATTCAGTCCAATCTAAATTTCCCGAGTCAGCTTTTGTCGCCCCAGACTAATGGAATTTCCTCGAAACCCGTTTTCGAGCACCAGTCGACAGACAACCTCGAACGTAAACGACAGGCGCTAGTAGTAGATGATGTGGCAGATGTCACGGATCTGCTATCGGTGGTGCTCACTCACGAAGGTTATGAAGTGGTCACTGCTGATTCCGCCTTCGCTGCAATTGAGGCCGCGCGCGCGCACAAGTTTGATGTGATCATCTCTGATATTGGAATGCCGGGAATGAACGGATACGACTTGGCCAGAACCCTGCGCGCCCTTCCGGGTTATGACAAAGTTCCGATGGTTGCGGTCACCGGCTTCTCAATGTTTGACGACCGCGGACGTTCCCTGGACGCCGGCTTCAATGCCCATCTGACTAAACCAATCGACCCTCAGGCTCTTCTTGATCTTATTGAACATCTTTGAGATTGATTATGCGTGTCGAAGAACGTCAATAGATGAAGATCTCGCCAAAGCTATCGAGTGCGCTGAAATCCGAGACTGCAATGCGCGCCGTCCAGGTGGGGGCGGCGGCAATCGCTATCGGCTTGATATTCTGGCGACTCCAATTCTCCACCGATGCGATTTGCTGTGGCGACTTCGATGGTTATTATCACGCTAAGTGGAGCCGGCTACTGTGGGAAGGGTTGCGCAACCGAACCTTCCCTCCGATTTTCACCTGGTTGCCGCTAACGACCCTCAACCCAAACGACTACGTAGATCATCATTTTCTTTTCCACATCTTCCAGATCCCTTTCACCTTCCGTGACCCACGACTGGGCGTAAAGATCGCCTCAACTATCTTCGCAAGTGTGGCCATTCTTTCTTGCTACTGGCTGTTGGTACACCACCGCATTCGCTACGTTATGGTTTGGCTGGTTGCCCTGCTTGCTTGCTCGGCTCCGTTTCTATACCGGCTAAACATGGCCAAGGCCCCGCCTTTTGCAATTATCTATCTGATTGCCGGAATCTATTTTCTCTTCAAGAAGAAGTACTGGTTGCTTGGTCCACTGGCGTTCGTTTTCACACTTACTTACGACATGTTTGTGCTGCTGATTCTGGCAGTGTTCATCTGGGTGGCGGTCATCGGCTGGACGGAACGTCGCTTCGAATGGCGGCCTATCGTTTGGGTGCTGGCAGGTACAGCGGCGGGATTCATTATCAACCCCTACTTTCCAAAGAATCTGCACCTCTTCTACCAGCACGTGAAGATGAAAGTGGTGCTATCGGACTTTTCAACAAAGGTGGGGGGGGAATGGGATCCGTACAGTTCCTGGGAATTCATTGGAAACTCGTTGGTGGCCTGCGTTGCCATGCTCGTGGGGTACATCGCCTTTGACCCCGCGGATCGAAAGCGAGCCAACCACCCGCTCTTCTTTCTGCTCTTCTCCACCGCCCTGATGATCATGACGGCTCGTTGGAAGCGGATAGCCGAATACTGGCCACCCTTCGCGGTAATGTTTTCGGCGTTTGCCCTACAGCCCTGGCTGGTGGGCGCGCGCTCGGCGTTGACGGGACTGCCCCCGGACCTGCGCGATGAGCTGCAGCCTTTTCTCGATCGCAAAGAACCTGGCCCAGAACCGATCGCCGAGGACCGCACTGAGCTGGTGCGAATCGTCGTCGCTGCCGCGATCGCCGTGCTCTTGGGAGTAGTCTTGGCCTTCAATTTGCGAAAAACGGCAGATGATATTAAAGGGAGCCAACCGCATGACTATTACCGGGCCGGGGCCGAGTGGATGCGCGCGCACGTCTCACCGTCCGAGATAATTTTCAACACTGAATGGGACGACTTCCCGCGGCTCTTTTACTACGACACCACTCACAAGTACATATCAGGTCTCGATCCGACCTACCTCTATGACCGAGATCAGGCGCTGTCAAAGCTCTATGATCGAATCACTTTGGGCGAGGAAGAAGATCCTGGTCCGCTGATTCGCAATCGGTTTGGCGCCCGTTACGTTTTTACCGATAACCGCGATAACCACCACGAGAAGTTTTACTTCAACGCGACTGAGAGCGGCTGGTTTGAGATCATTTATGAGGACACTGAGTGCACCATTCTGCACATCCTTGACAAGAAGGTTGAGTCACCCCTGGAATTACCGGAGTCCGGCGTGATTAACGACGACGAGGCGCCGTTGCCTGATGAGGAGCCGCCGCGGAATGAGCAGCCATAGACCGTTTGGTCGAACTCCTTTGTGGCTCGCTGTTACCATTCTGCTTGTTGGAATGGCATCAGGGTGTAACCAGGGCAGCACGAACCGCGCGGCGCCGGATTCCGCCACCACGCAGCCGTCGACATCGCCAGTGCAGCTTAAGGGTTTTGAGCGAGACCTGCAGTTCATTCGTAACGGTCAGTTCGCTCATGTTTGGGTTTTCTCCCGCAAGGATGGCAAGCCACTCGACAAGGACGACGCCGCTTACCTCCGCGCCAATGCGCCACAGGTTGTTGACTGGGTAACCACCGACGACAACAAACGAGTCATTGGGGGAACAAACTTCGATCTCGAGCAAGGGGGCATGCCCCAACTCCGGCAGCGTTTTGTCGTCGAGGATTACACGGGGAGATAAGGAGCGCCGCGGAGAAAGCGAGCAGCGGCTACTCTCAATGGGTCTGCCGTGAGCGCTGGTTGGGTTGCGTCGGAGTTAGCACGAGATCGGCTGTTGTGTGCTCGCCGGTACTAATACTAATGGTTGTGACACTCGCTTTGTAGCCGGGTTTAGAGCTATGAAGCAAGTAATCGCCTTCCTGCATCAAGAGAAAACTGTACTTGCCATCAGCATCAGTTCTGACTTGCTGAGACTCTGATTGATCAAAAACACTTGTTAATGTCACCGTAGCGTCCTCGACAGCTTCTCTCTTCGATTTCCTGACGGTACCCCGAATCTCCATCTGGGAAATATGGTGGAGCATTCCCATTGGGACGCCGACGTCCAGGACTCGCCGCGCGCTTCTCCACAAGTAAAAGCGCCAGACCTCGGTGTGCCCGTAGCCTTTGAGCGCAACATCAACCCGGTACTGACCCCAAGGAAGTGCGTTGACCTTGTACTCGCCGTTCCTACTGGTCAGCGTCTGGTGAATCAGCTTCTCGGTCGCCGAATTCCCTCGAATGCCTTCAAGCTGGAAGAAAGAGACTTGAGCCTCTTCAATGGGTTGCCCCCACAAAGTTGTTACTCGTCCGCGAACGCTGGCGAGCTCTCCTTCCTGGGCCAAGACTGAAAATGCAGCAAGTCCTACCAGAAAAACGCAGGTGGCGAGTTTTATATTCATATCATTGGATCCAATCCAACCACTCATTCACAATTTACGAACTCCGGGGACCAAAACCAGCTTTCCAAACTGTGCGCGATCTTCCATCAACTCGTGCGCGCGTCGGGCTTCTGACAAAGGCATCGTTTGATCAACCACAGCACGAATCGCGCCGCTCTCAACGAACTTCATTGCTTCGACCAACTCCGCCTTTGAACCCATGAACGAGCCGAGTATCGTCAAGTGACGATAAAAGATCTGGCGAATATCAGTTTTGCCGTCGAAGCCGCTGGTCGCGCCACAGGTAACCAACCGGCCGTTATTCTTGAGCGAAGTAATCGACCCTGCCCATGTGTTGGCGCCCGTGTGTTCAAAAACGACATCCACCCCTTTGCGGCCTGTTAATAGTCTGACTTCCTTGGGCCAGTCTTCCCCGGTGTAGCTGAGCGTTTCATCGGCCCCGAGCTGTTTTGCCTTTGCAAGTTTTTCTTCAGACCCGGCAGTAGCAATCACGCGCGCGCCGCGTAACTTGGCAATTTGAATGGCTACCGATCCCACACCGCTTCCGGCTGCATGAATCAGCACATCCTCACCTGGTTGCAAGTTAGCGCGGGTCACCAACATGTGCCATGCGGTGAGGGTGACTAAGGGCAGTGCCGCGGCCTCTTCCCAACTCAAGTGGTTAGGTTTCGGTATTACATTGACTGCCGGCGCTACCACTAACTCGGCATAACCCCCCGCGCGACTCTGGCCCAGAACCGAATACTCGCGACAAAGATTGTCTCGTCCGCTCAAACACTCGAGACAGTGGCCACAAGAAACCCCCGGTTGCAACATCACTTCGTCGCCGGGTCTAACCCAGGTAGCTAACTCACCCACTTCGCGCACAACGCCGGCGATGTCATTGCCAAGGATGTGCGGCAGAGGGATCTCCATTCCGGGCAAACCACCGCGCACCCAAACATCCAGATGATTCAAAGCACAGGCACGGACTTCCACGAGTACTTCATTGGCTTTGATCGTCGGATCGGGCACGTCGGTGTACCGAAGCACCTCCGGCCCACCGTGTTGGTTGAAGATGACAGCTTTCATGGATCTATCTTTGGAGTGCGGTGGCAAGGCTTTGCGCGACACCGCTTTTGATTGGTAGCGATAACTTCGCTCTGCCCAGAAAATCCAAAGCGGTGTCGCGCAAAGCCTTGCCACCGCACTCCAAAAAACCACCGTGTTGGTTTAGCGGCCCAGTTGGCCTATCCGCGAGTATCGGCGTAGATCTGCGGCTCACTGTCCGCCTGTTCTCGGGCGTGATATGAGGAACGCGTGAGCGGACTCGATTGGACGTGATGGAAGCCCATCTCCATGCCGATGTCGCGCCAGCGGTCAAACTCTTGCGGGGTCACATAACGCTCAACCGGGAGACGCTTCTCATAAGGCTGTAAATACTGTCCGATCGTCATGATGTCACACGAGACCGAGCGCAGATCCTTCATCAAGTCAACAACCTCATCAAACTCTTCGCCGAGTCCTACCATGATGCCGCTTTTGGTGAGCATACCGCGCTGTTCACGATCACGGCGTTCGGCTGCGCGTCGCAGCAGGGTGAGCGACTGCTGGTAGTCGGCGTCGGGTCGCACGCGCCTATAAAGACGGGCGATGGTCTCCGTGTTGTGATTGAGCACATCAGGTTGGGCATCGAGTACGGTATTGAGTGCCGCTTCGTCGCCGTTGAAATCGGGAATCAACACTTCGACTTTGCAGTCGGCGTTAAGCATTCGCACCTGGCGAATCGTCTCCGCCCAGTGGGCAGCCCCACCGTCAGGCAGATCGTCACGATTGACTGAAGTGATTACGGTGTGGGCGAGATTCAGGTGTCGCACTGCTTCGGCTACGTGACGAGGTTCCTCGCTGTCGAGCGAACCGGGCTGGCCCTTGCCTACCGCACAAAAGCCGCAGTGGCGCGTGCAGATGTCGCCGCCGAGCATGAATGTCGCCGTGCGATCCGACCAGCATTCAAAGATGTTCGGGCAACGTGCTTCCTGGCAAACCGTGTGAAGGTTTAAACCTTCGATCAACTTCAAGACATTATTCTGGTTGGTTGGATCGCCAAGGCGAATACGAAGCCAGTCAGGCTTTGGCTGACGGGGCCGGGCGGTATTGCTAATGACGTTTAGTTCGCGGGCCAAGTCAAATTACCTCAGCTAATGGTGCAACTTTCCTGAATCGGCGCCATTCTAACATCGTGCAACCGATTAGGCACTTGCCGCCTGGCTCAATGCGCTATACTGCGCCGCGAAAACTCAACCTAAGCATCAATGCTTGCAACTTCCGGAGGTAACCTGATGAAACAAATGCTCCTGTTCAGCGCGATTAGTTTGATCTTACTCGCGAGTAGCGTCTCCGTGAATGCGGACGTAGCGCTACCCAAATCATCGCCGCAAAAAGGGAAGGTGGTGATGAACACCGGGCTGGAAGTTGCGACTGATGCGACTGCTTATGACGCTCGCTTGCAGATTCCCAAAGCGAAGTTGGCGGAACTGCGGGCCGCCTTGGCTAACGAAGACGGTGACCGGTCAACCACGCTCGGCATTGCGTACAGTTCCGCGCGCACCATCGTCGCTGGACTCTTTTTGTTCATGTCTCTTTCGTTTGGAGGCGTGTTGATGGCCCGCGCCGGACAAAGTCGCGGTCAGAAGGTACTCGCCGCCGTAATGCTAGGCACAGCATTGGTCGCCGCCACGGCAATTATTACGCAAGCCAACGCTGGTCCACCGCCGGGCTATGTCTGGCGCAATCTATCGCAGAACCTGAATGCCGGCCGGGCGACTCACGGTCCGTTGAAGATTGAGATCGTGGACGAAGGCACCGGCGTCAGGCTAATCCTTCCGTTAAAAGTAACCGCGAGGCCCGACCTGAAACCCGGCGAGGAATAGATGGAACAGTCGGCCAACATGGAACTGTCGGCCTGGCGCATGAAGCGACGGGCCGAGCACAGCAACACGCAAACCAAACTGTTTGTGGGGACACTATTAACCTGCACCTGTCTCTCCGCAATGTTGGCGAGTTGGGTGCCGTTACAGTTTTCTATCGCCACGGTGTTTCTTTTTGCCGGGCCACACAACTGGTTTGAGTTGCGCTATTTTCTAATGCGTTTGCCGGCACGGTTCGGCCGCTCGCGCAACTTCTTTGTGGTTGCCTTTGCCGGCATAGGCTTCCTTACGGTTGCTTACCTCTCTCTCCCCGCGCTGTATTACGCCGGACTCTGGTCCGGCAGTAATTGGATCATGATGATTGGCGCGTGGAATACTCTGCTGTTGTTGTGGATCGCCACGCTCGTCTGGTTGCGCGCAAGACAGAATCGGCGACGCGGCTGGATCAGTGTAGGTGCATGGACCTGGCCGGTGGCTTTGGCCATCTGCTCAATTAACTGGTTGGCTCCCGAGATCTTCAGCCTGGCGGTTGTCTATCTGCATCCAGTCGTTGCTCTGTGGTTTTTGGATCGTCATCTGCGCCGCACGCGCCCGGAATGGCTCCGTGCGTACCGGCAATGTCTGGCCCTGCTGCCTTTAGTAGTCGTCGGCATTTGCTGGACACTGGCCAGCGCGCCGGTGTTGGCTAACGACAACGGGTTAGCCTGGCGTATCACACAACACGCGGGCGCCGAGATTCTTCCCAACGTTTCCAGCCATCTCCTTGTTTCGCTGCACGTCTTCCTGGAGATGCTGCACTATGGCGTTTGGCTCGTAGCCCTGCCACTGATAGGCGCGAGAAACAAGATCTGGGACGTGAAAGCGATACCACTCTTCCGTCATCCGCGCGGCTTTCCGCGCTTGATCCTGGGGCTGCTTCTCCTGGGGCTGTTCATGATGGTCACTCTCTGGTTTGGTTTTGCAGTCGACTACAGTGCCACCCGCGATGTTTATTTTGCCGTGGCCATCGCTCACGTTTTGGCGGAAGTTCCTTTCTTACTGCGAACGCTTTGATGCCCTTCTCTTCTACGGAACTGTGGCACTTCCTGCCGCTCGGTTACCTACTTACTATTCTGATTGAAACACCGATTCTGTTGCTGGGGCTTTCGTACCGGCATTCACGGGCGAGAAAACTCATGGCCGGAGTCTGGCTAACTGCTTGCACTTATCCGATAGTCACCCTGGTCCTACCGCTTGTCTTTGCTAATTCGTCGCGAACTGTCTATCTGGTGGTGGCGGAAATTTTCGCTCCCGCTGGCGAGTGTGTACTTTTCTGGTTAGCTTTCGGGTTGAGAACGGAGTTGGGTAAGCCTTCAATGTGGCGCGACTTCATGGCCATCGTCGCCGCTAATATCGCGTCATTTCTAACCGGCGAAATGTTGAATGCTTACGAGTGGTTTGGTCTGCTGAGGTAACCGCGAGATCTAAAGCTGTCGCAAGGCGCCGGCCTCGGAATCCGACTGGCTAGCGACCAGGTCCCGTCCAGGCGCGACTGGAGGCGGTGGATTGGAGACGAGGATCTCCAGCGCCGCATCAACTATTTCATTGATTCTCGAGATGAAGACGATCTGCAATTCCTTACGCACATCTTCGGGGATCTCTTCCACATCCGCTTCATTGCGCAAAGGAAGAATGATGCGGCGAATGCCAGCACGGTGCGCCGCCAAAACCTTCTCCTTGATCCCTCCCACCGGAAACACCAGGCCTGACAAGGTGATTTCACCCGTCATCGACGTGTCAGGACGTACCCGTCGGCCGGTGTAGAGCGATGCCAACGCTGCTGTGATCGATACTCCCGCACTCGGTCCATCTTTGGGAATGGCTCCGGCGGGAACATGCAAGTGAACCCCATAGTCTCTGAACATCTCGGGGCCAATACCAAACTCGGCAGCGTGTGACCATAAATACGATTGCGCTGCCCGGGCCGACTCCTGCATCACTTCACCAAGCTGCCCGGTAATCGTTAAGCCTTTGCCCCCAGGCAGCAATGTGGCCTCAATGAAGAGCACCTCACCGCCCATCTCGGTCCAGGCCATTCCGGTCGCCACGCCTGCGGGTAACTCCTTGCGAGCCTGCTCGGGATAGAATTTCGGAGCACCCAGATAGCCTTTTATGTCCGCCGCGGAGACAGTAACTGCTTCAACCTGCCCCTGGGCAACCTTCAGGGCGACCTTCCTTGCCAGGCTGCCGATGCTTCGTTCGAGCTGACGCACGCCCGCCTCGCGCGTGTAGCGTGCAGCGATTAGCTCAATCGCATCATTCTCGATCTTCAACTGGGTCTCGCTGAGCCCATTCTCTTTGATCTGACGGGGACTCAGATAGCGGCGGGCGATTTGCAACTTCTCCGGGTCGCTATAACCGGCCAGATTGATCACTTCCATGCGATCTCTGAGCGGCGGTGGAATGGGGCCCATCTGATTTGCGGTCGCGATAAAGAAGACACTCGACAAATCGAAGGGCAGATCGAGATAGTGATCGCGAAACGTGTTGTTCTGCTGCGGATCGAGAATCTCTAACAGCGCTGAGGCTGGGTCGCCGCGGAAGTCACTGCCCAGCTTATCAATCTCATCCAGCATCATGACGGGATTGTTAACTGCGGCGCGCCTGATGGATTGAATGATCCGACCCGGCATCGAACCGATGTAGGTGCGACGATGTCCACGCAGTTCGGCTTCGTCGCGCATACCGCCAAGCGACAGGCGCTCAAATTGCCGGCCCAATGCGCGCGCGATCGAGCGGCCCAATGACGTCTTACCCACGCCCGGCGGTCCCACGAAACATAGAATGGGACTCTTGGCATCAGGCCGCAGCTTGATCACAGCCAGAAACTCGAGAATGCGTTCCTTCACGTCTTCCAATCCATAGTGGTCCTCGTCAAGAATCTGGCGCGCTTCAATCAGATCGAGCTTGTGTTCAGACGACTTCCGCCAGGGCAATTCGAGAATGTAGTCGAGGTAGGTACGGATGACGTGGTAGTCGGGCGCCGCCGCGGGCAGTCTTTCCAAGCGTTTCAACTCGCGGTCGGCTTCCTTTCGAACCTCATCCGGCAAGTCGGCTGCGACGAGGCGCTCCCGAAGCAATTCGGCTTCCGCATGCTCGCCACCTTCGTCCTCACCCAGCTCTTTTTGGATCGCCTTCATCTGCTGCCGCAGAATGTAATCCCGCTGGGCCTTGTCCATCTCCGATTGTGCTTCGGAGGTGATCTTCGAACGCAACTGGATGATCTCCAGCTCGCGCCCAAGATACACATGCGCGAGATGCAGCAGTTCGTCGGCGGTCTCGGCTTCGAGCATCTTTTGCTCTTGCTCTACGCCGAGGTTGAGAATCGAGCCCAGGAAGTAGGCCAGGCGCACCGGTTCAACCGAGCCCAGGATCGCCACTCTCACTTCGGGCGGGACGCCGGGCAGCAACGCCAGAGCTTGTTGAATCATCGCCTGCACGTTGCGTTTGGTAGCTTCTACCTCCTCGGGGTCGACGATCCGCGGTTCCGGCAGAATCTCAACGACCGCCCGCAGGTACGAATCTTGTTGCTTCCATTCGATCACCTTTACCCGCTCAGTCCCTTGAGCGATGATGTGCATCGTGTCGTCAAGCCGTTCCATCCGCTTGATCATCACTAGCGTGCCGACAGTGTACAATTCGTTTGGTGTCGCGTCAGCGCCCGCGGTGCTGTCCGGCCGAACAGTGATACAAACAATCAACTTCTCCGGAGTCGCGAGAGCGGCTTCGACCGCCGCCACCGAACGATGTCGGCCCACGGCCAAGGGAACTACTGTTTCGGGAAATAGAGTGGTGTTTTGCAGGGCCAGCACAGCTAGCTCGAACTGCTGACCCGGCGCCTGGTTAGATGCAGGTTGGCCAGTAGGTTCCTTGGACTCACCTTGCGCCTTCGCTGGTCGGGTGTGTGATCTGGTATCTGGTTTTTCCGAACTCTCGGACATACTTCTACCTTGACCTCGAATTATGACCCTACTTACAACGCAAATTAATTAGCAAAAAACCGTCGTGATAATCGTGAGAAAGAGATGCTGAATCAATCGAACAAGGGATTTCAATCTTTTTTTCGAAACGGCTGTAGGTGATCTCCATTTGCTGGTAAGTGTAACCCTCACGATAGAAAGTATCGCGGCGGC
>JAMQPI010000275.1 GCA_023717565.1 Pyrinomonadaceae bacterium | reverse complement strand
GAAAAGGAAGAGTTTCGAAAGGTGCAGCTCCAGGCGAATCGCTGGACTTATCTTGGCAGCGGCATGACGCACGAGAAAGTACTCGATACGCTCGCCGGCCTGACACCCAAGGCGCGGCAACGCATTGAGAGTATCTCTGCCGCATTCTCCTAACTTGTTAAATTACGTTTCAGCCTTCCACACTGTTCGGCCACTGCTTGTTCGACGAGCAGTGGCCGATATTTTTGTGATCAGCAAAAAGGCGCCTCAACCGCAAGAGCCACGAGTTGCCAAAAGATGTCCACCCTCAATTCCCACTGTTATAATCTGCGCAACTCGCGGATAACTTTTCTCTTGCGGATTTCTCAGTATGGTCATTCCCGGACCGGACCAAGTCACCCGGTTGCTGATCGATTGGCAGCGCGGCGACAAAGATGCGCTGGACCAGTTGATGCCTCTGGTGTACCACGAGTTGCGCAAGTTGGCTGCCGGTTATCTAAAGAACGAACGCCGCGATCATACCCTGCAGCCGACCGCCCTCATTCACGAGGCTTACTTGCGGATGGTGGAGCGGGAAATTCCTGAATGGCAGAACCGGGCACACTTCTTCGGTGTGGCGGCCCGCTTGATGCGGCAGATTCTCGTTGACCACGCACGCACTATAAAAGCTTCGAAGCGCGGTGGTGAGCAACAAAAACTTTCCCTCGAAGACGCACCGCCCATTTTTACTCATGACGATGTGGGAAGCTTATTGATTCTCGATGATGCTCTTCGGAAACTAGCTGCGTTTGACGAGCGTAAGGCGCGCGTCGTTGAGATGCGTGCGTTTGGCGGTATGAGCGTAGAAGATACCGCACTGGCGCTCGGCGTCTCCGCACCAACCGTTAAGCGAGACATGCGGTTAGCCCAGGCTTGGCTGCAGCGTGAGTTGGCCCCGGATCCTTGATCATTGCCAGCCACCCTGGCCTCAAAGCCGAATCAGGCGTCCAGGATCGTCCCGTTGAATTCTCAATCACCTCTCACCCGTTCAAGGTCGGCAAAGAACTCGTCAAAGGTTGGGTAACGTTGAGCTGGTTCCTTGGCTAATAATCGTTTCAGAACTGAATCCAGCACGGCTGGAACTTCCGGCCGCAGTGTTGTGATACTTTCAGGGTTTTCATGTTGGACGGCGTAAAGCGACACGTCTCCTGACTCGCCCGCAAATGGATGCCGGCCGCTCAGCATTTCATGGAGTACCACACCGAGGGACCACATATCGGTTCGATGATCCAGAGTTTTTCCAGACGCCTGCTCGGGACTCATGTAGGCTACTGTGCCGACTAACATTCCGGAGCTCGTCAGATTGACGTCGGTAACTTTGGCTACTCCAAAATCCAAAATCTTGATTTGCCCGCGGTTGGTTACGAACAGGTTGGCGGGCTTGATATCGCGATGAACGATTCCGGCTGCGTGGGCGTGAGTCAATCCGTCAGCGATCTGCCGGGCGTAGGCGATGGCCTCGTCGATATCCAGTGGCCCTCGCCCGATCTTGTCTCCCAGAGTCTCGCCTTCATAGCACGGCATTGAAATAAAAAGTTGGCCATCCGGGGTTTCGCCGATCTCAAAAACTGTGCAGATGTTGGCGTGGTCAAGCGCACCCGCCGCTTTGGCTTCCTGGATGAAACGGACCTTAAGTTCCTGTTTAGTGCTGAAGTAAGGCGGCAAAAACTTCAGGGCTACGAAACGATCAAGCCGTTCGTCGCGGGCTTTGTAGATCGTTCCCATGCCTCCCTCGCCAAGTTTTTCAAGAATGCGATAGTGAGAAACGCTGCGTCCTCGCAGATCATCGAACGCCTGATCGAACGAAAGCAGTGAGCCCTTCAAAAGGTCGCCGAGCTCAGGGGCCAGGCTCGCGCCAACATCTTTTTCGAGAAGAGTTTCAACCTGACGACGCAAGTCAAGGTCGTGAACTCGGGCCATCAGCTCACTACGTTCGCTTGTTCCCAGATTCACAGCCTGCTCGAAAAGAGCACTGATCTCTTTCCAGCGAGAATCGGTGATTGTTCGAGAGGCTTTTGTGGACCGCTCTTTCAGTAAGGTCGGGTGTTGCTCCGCGGGGGCCACGCCGAGAAAACTGCGAACTTCAGTCAGGAAACGCTGCCAGGCTGGCTCCGTTTTCAGCAGGATGTGATTTCTGCCCTCCAAAACAACAAAACGTGAATCCGAGATCAATGCCGCCAGACGCCGACCTTCGTTAAACGGAATTCGCAAGTCCCCCTGGGCATGAAGAACCAACGTGGGGACCTTTAACGCCGCTGCCTGCTCTCTTACATCAAGATCGTAAAATGCGTTCAACAGGCGAGCGGCATTTTCGGGCGTACTGGATACTCGCTGAAGCTCGTTAAACCAGCGGGCTTGTTCGGCGGTCGCTTCCGGAATAAACAGCGAGGTAAATACCTGTCGGAAGGCGGCATGCTCCTTACCCCAGCCGTGCTTGATCAGTTGCAGAAAGACTTCCGCTTCTTCCAAAACGCTTTCTGGTAGCTTGCGCCGCCTGAGGCCGGCGGCATAACTACCATAAAGGATAAGGTGAGTTACCTTTTCAGGATGGCGCGCGGCATAAGCGATAGCGATTGGACCACCCTGCGAAATGCCCAGGAGCGGAAAGCGATCCAGCTTTGCGGCGTCAACGACCGCTTCGAGATCGCGGACCCAGGCGTCCAGCGAGAATTCTTCCACGTCCCAATCGGAAAGCCCGCAAGCGCGCTCGTCGTAGCGGATGAACTTGTGGTGGCGCGAAAGTTCAATTATCCAGTGACGCCAGACCGGGCTGTTCCAGTCGAATTCCAGATGGCTGAGCCAGTTTGCCGCCTTCACCAGCGGCGGACCGTTGCCAACTGTGGCATAGGCAATGGAAACGCCGTCAGATGACGTACAGAAGCGAACCTGCTGTTCGTTGGGGTCCATGCTCCGGTCCGGACTCATTTCTGGTCCATTCTTGAAAAGATTTGGGGTTAACCTCTAATTCAGCTGGAGGATTTGAAGTCTTCCGTTTTCTCGTCCTTACGCGGAGAGTATGAGGGCTGAGATGATTTAGTCAATTGTTATTGCGAGTTGGGTTTCTACTTGGATGGTGTCGGGGTCAACTTGCGAACTCGTAGTCTGTCGTCAAATCAGAGGTGAGGGCTAAAGTGAACTGGCTCGCACCCGCGGTCTCCCCTCCTGAGTGCGAGCCAGCTAACCGCTCGTGTGCCCCACGGCGCGGTTAGAGCGGAATGACTGAATGCTGGAAATTGGTTCGACGGTCCGAACACTCTAAGCATCCGGACCGTCGAGCTACGCCTACTCCGAAACGTATGAACGTTAAGGCGCAGCTACCAACTGAACCGTTGCCGGTACTCGCCTGATTCGATAAAGGCCCGTACCATCTCAGCCCGGTGGAAGTCACCGCCGGCGTCGTCCAATTTCTTGAGCCAGAAGTTGAAACCACTCATGTCATGGTCCTGGCCTTCGTCTGGACTGCGATGGAGGTACTCGAAGTACTGCATCAGGACGAACGCCGGGTTTTTCTCCTGCTGTTTGAACTGCGAGTGTTCCGCAATCTGTCTCAGCGCGGTGGCCCGTGTCTCACGCTGTAAGCGCAGCCCTTCAATCAGGGCATTCCGTTCGGCAGCGGTAGGCTGAACGCCGGCATTACTAAAGAGGCCGTCGACATACTGTTCATTCGAAAGTGAACCGAAGCGCTGCTGAAATTCCGGGCGTTGCACCCAGTCATCAGCCAACCGACGCTTATTATCTTCGAGCGTCCGCTCCCAATCAGGCGCACCCACAATCAGGCCTTGCGTGGCCAATTGCATGTCAACCAGGAATGGATTTCGTCGCGGCATGACGCCGAAGCTCGCTTTGTTGAGGCGATAGAGCAGGTAACCGGTCTCGTGAAATTCAATGGAGAGAAAGAACGCGCCCGACGTATTGACCCGCATGCGCTGTACGCAGGAGTCGTCTCCTTCGCATCTTTCGATTTCATGCCTCCAGAAGTTGAGGCCACTATCGTCAGCCTCACGACCGAAAAAGTCTCGATACTGCTGCTCGACGAAGTAGTTGGTGTCGTCGATGTCATTACCCGAGGAGATGCTCCGGACGGTGTTGAAGACGCCTCCCAGGATTGTTTGTCCCTGTGAATTGATGACGGCAACAGTTGAGCCCGTGATCACATTCGGCACCAGTTGGCCTCTTTCTGACTCAAGCTCGAATTCCGTTTCGAGTCTCGAATTCAAGATCAAGTCACCGACTTTCAAGTTGTCGACGAAAACGCCGAGACTGGTGTTAACTGGTAGGTTGACTCTCTCGATTTCCACTTCAAACTCACGCTCGTTGCCATGAATCTTAAACTTCGCCACACCTACCGGCGTTAAACCGTTGATGCGGGCACCGGCCAATCTTGCTTCGATGCGGAATTCCCCAGTTGGTCCCGGTGAAGGTGACGGCGACGGATTTGGATTTGGATTTGGCGGAATGTTGGAAAATGCGCCTGCAAGCAGTGTGACACCCGACTGATCCGCCACCACTACACGCGTGCGCGAACTGATCTGTGGTACTGCTTGACCACGCTCAGTCTTAAGAACCAATTCTGAACGCTGCGCACCTCCCAGCAGGGTAATGGCGCCCACCTGCGTACCATCAACAATCACATTCAGAAGGGTGCCAGCGGGCAGGTTGACGTCCTCGACACGCACCTTGAACTCCCGGTTTCCACTGAGTTCGATTTCAAACTCAGCCTCACCTTTAGGCCGAATTCCATTGATTGGCGCGCCGGTGAGATCAGCCTCAATCTCAAACGGTGTCGCACCAGGCGATGGCGAAGGGTTAGGTGTTGGAGATGCTGAAGGCGATGGTGACGGGGTTGGGGCACCATTGGGGAATGCGCCTGCAAGAAGTGTCACGCCTGACTGACTGCTCACTACGACGCGAGTACCCGAGTTGATTTGAGGTACGGTTTGACCGCGCTCAGTTTTGAGCACGAGTTCACTTCTCACCAAGCCTCCAATCAAACTTATGGTGCCCACCTGCGTGCCATCAACCGCCACGTTGAGAAGAGTGCCGCCAGGCAAGTTGACGTTCTCGACACGCACCTTGAACTCCCGGTTGCCGCTGAGTTCGATCGTGAACTCGGCTTCACCCTGGGGCCGGATTCCACCGATAAGCCCACCAGTAAGATCAGTCTGGATCTCAAATGTTATTGCGTTGGGTGATGGAGAGCTGTTCTGAGCTGAAACGATTGACCCATCTATCAATGCGTAACCAAATGCACCAACAACACCCAGAAACAAGATTGCGGATATCAGGGAGATCGCAAGATGATGACCAGTAAGCCGAGAATTCGAATTCGAGAACATGATAGTTTTCCTCTTCTTTTGAAAATTTGAGCAATGCTTCGCGAGTCAAAACCCGCCACGGATGCTGCTCGCTACCACAGTCCACCAAGCGCGCTCAAAAATACTCAGGACCTGGATCTTTTTTCATTCGCGCTAGACAACACTAAGATCCACCGCCTATGCTGCTGGCCAACCTGAATCTTCGGAAATCTAATGGAACGTAGTGATGAGCAGTTGCTTCTGGCCTGTCGCAGTGGCGATCAGGCTGCCTGGGAGGTGTTGATTAACCGTTATCAGCGCCTGATGTATGCCATTCCACGGCGCGCTGGCCTTGATGGCGATCAAGCAGCAGACGTCTTCCAGGAAGTGTTCGCGACACTTTTTCAAAAGCTGGACGACATAGATCAACCCGAACGCCTTCATAGCTGGCTGGTTACTACAGCGCGCCGTAAAACCTGGCGCGTAATCTCAAAAGAGCGAGCCAATCAGCGCAAGGTGGGCAATGATGACGATGAATCCGCTGACGAACTCTCCAGAATTCCGGACAATGCAGCTCTCCCCGACGAAGTCCTGGTGAAGCTTGAGGAGCAACACCGGGTCCGCAGGGTCCTGGCCGCGCTCGACGATCGCTGCCGTAAACTGCTGACAATGCTCTTCTACGAGGCAGAACCTCCTTCATATGCAGAAATTGCGATCTCGCTGGGAACCTCCGAGGGCAGCATCGGGCCGACTCGCGCCCGCTGCCTTGAGAAAATGCTGCGATTGCTGGAAAGTTGATGCTCTAAGTGTATTTCTCGCCTGATGAGCCGCACTGTTGCTGTGGTGAAGGAGAGAATCCAGGCCCGAGGGCACGAAAATGAGCAACCTAGATCACATTGACTTTGCGACGATAGTGGACCTCGTGGAAAACCGTGTCGCTCCTAAACTGCGGACCGAATCGATGGCCCACATATCCAGCTGTTCGCCTTGCGCGGAGAAGTTGAGGAGACTCAGTGAAGTAGTGACCCTCATGCAAACCGATCGGACTGTGGATGCGCCACGCGACGTGGTTGCTTACGCGATGGGCATCTTCAGTGGCCGGGCAAAATCGCCGAGGCAATCTTTGAAGCGGAGAATCCTTGCTGCCCTAAGCTTTGATAGCGTGAACCAGGCGCCGGCATTCGGACTGCGGTCAGGCCAGACCGGAACGCGTCAACTAATCTATTCCGCGGAAGAAAATGATATTGACCTTCGCATCACCCTCCATGAAGATATGTGGGTTGTGGCAGGTCAGGTTCTGCGAGAGACGTGCGCCGGAGGGCGCGTGGAGATTGAAGGCTTGAGTGGCTCTACGTCAGCAGCGCTTAACGAGATGTGCGAATTCACTCTGCCCGCTGTGCCTCCTGGCAATTACTTACTCCGTGTTCATATGGCTGATGTCGAGGTTGAGTTGCCCCGGCTGGAACTTACAGCCTAGGTTCAGGTCAAAGGAATGCAGCATGTGGAGCTGGCGGCACGACTGGTCGTTGCTGGTGATGCCGAACGTGAGGCATTGCTCAGGGAACACTCTGCGCTCGCGGATGTTCAGCTAGCCCAAACACTGAAAGATGTCTGCCTCGAGGGCTGGAGTAGCGACCCCGGCCAAGCACTTCAAGCAGCCGCGGTACTTCAGCTCCTAACCCAAACAAATCCAGATCCGGAAATCGCAGCGCTCTGCGCCTGGAGTGCCGGTCTTGAAGCCCTCATCCACGGCCAGATGGAGGATGCCCTTGTTCGTCTCGAGGACTCTCACACCCGTTTTGTAGCCTTGGATCAGCCGCACACTGCCGCGGCCACGCAGGTTAGTAAACTGATCGCACTCGCCATGCTCGGGCGTTACGACGAAGCCATCGAATGCGGCCTTAGTGCTCACGGAGTATTTCTTGCTTTCAGCGACAACCTGGCCGCCGGTAAAATCGAACACAACATTGGCAATCTTTACTTTCGGAGAGACAGCTATCACAAAGCCGAAGTGTTTCAGAGCTCAGCGCGAGAACGTTTCGCGGCCCTCAATGATCAGAAACAGCTCGCTACCATAAACAATTGCCTCGCCAATACTCACGCAGTGCTTCACAAATTCAAATCCGCGGAACAGCTACTGGAAGAAGCTGTGCAACAGGCCGAGGATTCGGGTCTGACAGTGACTCAGGCTGAAATTGAAGGGAACATTGGAACATTTGCTTTGCTGCAGGGGCGCTACGACCGCGCGCTGGATTACCTTGAACGGTCGCGTCGTCGATACTCCCTGCTGGGGATGGCGCATCAATCCGCGACAGCAGAGCAGGAGATCGCGGACGCTTACCTGGAACTCAATCTGGCAGTGGAAGCGGCAACAATTTACGAGCGCGTAATCCCGAAATTTGCCGAACTGGGAATGCGTGCAGAGCAGGCGCGAGCGTTGGCCAACCAAGGCCGCGCCACGATGTTACTGGGAAGGACCAGCGAAGCCCACTCCGCGTTGGTCGCGGCGCGTAACCTGTACGCGGCGGAACAGAACGAAGTCGGCGCAGCGATGGTGGCGTTAACCCACTCGCAATTGGAATACCAGGAGGGAAATTACGCGGCCGCCGGCGCGACCGCATTGGAAGCCGAGCGGCCCCTGGCCTTATCCGGGAGTTGGCACAGGCTTTTGATGGCCCGCTGGCTGCGAGGGGAAGCAGAACGTGCACAAGGCCACACCTCCGAGGCCAAGTCGATTCTCGAACAGACTCTGCTTGAAGCAAATCTCAAGGAACAACCTCAGGTAGCCGGGCGATGCTACACCTCGCTGGGTCTGGTCGCCGTCATGACTGGTGATTCGGATGAGGCCGAGAGAGCTTTCACAAACGCAGTAGAGCGTACCGAGGCATTGCGCGCACCACTCCCCGGTGAGGAGTTTCGCACGGCCTACTTTTCAGACAAACTCACTCCATACAGCGAACTCGTTCGACTCTGTCTTGCCGGTGGAGCAAGTCGGGTCGTGGAGGCGTTCGGCTACGTCGAGAAGGCCCGCGCTCGGGCGCTGGTCGATGCGCTCGGAGGAAATCTAACTCCCTACCCTGGACCGCGCGATTCCTTCGAAAGTGACCTGCAAAAGGAGCTCGAGGAGCTGCGGCAGGAGTTGAACTACTTGTACAACGAGATCAACCGACCGGGAACGCAGCCGCGATTCGGGCAGGGCGAGACGCAGACAGTCCAGGAAGCCCTCCGCGAGCGCGAACGAAAGACCTCGGAGATCCTTCGCCAACTCCAGCAACGGAGCGGAAAGGTTTCTGGCTACGGCGAAACTATAGACGTTGCGAAGCTTCAGGAGGATCTCGGACCAGACTCAGCGTTGGTGGAATATACGGCCCTCGATGACGAATTGCTGGCTTTTGTAGTAACGGACAAGAGTGTCGAAGTAATTCGCAACCTGGGCAGCGAGAAGAAGGCGGCGGCCGAACTGGGCCAGCTTCGTTTTCAGATTGACGCTCTCCGACATGGCTCAGAACGCATTCGCCGCCACTTGCCGGGTCTCAGGCAGCGCACCGAACTCCATCTGCAATCGCTTTACGATCTCCTGCTGCGACCAATTGAGTCAACCATCGGCCACCGCCGGTTGGTCATTGTTCCGCATCGCACGCTGCATTACCTTCCCTTTCAAGCTCTTCACGATGGCACTTCCTATTTGATTGCACGTCGCGAAGTTTCCTACGCGCCCAGTGCCATCGTGTTCCAGCAATGTCTCTTACGACCTGTCCCCTCGCTGAGGAAAGCTTTGTTTTTCGGAGTGTCCGACGAACAGACACCGCGGGTTCGCGATGAGATCGAGGCGCTGGTCCCTTTGTTTCCGGACACGGTTGCTCTACTGGATCAGGAAGCGACCCTCGAGGCGTTACGAAAGCAGGCGCCAGAGGCGGATCTTCTGCACCTGGCGTGTCACGGTCAGTTTCGTCCGGACAATCCATTGTTTTCGTCTTTGCGTCTTGGCGATGGTTGGTTGACGGTCCGCGATGCCTACACACTAAATCTCCGGTGCGCCCTGGTTGTCTTGAGTGCCTGCGAGACCGGAGTCAGTGCCGTCGCGCCGGGGGATGAGTTAATCGGTCTGGCGCGCGGATTCCTGGCAGCTGGATCACCATCCATGGTGATCAGTTTGTGGACCGTCGACGATGACGCTACGGCTCAATTGATGACTACGTTCTATAGACATTTATGTGCCGGTGAATCTCCAGCGGCCGCCCTGCGCCAGGCCCAACTACAAATGATGGAAACAAAGCCCCATCCATTTTTCTGGGCGCCATTTGTGCTGGTCGGGCGTTGATAGCCGGATTGTTTCTCGTGAACTATTGGAGCGAACTAATAGGTTGTCAGGGACCATACCGCTGTCTGTATTCGGCGGAGACGAGGAAAGCCTTAACCATTTCTGCATTCACGAAGTTGCCGTTGAACTGGTTGAGTTTGTTCAACCAGAAGTTGTAACCACTATAGTCCGCATCTGGTAAATCGCGGGGATTGCGACGCAAGTAACCGAAATACTGTATCAAGACGAAGGCCTTGTTCAGTTCATTGGCCCTCAGATCCGAATCCTCAGCCACAGATCTCAAAACCTGCGCCCGTGTCTTTGCGCCTGAAGTCAGATCGCTGACTAACTGGTCACGCTCTACCTGCGACAGAACCCCGCCGGCATTTTGGTTCAGCCGATCGACAAAATCCTGCGCGGTCATTGTCAGGGGATAATCGCTGGTGAAACGCGGCCGGGTGACAAACGCCGAGGCAAAGGCGTTCTTGTTATTTTCGAGAACCTGTTCCCAGTTTGGATTTCCGACGACAAGCCGGTCCGAGATTTGGCGCGAGTCGAGTAAGAATTCGCTCAAGGCGATCGGGACTGGAGCGTTCAGCAGGTTCCCATAAGCTGCCTTGTGCATTCGATAAACCAAATAGCCGGTCTCTTGAAACTCAATTGAGAGGAAGAATGCCGCCGAGACATTGATGCGCTTGATCTCTATGCACTGAATGTCTCCGCCGCACGAAGTAATCTGATCGCGCCAGAATGCCAGTCCGACGGTGTCAGGCTCGCGGTTGAGAAATTCCACGTAATGCTGGTGGACAAAGAACTCGGCCTGGTCAATTGGGTTCGATCCATTGGCAATCTCGTTGTCATTGATCCTAATCGTGGCCATGGTCAACGTTGATGGGCCAAGGCTCGCACCAACTGGACTGCTAAGACTGATCGAAAAACTCTCGCTGTCCTCCGCGTAAGCGTCATCAACGATGGGAACCATGATCGTCGATAACGTTTCGCCGGCGGCGAAGCTTATCGTACCGACCACAGTTGCGTAATCGCATCGCGAAGATGCGATTCCGTTCACGACACTGCAATCGCTCAAACCAGCGCTGGTGCTGGTAAAGTAGCCCACGCTCGCACCGGTAGAAACGTCCCCGGTGCGACTCACCGTGATGGCAGCACTATTTGTTCCTTCAACAACCGTAAAGAGGTTGGCGCCCAGCTGGATGGTGTTGGTGGACGGCGTTGGAGTCGGCGTTGCAGTTGGCGTTGGCGTTGGGGTTGCACTCGGTGTCGGTGTCGGAGTCGCCTCTGGTTCTGGAGTTGTCGTAACAGCCGCTCCGGCATCAATTCTATCTCGCACCGAACCCTCGATACGGTGCGAAGTGTCGGCGATGTGATCTGCGATCCGGTCGTTGTTCAACTCCGGAAATGTTGCCCGCACCAGGGCAGCTTCACCTGCAACGATTGGGGCCGCCATCGAGGTTCCACTCCAGGTGCCGTATTGACCACCAGGCACTGAGCTGAGAATCAGATCGCCGGGTGCGGCGACGGTCACCCAGGAACCGCGACTTGAAAAGCCGGCTAACGCATCCTGAGAAGTGGAAGCGCCTACGGAAATAAGGCCTTTCACATTTTCGGCCGCGGGATATTGGCGCGTGGTGTTTGAGCCATTTCCGGCGGCTGCAACGATCACCAGCTTCGGGTTGGTGGCGGCCGGAAAATCTTCTTCGCCGGGCTGCGGAATATCGTCACAGACTTTAGACAACACGCTGCCCATGAGCTTTGTTCGACGCAGGGTGCTCAAACTCATGTTGATAATATCGGCGCCATCCTGGGTGTTTGGGTTGCCGTCTGGATCCACCGCGTAAGCCAGCGCTTCAGCCAATACCCAGATATTGCCGAGGCCGCGGTGATCGAGAACTCTAATCGGGATAATCTTAGCTTCAGGAGCGATGAGAGCAATCAAACCTGCAACGTGAGTTCCATGTCCGTAAGGTCCAGTCTGGAGACTCCCTACCTCGCTCGGATCGTTGTCGTTATCGACGAAGTCGCGTCCGGGCAACAAGTGTCCGACTAAGGCCGGATGCGTGGCATCAACGCCCGTATCGAGCACGGCAATCTTGATTGGCCCAGTCGGACCGGTTCCTCTGTTTACCAGGTGAGCGACAGGTAGACGAATCTTTGCGGGCGCCCATTGTGCAACATAAGCTCCGGCATCTCCGCCCACGCTCCAGCCGTTGCCCACGCTCCAACCGTTGCCCCCTCCTTCGGGCGGCTTCTCAACGAAGTTGGGTTCGGCGTAGACGACGCGGAGATCTGTCAAGAGCGCCGTTACGCGGGCGTTGACGGGCGCGCCGTCAGTGATTCTCAGACGGTAGATTGGGCGGGTGCCGAACTGATCGACCGGAATCGGATCGAGAGCGTACTGCGAGGCTACACCTGAGAGTTCATTAACACTGGTGAGTTTGACGACTACCTCACCGACAATAAACTCCTCGCCGTCGTCGCTGGCGTTAACGACCAGACCGTCTCGCTGCCAAACTGAAAGCAAAATGGCCAGGAGCAGAAAACTGATTAAGAATGTGACTTTGCGAACCACTAATTTATTCACCGTTAAGAAGGCTTTCAGGATGCGTACCTAACTCTCAGACCTATGCCGCTATATAGTCGACGAAGATAACTGTGACGGCCTTTCTCAATCCACAGTGTCGCGAGACCAGGTAAAAATACGAGATTCGAACAATATTTTCTCAGCCGGCCGAAGGAAATCCATCCGTCGGATGTCCAGGATCCTGATAACGGTTGGTTCTTAACTGTAGAGATACACGAGGATGCACACAACGTCGTGTGCATCCCCTGCGAACAAACGGTTCCTGGAACGAATCACTTACGGAGCCGGCGACACGCTAATCGCATTGAACACCAAGTCGCCGCTGAGAATCGTCTTTTGGGTCTTTTCATCGACAAACAAAGTGCCGGAGAACGTCGCGTAACCCCGGACGCCTTCCCAGGACTGGGTTCCACCATCAACGTTTAGCGCAATGAATACATCGGCAATGGTCCCCGTCTTGTCCCAATACATTGTCCCTTTGGCAATGGTACCGTAGAGCGAACCCGCGTAACCGGTGGACCTTATACCGGTCACGTAGACCGGCAGCGTCCATAAACCCCCGGTTATCCCGGTGGCAGGTGGTAGTATTGGAACAATAAAGGCGCCTGCTATCCCGCCTTTATCAACCGGTGGTCGCTGGGGCGGCGCGCAGTTCATCGACAAAGTTAATGATCCGGGAAAGGCGCCTGTAGTCCGACCCAGGAAGCTGTAGCCGAATGCGGTTTCTTCTTTTGTCTGACCGTCATAGCCAAGAGTGCCATCGGTAACTTCGATAGCGTTGACTTTTGAAACGGTGACGACAGGTTCCGGCGGCAGAAAAGCTGGGCTCTCCATTTTGCTCTGGGCCAAGGCACCGGCGCTCTGACCGGCCAGCAGCACGAAGGCCGCAGCCATTAGAAAAAGTCTTCCTGTTTTCATGGCGTAATCTCCTCGTTAGTTGTTGTTAGCGCCAGCGGTGCTCGGTCTTCCGGCACCTCTTCCCTAAGCGATGGAATGATGACTAACAACTCGCCCTGTCTCCCCATCTGCTTGCGCTCTGCTGAACAGTCCGCACTGCCGGGCGAAAAATACAACGAGTTATCTAAGCTGTTGACCGTGCATTTTTGATTCATCCGCGGTCAAAGCCTTTTCAAAGATCACACATGTACGACTAGTTCAAATCGGCGAAGAGAGTTTTATCCCAGCAAGCGTTGTGCCCGAAGAAAGAAATCGGAAAAGGTTGGTACACACATGATCAATCATCCACGCGCTGAGTGCTTCTACGCATGGTTGCGAAAAAGTCCTCAGCAACAACTCTTAGCAGACGATCTTTCCTGGCATCTCAAAGGGCACACACGTGGCGAAAAGGCCAGCGTGAGGGTGTCAATGAATCGCTGGAGTGTGCTATGACAAAAACGGTTGGTGAGCAACTCCGGGTCCGAACCCAGATCAGACATGCGATTGTTCTAGTAATCGTCGTCTCGCTTCTTTTCAGCTCCAGCGCTTGTGTGTCGACCGAAAATGAAGAGTTCTTCGGTAGCACAGTCCCACCTAAAGGCAACATCCTGCGATATGTAAACGGCGCCGAGCCGGAGTCGATCGATCCGGCGATCAGCTCCGGCCAACAAGAGGCGCGTATTTACATGGCACTCTATGAGGGACTGGTCGAGTACGATCCGAAATCTCTCGACGCGATTCCCGCTATAGCCGAGCGTTGGGATGTCAACAACGACTCCTCGGAATTTGTCTTTCATTTACGCCGGAACGCCCGCTGGTCTAACGGTGAACCGATCAACGCTCAGGATTTTGTCTATAGCATCCGCCGATCCCTCACCCCTGCGGTTGAATCTCGTTCCGCGGGTTTGGCATACCCCATCAGGTACGCCGAGGCTTTCAATGCGGGCGCCGTGTTTGTCCGTGACCCGGCAAGCAATCAATTTCTTTTGGAAAAGGACTTTGCCGGCGATGAGCTAGCCCTGGAAGTGCTGGGCCAGAAACCCCTGGGGATGAATGAACGAGAGTATGAGCCAACTGCTCTTCAGCCTACGGCGGAGCGCGACACACCTTTTCACCAGTTGATGCATTCGCCGGCAAGACTCGTTCTTCCCGGGGCCGAGAAAGATCGCAACAAGGTACTGGAAAGCAATCCCCGGCTGCAGGCTGCGGTCGCCGGCAAGGAACTGGTGAAAGTAAAGGCGGAGGACGTAGGCGTCGAACCTGTTGACGACTACACAGTGCGCATCTCCCTCACTGGATCCGTGCCTTACTTTACTGAACTCGTCGCCCATCAGATCTTTCGTCTGGTGCCGCGCAAAGTGATCGAGAAGTATGGTGTGAGGTGGACCGATCCCGCCAATATCGTAACCAGCGGCGCGTTCAAGTTGAAGTCATGGATGCCGTACAGCGAAGTGGTGGTTGAGCGCAATCCGATGTATTGGGATGCTGCCAACGTCCATCTTGATGAGATCCACTTTTATGTATCCAATGATCATCCAGCGAGCATGAACCTTTACAAAGTGGGTTCGGCCGACGCGGTAGTCAACCACGCAGTGCCCAATGCCTGGCTGGATTTGGTCCGCCCGAAGAAGGACTACATGGATGCC
The DNA here is from genome assembly GCA_023717565.1 of Pyrinomonadaceae bacterium. GTDB lineage: Bacteria > Acidobacteriota > Blastocatellia > Pyrinomonadales > Pyrinomonadaceae > PSRF01. The sequence continues at coordinate 307 of JAMQPI010000275.1, read as the reverse complement.
GCAGAGGCGGCGATTACCTACGTTCTTATTAATGTGACGCAACCGCCGATGAACGACCTCAGAGTGCGGCGGGCGTTCAACATGTCGATCGACAAGATCAACTATGCCAAGTCTAGAAAGATCACCAAGCCGCTGAATGCGTTTACGCCTGAGGGTATTTTTGTTGGTTATCCACAACCGAAAGGCGAGGAATACGATCCGAAGGCAGCTCGAGAGTTACTAGGCGAAGCGGGGTATCCGGTAGTCCAGCAACCGGACGGGACCTACCAATGCGAAAAGTTTCCCGCTGAGGAGATCAGGTTCTCAT
>JAMQPI010000251.1 GCA_023717565.1 Pyrinomonadaceae bacterium | reverse complement strand
GGCCGACATATCGGCTCTAGTGGTTTGAACAGGAGAAATGTCGGAATTGACTCTGCCAGATTTATTGGTCGCGTTTGCCACGTTCAGGCAAAGGCTCCAACCGGAGTGGTTTGCTCATGTTCATTCTCATGGTCATGCCACAGCTCGGCTGGCCCGGAGCCTTACGGCGGCATGCGTTAAGACGGCGTCGAGCGCCACACTTGATGAAATCGAGTTCAGCGCCTACATGCACGACATCGGCAAGTATCTCGTTCCCAAAGGAGTACTTCTCAAGCCGGGACCTCTGAACGAAGAGGAGCGCGAGATCATCTTGCTTCACCCTGTTCACGGAATGGAAATACTTCGCGACCTCCCTTACGTCACTCCTGTCATTAGTGAAACAGTGCTCTATCACCACGAGAGATGGGATGGACAAGGTTATCCCGAGGGTCTCGCAGGTACTGCTATTCCCTTCGCGGCCCGCACGGTCGCGGTCGTGGACATCTACACATCGTTGCGTGCCGGACGTTCGTATAAAACCCCGCTCACCCGGAACAGTGCCTGTGAGGCATTACGCGAGATGGCGGGCCATGAACTCGATCCCGGTCTGGTCAACGACTTCATCAAGCGAGTTGAGGGCCGCTTGACGCTAAAGATCGCAAAACCCCCCGATCCAGACGAGTCAGCTTATTCGTCTCTCATCCGAGAAACTCTGCGAGTCGTGATGTAGTGTCGTGTTTCTAAAATAAAAAGGACACTAGGAAGGTGGACAGCCCGCGACGCCCCGGCTATTCGCGCCGGACCGGCAACCTCATTGTGAAGGTCGCGCCGCCGAGCGCCTTGTTTGAGGCGATGAGGGTGCCGCCGTGCTCGGTGATTACGCGGTGGGCCAGTGCGAGTCCGATGCCGTGGCCCTTCTCTTTGGTGGTGAAAAAGGGAATGAAGATGCGTTGCAGATCTGACTGGGGAATTCCCTCACCAGAGTCTTCAATCTCGATTAGGGCCCACTCATTTCCCTCGCGATCAACTTCCTTAAGACCGCGTAACATTACTTTCCGCTCCGCCTTGTCCTCAGGAACCGCTTCAGCCGCATTCCTTAACAGGTTCAGAAGTGCCTGGCGCAACATCCGCTCGTCGGCGCGAACCTTTGGAAAGCTCTCGGTTGTCACTACTATCTCAACGTGCAGTTCCTCATAGACGGCCTCTAGTTCAGCGATGCATTCGTGTATTAGTTCAGAGAGGGAGACGTCTTCCATCTGCAGCGGCTGCGGTCGCGCGAAATTTAGAAATGACGTGACCATCTCGGAGAGGTTGCGGACTTCATTGAGTAGTGAAGAGGCTGCCGACTGCCCGCGTTCGTCCAGATCCAGGTTCTGCATCAGTTGGGCATAGCCATGCAGCGTGGCGATGGCGTTCTTGAATTCGTGGGCCAGGCCCGCAGACATCTCTCCCAGGCTTTCCAGATTGCGCTTGAGCGCCACCTGCTCCCGAAGTTCAGTCACTTCGGTGATGTCGGTTAAGAGACAGAGAGCGCCGCGGGCCCGACGGTCCGGCGAGAGATCGATCGGTGCAATCGTGCCCCCCAGGCGACGGGTTGATCCGTTTGAGGCAACTGTCTGAATTATTTCACGTCGATAGAGTTTACCCGTCTGCAAGCACTCTTCAACCATCTGGGCCAGCTGCGGGACGTTGCGCAGGAGTATCGAGACGGGCCGGCCCAGAGCCTGGCCCTCAAACTCGAGCAGCGCGAGCCCCGGGGCGTTGATCACCATCGAACGACCGTTGGAGTCGAAGGCGATCAAGCCTGATGGCACACTGGCTATTATGCGTTCACTGAACCTAACGGCGGAATCAGCTCGCTCGCTGGCCTGGGCGCTGAGTTGCTGCAGCTCTTTGCGTTGTGTTTGCAGCTGAGCTACTACGGACTGGAAGGTCTCCAGGACAAACTCGCCTTCGTCTCTGGATTTGCGACTTCTGGATTCAACAGGGGCTCGCTCTGCTTCACCCACGAGCTGGCGATAAGGGCGCAGAAACCAGCGGAGCAGAAACAAGATAAAGACTAAGCTGCCAATCAGAATAGCGACGAATGCCGTCAGGAGCAGGGGACCGCGGGCCGCGGGAGTTGCCGGAGAGAGCGCGAAAAGAAGAGCAGCAAAGAGTGTCGCCAACAAGAATAGAGCCGTTAGCAACGAGAGGCCGAGGTTGATGCGGTTCCCGCGAATCATTGGATTTTTGATTTTAGATTTCTGATTTTAGATTCCTGATTGTTCCGCGTCGGAAGAGCACTTTGACCATCCAACAGGCCAATCAAAAATCAAAAATCGCAAATCACCTAAAGGTTCCGGCGTACCACTCGACGATTTGAGGACCTACGAGTAATGCCAGGATTGACCCGATGCCTAAGAAGATGCCGAAGGGCAAGAGCATCTGCATGTCCTTCTTGCCTTGTTGAATCATCAGACCAATGCCGATGAACGAACCGGAGAAAACGCCAAGGAAGATGGTGAGAATTGTCAGCCGCCAACCGAAATAGGCCCCGACCATGAACATCATCTTCACATCGCCCAACCCCATGGCTTCAACGCCGCGAAGTTTTTCCCAGAGCCAGCCCATTAGCCACAGCGACCCGCCGCCTGCCAAAGCGCCGATAAATGCGCCGACGATTGATACGGCCCAAACCGGCCAGCCGTGCAATGGGCCATTCATAAGTCCGGGAATATCATCGAAGTAAGGTGCTGCGACGAGATAGGGAATTGCCAGCCGCGCCACGAGCGCAAAGACCATTCCCGGATAAGTAATGGCGTTTGGCAGGATCATGTGCTCAGCGTCTATAAAAACGAGCGCCAGGAGTGCGCTGACAAATATCAAGTCAAAAGGCAGCGCCGGCGTCACCCCTGTACGCCAGGTCACGGCAACAAAGAGTAGCGCAGTTAGTAATTCGACTGCAGGATAGCGCGCTGATATATGAGTCTTACAGGACCTGCAGCGACCGCCTAATAGGACGTAGCTAAGCACCGGGACATTGTCGTAGAAGGCAATCTCTGTCGAACAGGAAGGACACTTAGAGCTTGGGAGTGCGACCGACTCTTCACGTGGCAGCCGGTGAATCACTACGTTTAAGAAGCTCCCGACAATTGCACCGAAAGCACCGGCGATGATGTAACTAAAGGGTGGAGGTATCAGTTCGTTGAAGTCCGGTAGGAGCGTGATCAGAGAAAGGCTCATCGAATGGCATTGTATCTTGCTTGCGCATTACTGCATACAAAAATGGTAAATGGAGACTTAAGAGGAGTCATGATGGTGAACCCGTTTAACGAGACGATCTCAAACTGACCAGTACCGATGAATGCCAAGCGGCAATTCGCTAGCTTCTGTCGACGGGTCTCACTGCTTGTTTTTCTGCATTTCCCAAAGCATCAGATGTTTAAGGAACGCATGGTGGGCAGCAAAGCTGGCGATGCTGAGGCCGGCGAGGCCGTCGCGAAAGCCGGCCTTCAGAACGTAGCTGCGCAAGAAGGCCAACGGAGCAGCGCTGGCAATCTTCAGCGCAGACGTGCGCCGACCAGCCTCAAACATTTGGCGGGCAGCGAGCGGGGCATAGCGCTCACCAATCATGCGATGGTGGTGCGCAGCATCGCGGACGCTATAGTGCAGGATATCGCCCGACAGTTTTTCAATGCGGCCGTCTTTGATCTTCACCGATTCGTGAATGTACTCTCCCTCCCAGCGTCCGCGAGACTTCTTGAAGAGCCGCAACTGCCGATCGGGATACCAGCCGCCGCCGCTAATCCAACGTCCCTGGTAGAAAGACCGTCGCGAAATCAGGTAACCATCCGCAAGTTGATCCGCTGACTCTTTGCGCAGGGCCTCAAGAGATGCACTCAACTGATCTGACACGCGTTCATCAGCATCGAGACTAAAGATCCAATCATAAGCAGCTGCGTCGCTGGCGAACTGCTTTTGGGCCGCAAATCCGGGCCACTCCCGACTTATCACCCGTGCTCCGGATTCAGCGGCGAGCAGGGCAGTTTGGTCAGTTGATTGTGAGTCGACGACCACGATTTCGTCGGCCCAGGCGAGGGATTCGCAGGCTTCTCGAATGTTCGCTTCTTCGTTGAAGGTGATTATGGTGGCGGAGATCTTCATCCGATTTGCGAGTCCGACAAATGGAGATGGTTGGTTATGGCGGAGTTACCTTAACAATCGCCAATCGAAAATCGCAAATGTATTCTGCTGTCCCTCAAATGGAATAAGGAAATGATCTGGCCGGTGTTGAAAAGCAACTACGATCAAGGACCCACACGAAAACGCACGAAGTAGGCGTCCTACTTCGTGCGACTTCTGGACCGTTTCACGGGTTCTATTGGTGGTCCTCAACCACTCTTCAATGAGCGGTTAGGGAGTTGGATTGTCAACTACTACGTTGTTTGCGCGCAGAGTGGAGGAGGTAGCGCGTTGCAGGTCTGCGAGCGCTTTGTTGTAGTCGGTCTCCGCCCTGAGTTCAGCATTGCGTGCGTTTGTTAGAGCATTTTGGCGCTGAAATAAGAGGAAGGTGGTTGAGCGGCCCACTTGATAGAGTCGCTGTTCACCCTCGAGTTGGAGTTCCGCGTTGGATCTTGCTTCCCTTGCTGAGAGCACGCGCATCCGAGCGGTTTCTACGGACTGTGCAGAGTTGCGCACATCGACCTCGATAATCTGGTCCTGCGAGCGGGTTGAAGCCTGCAGTCGCTCCGCCTGAATGCGCGCTCCGGCGAGATTTGCTTCCGCCGTCTTATTCTTGAACGGGATCTGAATCGCCACGCCTACGATGACGTTATAGGTATTGAGGCTAGCCAGATTGCTAAGAGTCTTCCCATAGCCGCCCACCAAGTCCGACGGAGCGAGACCCGGCGTCGTTACCACGGGAGACGTGGCAACCGGAAAGCCTGCGCGCCTCTGAACGTCTTGGATCTGGGAAAGCAGGAAAGCGTTTGCATCGAAATTCGGATCGCCCGAGATCAAGGGAACCGGTGTCCCTGGAGGCAGGCCTGTTATAGCCGCAGTCCCCGCCAGCCCGGTGGTTGCCAACGTAGTCTGAAGATCGATCTGTGGTTTCGTTTGGTTCTTGAAGTACTGAATGTCGATGCTGTTGATATCGTTATCCAAACGCAGCCGGCGAAGCTCGGGCCTGTTGTCGCGCGCCTCTTTCAAAGCCTGGACCAGATTCACCGGGTCTGTACTGAAGGCCGGAGTATCAGTCGGCGTTAACTGTGCCGACCAGTCCGGCGTCATCGAGTCCTTGAACATGAGTTGCTTGAGATTGTTTTCTGCAATTGACACGTTTTGCACGGCCAACAGCAGAGCCGATTCGCGGTTCGCGAGTTCGGTTTGAACTTCGGCCCTTTCCAATGGGGCTTTGGCGCCTGCCGATATTTGGGCCTCAACGTTTCTGAGGTTCTCACGCGAGAGGTTGAGGTTCTCAAGCTGGTTCTGCTGATCCCGCAAGGCGAACACCAACTCCCAATATGCTTGCTGCACTCTGGAGATCACGTCGATGGTACGCAGACGAAAATCCGCGTCTGATTGCTCCAGGCGTTTCTTCTGAATTCGAATCTGCCTACGGTTGTTGTCAATCGAACGGTTACGGAGCAAAGGCTGATTGAAGGTCAAAGCCAAATTCGAGGAATAGAAAGGGTTCAAAGTACTGTTAGTAGCACTCGTCGTCGTCCTGTTGTTGCTAAAGCTAAGTTCATAGTTTCCGCCACCCCTTGAGAACTGCTTGTTGACTGTCGGATTAAAACTAAAGGTCGTGTTGGAGACCTGGCCGGAAACCCCGGCTCCCGCAAAGATGTTCTGGACCGGCTGAATGCGCCTATCGATCGTTGGCGTGATGATAAAAATCGGATCAAAGATTCCCTCAAGTGAGCGCAGTTGGGTTTCCGCGAACCGCACGTCATCGCGCGCGACTTCGATGTCATTATTGTTTTGCAGCGCGCGTTTCACTGCGTCGTTGAGTGAGAGTGGCACGGTGTTGTCAGTGGTAACGCCCAGACGACTCATATTGGGCATGGGCGGCAATGGCCTTCGTTCCACCGTCGGGAAGATGGGGTCGACGGGGTCCTGAATCGTCGGGTTCTCAGGCGTCGGCGTTGTTACCTCAGGAGTCGGTCCGACGGTTGGGGTGCCCGGCGTGGACGGTGCTGGACGGCCGGGATCCGTAGGGTTTCCCGGTGGCGCCTGCGGCGGCGGCTGTTGAATTCCAGGAGGTGCCGTTGGCGGGGCTTGCTGAGTGCCCGGCGGCGTGTTGGGATTCTGCGTTTCGGAGCCAGGAGGACGTGTGGCATCACGCTGGGGAGTGTTCGGCGTTGGTGCCGGATTCTGCGCCAGAGCGTTTGCGCCTGCCAGTAGCAGTATTGCACCCAACGCTCCGCTAATTACACCATTCTTCTTCATTGTAAGCATCGACCAAAGCTCCTTAACGTTTATTCTCTGAATCTCGGCTTCGAGTGACTTAGACCTATAGCAGATAGACCCCGCCGGACCAGATTTGGTTACGCTGTATAAACCACAGAGGTTTCAAAAAGATGTACATTACACAAGCTTTACAGGTTTATTAGACTTGCGTGACAGTCGCTTGACAGTGAAAGCCACGCCGCATAATCTGATTACTCTTTTTCCAGCACGTCCAGAACGAGTTCACTCGATCTCCCGTGAGGACGTGTGCCCTCGATCCGAAATGGCCGAGGCATTCAATGAAGGGTCCGCTCTAACAATCGTGATGGAGGTCACTCGAAATGGCAGTTAAGGTTGGCATCAACGGTTTTGGTCGTATTGGACGAAACATCTTTCGCACGTCTCTGGGTGATGCGGATATCGATTTTGTGGCGGTTAATGACCTTACGGACACGAAAACTCTGGCTCACCTGCTGAAGTACGACTCCGTGCTTGGTAACCTGGATCACGATATTTCTTCAACCGAAAACGGCATCAAGGTCGAAGGCGAAGAGTTTCGCGTGTTTTCGCAGAGAGATCCGGCGGCTATCGACTGGGAATCGGTTGGTGCCCAGATCGTAATCGAATCGACGGGTATATTCACCAAAGCCGAAGATGCAAAGAAACACCTGCGCGGTACGGTCAAGAAAGTCATCATATCGGCACCAGCCAAGAATGAAGACATCACTATCGTCCTGGGCGTGAATGAGGATAAGTATAGCCCGGCCGATCACCACGTAATTTCGAATGCGTCCTGCACCACCAACTGCCTGGCGCCCGTGGCCAAGGTAATTAATGAGAAGTTTGGTATCCGCTCGGCACAGATGACGACGATCCACTCTTATACAAACGATCAGCAACTGCTCGACTTGCCGCACAAGGATCTGCGTCGCGCTCGGGCTGCCGCGCTCTCCATGATTCCCACCTCGACCGGGGCTGCGAAAGCCGTCGCGCTCGTGCTGCCTGAGTTGAAGGGGAAATTTGACGGCATCTCGGTGCGCGTCCCCACGCCCAACGTTTCGCTGGTAGATGTGGTGATCGAGGTTGAGAAGGAAACGACTGCGGAAGAGGTCAACAAAGCTTTCAAGGAGGCGGCAAATGGCGAGCTGGCCGGCATCCTCGCTTATTGTGAAGAGCCGCTCGTTTCCAGTGACTTTAAGGGGAACCCTTACTCGTCAATAGTTGACGCGGAGTATACCAAGGTCATTGGCGGCCATCTGATAAAGGTGCTCTCCTGGTACGACAACGAATGGGGTTATTCCTGCCGCGTGCGGGATCTCATCAAGTACATTGCGGCCAAGGGACTGTAAACTCAATGAGTGTCATGAAGTCAGTACCGTAGCGCGGTAGCGTCGGGTCCGCCGTTCCTAACA
>JAMQPI010000226.1 GCA_023717565.1 Pyrinomonadaceae bacterium | reverse complement strand
TGGGGAGATCGGGGGACGGGGAGATTGGGAGATGGGGAGATGGGGAGATGGGGAGATCGGGGGAAGGGGAGATGGGGGGGACGTGGCGGGAGCATTTTCCATTTCTCATTTTTCATTCTCATTTTCCTGATCTTGTTTCGTGCTGATTGGTGTGGTTTCGTGGATCGCTCTTGATCTCGTGGCCAAACAAACGGTCCACAGAATCAGATGAACAGCCACGAAACAAGGTCAGGAAAGTGAAAAATGAGAAATGACAAATGGAAAATGGAAAATGCTTCCGCCGCGTCCCCCCGTCTCCGCTTCTCCCCCTCCCCATCCCCCTGTCTCCCCGTCCCCCGGGGGCTGCCGAATTGACTTGTAAGGACTTCCGATGTAAAAAACAGGTCGGATTCCTAACAACTATCAATCATTACCTCGCTTACAAAGTTAGCAAAGGGGCGGGTAATTCCCCCCTCAAAATGGAAGGAGATTCAACATGGCATTACGTTTAGGTGACACAGCACCCGATTTCACAGCCGAAACAACCGACGGCCCGATTAGTTTTCACGAGTGGCTTGGCGATAGCTGGGCGGTGCTCTTCTCGCACCCGAAAGATTTCACCCCGGTTTGCACGACCGAGCTTGGCTATGTGGCCAAATGCAAACCCGACTTCGATAGCCGCGGAGTTAAGGTCATCGGCCTGAGTGTCGATAAGACAGACTCGCACAGCAGGTGGGCCGAAGATATCAAGGAGACGCAAGGCACGGCACTTAACTTTCCGATCATCGCCGACCCGGACCACAAGATCTCGGAGCTATACGACATGATTCATCCGGAGATCAGCGATGTCTTCACAGTGCGTTCGGTATTCGTGATCGGCCCGGACAAAAAGATCAAACTCATGATCACCTATCCGGCCAGCACTGGACGCAACTTCGACGAGATTCTCCGGGTCATCGATTCACTTCAGTTGACCGCGAAATACAGCGTAGCGACGCCCGTCAATTGGAAGGATGGGGAGGACGTGATCATCGTTCCTTCGCTTTCCGATGAGGCGGCCAAGGAGAAGTTTCCAGGTGGATGGAAGGCTCCAAAACCGTATCTGCGTATCACGGCGCAGCCGAATAAATCCAAAGACGAAAATACTGCTGCGAAATCTGCGCAGTAACGGCACGGCAAGTAGATTTCAAGTTTGCAGCTTGGGTTAGCCCGATTGTTAGGACGCTCTACTGGAACATTAGAGCTCCTTACAATCGGGCTATTGCCGCTTTAGTGTTTAGGCGCGCCTTATGATCTCGTATGAGAACGAGAACCCGATCAAGTCGTTGGTACCTTGAAATGGCACAGGTTGGAGAGCATCCCCACCGAACAGTTGCTCTAGAAGGTTGAGAGTTGCTTCGTCAAACTTACCTATGGGCCTTGCCATTAGACTTTGCTTACCCTCGTCCCAAAATATTTCACACTCCGTCCCAAGGTCAGTTTTGATGACGTCACCTTCCATAATCTCCGCACCGCTAATGTCATAGATGCCGGTCTTTCGCATGTGGTTAGTTTTCTGCTTAGACTAGGTCTATCTTAATCAATTAAGAGCGGTTGTGACGCCTCGGGCCTTTAGAACTTGACAGGGGCGCTGGTACGCACCGAACGATAGCAAGCTTCCACTAATTCGACTGACTTGTAGCCGTCCGCGGCAGTTACCGCCGGCGGCAGACCTTTAGTGATCGAATCGATAAAGCTCTGGTCTTCCTGCTGGTAGCCCAACTTCTCCTCTTTTGCTAACTGGTGCATCGACTGTTCAATGTTCTGCCCATCCAGCAATTGGTTGTAGACGATACTTTCCGTCTCTCGGGTCACGATGGTGCTGTGATGGCAGAAGACTTCGACTCGCTCGTAAGGAAATAGCCAGCCGGCATCCGCCGAGGAAGCAAAGGTCGCATGCATCCCGCCGGAAAATTGCAACAGGGCCGAGAAGTCGTCTGTCTCGGGATACTCATGCGTTGACCCCAACGCTTGCAGCATTGTGACCTCCCCAAACAGGAACCGCATCATGTCGAACATGTGGATGGTGGTTTCGTAGAGAAAGCCACCGGTGATTAGCGGATCGCCGACCCACGCGGGTTGCAGCAACTCACCGCGATTCATCTTTACGTGGGCCGAATGGGGCGGATGACTTTCTGTCAACAGCCGCTTCAGAGTGGTGTATACAGGCGCAAAGCGGCGATTGTGTCCGACCTGGAAAACTGAGTTGCTTTTTCCGGCGGTTTCAAGAACGGCCTGCGCTTCAGCCAGGCTGGTCGCCATCGGCTTTTCACAGAAAACATGTTTGCCTGACTGGGCCGCAGCTATGGCCAGCTCTGTATGCTTCGTGTTTGGAGTTGTGATGTAAACAGCGTCACAACTCTCGATGACTTCTGACGCGCTTTGCGCTGGCCGCGCGCCGCACGAATTGGCCAAACGCTGGGCCGGCTCGTGGGCGACATCGTGGACCGCGGCAATGTGAACACGTTCGTCCCGCGCGAGAATGGAGGCATGTACTCCACCGATGTATCCAGCGCCGATGATTCCTATTTTGAGCTTAGTCATAAACTCTACACACTGGCCAAGACTCGTTCTGTGGCGGCCTTTGCGTCACGCGCCAGCTCAAACGGATCGCGCTCCCAATACTCCGGACGGAATATCTCCACACTGGCGACGCGATCATATCCAATGCGCTTAAACGCTTTGAGCATCTCGGCTAAGGGCAGAATACCTAGTCCGGGAAGCAAGCGATGTGAGTCTTGCAGCTGCTCGCGGGGCAAATTCTCGGCATCGTTAATGTGAAAAACGAATAGAGACTCCGGCGCGAGAGTCTCAATCATGTCGATCGTGGACCCGCCTGCGTAGAAGTGAAAGGAATCAATCACCAGCCCGACATCGGGACGGTCGACTCGTCTGACGATCTCATCGGCAAGCTCGAGTGTCTGCACACTGCAATCGGCCTGGCCCAGAAACTCAAACGCGAGCGCAACTCCATGTCGCTCGGCAATTGTGCCTAGGTCCGTGAGCACCCGAACCGACTCGTCAATGATCTCTTCAAGACTCGGCGCCTGCTCTGGCAAACGCCCCGGTACTACCACGATGTATGGACAGCGCAGGGTAGCGGCCAGAGAACTCAGCTCTTCACACTCGGCTTTGATCGCGTCGTAGTCATCTGGGCCCCGGAACGTTACGTGTTCGATGGAGTTTATGCTCAGGGGTTCGAGGCCGCTTTGGTCGAAGAGTTTCCTGAGGTCAACGGCTGAGTGCGTGACCAGGTATTTGCGCAGCTTGGAAGCCCAGATCTCGACGAAGTCAAATCCTGCCGCCTCTGCGGCGCGAATATCCGTCACCAGATCAGCCTTCATGGTAGTGGCGCCGTTGAGTGCAAGTTTCATATTGGTAAGTGGCATAGACTTCAGTCTGTGAACGGCCTAGTTAGGAGAGTGCCTCTCGAAAAGTGACGTCGCTCAGCACCGGTTCCTAAGCTGAGTGCATAAATCAGAGGGCGACGTTTCAGGCCCGTCAAGCGGAGGCTGCCTTGGAACGGCTCACCCGTGTGTGCGCCACTCATGTTGCTCATTAGGCCCCACCAGAGCTGCCCTTTTACTTGTAGGATGCTCTGACCTTGAATGGAGACGGAATCCCCTTCAATCCAGTCCAGCCAGCGGTCACGCGGCCATGAGAGGTCAAGCTGTACGTGGTGACTTAGGAGTTCTGTAAGCCACATGCAGAGATTTTCGAACGTACCCTCTCTCCAGTCGTCGTTAGCCAGGTGCCAGTTCTCAAGGCAGTCCGCAACTTCTGAGGCTAGCCGCCTCTCGGTGTGGCGAATCTTCTGTTTGGTCGTGCTCCTTTTCATGCAACTTCCGCCAGCGGTCACGGGCCTTTGGAAGAATCTTCAATGGGTCAACCGTCGCCCCGTCTAATCAGTTCCCAGTCTTTCACCTGACGTGGGGTGAAAGAAGTGCGCCTTCGTCATCTCTATTTCGATCCAGGCAGTGGATTCTACCTCAGCACGGAAGTCGGCAGGCGCCCGGGCGATGATCCGCTTGCCGCCGAGGGTCAGAAAAACAAAAGTCTCGCTGCCCATCAGTTCAGTTACGTAAACACTGGCGGGCAGCCAGCCGTCAAGCGGGACCACCGAAACACGAACATGCTCAGGACGAATACCCAGTAGCACTTGATCAGCCGCATCAGATCCGTTGAGACTAGCAAGTTGAGATTCGTTCAGGGACAACGAAATCGCGTCAGTTGTAAAGATACGCGCCTGACGATCAACTTCTCCCTTGAGGAGATTTATCCCCGGGCTACCCACGAACTCTGCCACAAAGCGATTCGCAGGGCGATCATAAATATTCAAAGGCGTATCAAACTGCTGAAGTTTCCCGCTGCGCATCACTGCCACCCGGTGGGCCAGAGTCATCGCTTCGGCCTGATCGTGCGTAACGTAAATGGTGGTGGTGCCAAGCTCGTGCTGCAAATGCTTCAACTCGCCGCGCATCTGGACGCGTAGCCTGGCGTCCAGGTTTGAAAGCGGTTCGTCCATCAGGTAAGCACGGGGCTCACGCACGATGGCCCGCGCCAGCGCGACCCGCTGTCGTTCACCCCCGGACAGGTCGCGCGGTTTTCGGTTTAGCAGGCTGCCGATCTCGAGCAGGCTGGCCACACGCTCAACTCGCCTGGTGATCTCTGGGCGCGCAAGTTTTCGGATGCGCAAAGGATAGGCGATGTTTTCGGCGACCGTCATGTGTGGATAGAGAGCGTAATTCTGAAAGACCATAGCAAGGTCGCGATTCTGCGTGGGTACCTGATTGATTCGTTCCTTGCCAATGAAGATATCTCCCGAGGTCGCTTCCTCCAAACCCGCCAACATGCGCAGCGTGGTTGACTTCCCACAACCCGAAGGC
>JAMQPI010000213.1 GCA_023717565.1 Pyrinomonadaceae bacterium | reverse complement strand
CGGATTTCTGGGGCCCTGACCAATGCCAGAGCCAGCTACGGCGGTGCCCATCGCCAGTGGCAAATTGGTATACAACTCGTTGCGGATCGTCGTCCCGAGCCGGGCATCGGAAGTATTCAATTGTGAGGGAGCCTCGGAGACTGTGATTGTCTCAGTTACGTTGCCGAGTTGCAGTGCGAGATTGACTCCCACGGTACTCAGCGCGTCGACTATCACCTTCTCCTGAATCAAAGTTTGAAACCCGGAGAGTGAAACTAACACCTTGTATTCTCCGGGCTGCAATGCGTTGATAACATACAGACCTGCCTCGTTAGTCTGTTTGGTCGTCTTCACCGCGGTGGCAACGTTCTCGGCGGTTACTGTAGCGCCCGGAACCACAGCGCCGCTGGGGTCGGTTATTGTCCCTTGAATGGTACCGCTGCCACCGATCTGCGCCACGACCATGGTTGGTGCGCTCAGCGCGTAAACCAAAACTACAAGCAGAGCCAGACTCTTACACACGGCTTTCGCGTTCATTTTTATCTCCTTCGCATCTGAGGTAAACGGTTGCGGGCAGTATCGGCGCACTAATGATGCCGGGGGCTTACGGGCAGAGAATAGATGGCGCCCGTTGCATCACTCAATCTGTTTCTAATCTGGAGTCGAGAAGAGGAAGCGCCCGAAAGCGGTGGCGTATGCTGTGCAAATCTTCTGCTGTGAACTATAGCTCCACGGCAGGGAGTTGGGGCTTCGGGAATTCCCTCATCATACTGGCTGGCGTTGGTGCCTGCGCCTGAAAAAAGTCGCCGAATGCGAAGAATAGTGCATTTTGCTTTCCGACACCATTGTACAAACGCCTAGTTTGAACTATGCGATCTGCTTACTAATCCTAAAGTGGGAGAGGCGTATTTGTTGAGCTTGAATACAAAATATCGATGCTGGCTGTTGAAACGCCGGCGTCGGGGCCGGAAATCTATTGCAAAAGCCTGCGGTTGAGTATAATCACGGCCTTACACTTCTGGTTTCGGCGCGATCATCTTGAAACCTGGGATCGCCCTGGGGTTTTAAGCCCCGGGTCTTCCTCGCAACGGTCGGTATTCGTCGACACTCAACCCAGCGCGATTTCAGCGCCCCGAGCGACTGCGGAGAGTCTGTGCAGGTCAAAAGAAACACCCGGACATTGTTCCTCGTGGGCGTCATCTTCGGCACGTCCGTTCTACTCTGTCTGACAGAAACCAGAGTCGCCGGGAAAGGTGATCTGTGGACAACGCGTGATCATGGCATCGATTACTGGCGTGAAGCGGAAGGTCTACCCCAATCCAGAATCAGAGCTATTGCTCAAACGCGAGACGGATACTTATGGCTGGGCACCGATGGTGGCTTGGTCCGATTCAACGGATCCAGCTTCACGGCCTTCACGGTTGACACCGGGAGTCTGCGTGACAATGAAGTGTGGGCGATTCAGGAAGACGACGAAGGGGGACTGTGGATCGGCACCTATGGAGGAGGGCTCACACTATTCAAGGCAGGAAAATTCAAGACATTTACGACCTCGGAGGGACTTCCTGATGACGTGATCACTGAATTGGATAGAGATCGCGAAGGAAACATCTGGGTGGGCTCGCCGAGTGGGGCGGGACGCTACTCTCACGGAGTATTCACATCGTTTACTACCCGCGACGGTTTGACCGACAATTCGGTTACTGCTATTTGCGCCGACTCGTCCCAGGGGATCCTGGTAGCTGCCGGCGTTCACCTGCACAGATTTGTTGATGGAAAATTCTATCCGGTGACTGGCCTCGTTGAGGCAGGCGATGGCCAACTGGATCATTTGGTCAATGGCAAAGACGGTTCGGTGTGGCTTGGTTTTCGTAATGCCGTGGTTAAGAAGTGGAAAGATGGCGTCGTCAGCACGTTCAAGCGGCCCGAGAATTTCACCGGGCGCATCAATCACCTTTACGAGGATCCCCGCGGGACTCTTTGGTTAGCACAGCAACAGTGGTTGGCTCGGCTTACTGACGGGAAGTTTGAATCCGTACCATTAGGAGATGGCGGCGGCACCAGCCTGGGGGTAGTCTACAGCGTCTTCATTGATCGTGAAGATAACGTCTGGGTAGGTTTCCAGTCGAGCGGGTTGGCACGTCTTACCACCAAGCAACTTTTTACCATCTCAGCAGCCGATGGACTGCCCAACGAGAGTACTCGATCCGTTTTTGAGGACAGTCGAGGAAGCCTCTGGATCGGTACAGTCAATGGACTAGTGAACTATAAGAATGGCAAAAGGGCGACCTATCTGAATCTGAACGGATCAAGCATCGGCGCCGTCAGATCCATTGCGGAAGACGCCGAAGGGAATATTTGGATTGGGGCAGACCAGGATCTGCTTATTCTGAGGTCTGAGGGACTGCGCAGACTTCCGGGATGGAATAGCGCGGCGGAGATTAGAGTTATCCACCGGGATCCCAAAGGTCACATGTGGGTCGGCACTAATGGCGAAGGCCTGTTCGAATTTGCGAGCGCCAATAGCACCGCCAGACACTACGGGAGCCAGAATGGACTAGCCGGCGATCAAGTGCGCGCGATCCTCAGTGACCGAAACGGTGCCCTTTGGATCAGCACTCACAGTCAGGGGATCAGCAAATACTCGAACGGAACATTTGTTACCTACACAACGAAGGAGGGATTGGCCGGTAATCGAGTGAGTGCCAGTCACGAGGACGAGGAGGGTGCGCTGTGGTTTGCGACCCGTGGTGGTTTGAGCAGGCTCAAGGACGGAAAGTTTTTTACTTATACGACGGAGAGCGGGATGCTGGTAAATTTTGTCTACTCCATGCTCGACGATCAAAGGGGAAACTTTTGGTTCAGTTGCGCTCAAGGCCTGTTCCGAGTGAGTAAGGCCGAACTCAGAGACTTTGCGGATGGTAGGATCAGTAGAATTAATTCGGTCGACTATGGTGTCCGAGATGGAATGAAGACCAGAGCTTGCAATGTGGGCGATCAACCGACGTCCTGGAAAACCGCTGACGGTTCGCTAATGTTTTGCTCGCTGAAGGGCGTGATAGTTGTAGATCCCAACCGGTTGCATTCCAGCGGACTGATTCCCCCGGTCCACCTCGAGAAAGTAGTCATCAACAAACAACTGCAGCAACTCACCAACGACTCGCAGATGCCCGTTGGCCAAGGGGAGGTTGAGATTCACTACGCCGCGCTCAGTTATACAGCCCCCGAAAAAGTACGGTTCAAGTACATGTTGGAAGGGTTCGATAAGGAGTGGGTTGATGCAGGCGCCAGGCGATTTGCTTACTACGCCAACTTACCTCCCGGGCAGTACAAGTTTCGGGTCGTTGCTGGCCACATCGACGGTCCCTGGAACGAAGCCGGAACTTCAATCGGCTTTTATCTGCAACCACGCTTCTACCAAACTTCCATCTTCGTGATTGTTGTAGCTGCCACTTTGCTGTTGCTTGCCGCTCTACTGTATCGGCTCCGAATGATCGAGTTGAAAGCGCGATATTCGGCCGTACTGGGAGAACGAAACCGAATAGCCAGGGAAATTCACGACACCCTCGCTCAGAATCTGGCTGGCATTGCGCTGCAACTCGATTCGGTCAACATGGAGACACCGGATATTCCCGCCAGCTTGCGAACCCGATTGGATCAGACTTGCAATCTGGTCCGTTACAGCCTATCTGAGGCCAGACGGGCAGTCTCTGATCTGCGTTCGGACAATCTTGAGCGGCACGAGCTGGAGGCAGAGCTTCCCCAGATTGCCGCGCGGATGGCGTCGAGTGCAAACGCCGAGGCGAACGTTCAGGTCGTGGGGACGCCGCGCCGTCTTAATCCCACGATAGAGAAGAATCTGCTCCGAATTTTTCAGGAGGCACTGGCCAATACGATCAAACACGCCGGAGCCCATAAGATTGATATCGAACTCCGGTATGGCCCTGATTGCCTGATGCTATCGGTCCGCGATGACGGGAGTGGCTTTGATACTGAAAAGATTATTCCATTAGGCGTGGGCCACTATGGGTTAACCGGGATGCGTGAGCGCGCCGAGAGAATTGGCGGGCGGCTAACTCTCAAGAGCAAACTCGGGGAAGGTACTGAATTGCTTGTCGAAGTTCCGCTGTAGACTTGAACGCCCCGCGTAGCGATTTGTCCTGCCTTGATCTCCGTTACGCCGACCATTGAAGAGATTTGTGAAACAAGAAGCCGAGACCCTAAACACCTGTATGAACGCGAACGAACGTATGCGCGTCATGATCGTCGAGGACCACTTTGTAGTGCGCACGGGACTGACCGCCATCATCAACAGTCAATCCGACATGCTCACAGTTGCCGAGGCACGGAACGGACGAGAGGCAATCGATCTATTTAGAGAACATCAACCAGACGTGACGCTAATGGATTTGAGAATCCCCTTGTTGACCGGGATCGAAGCTATTGCGGCAATAATTAAAGAGTTTCCGCGTGCGAAGATCATTGTATTGTCGACCTTCGGTGGAGACGAAGATATATTCAAGGCCCTGCAAGCAGGGGCGCGGGCCTATTTTCTTAAGGACGTTAAGGGCCAGGACCTGGTCGGCGCGATCAGAGCTGTCAACGCGGGACAACGTCCGCTCCCACCCGAGATCGCCTCGCGCCTGGCTGAGAGAATCCCCAGGTCAGAACTGAGTCCTCGGGAATTGGAAATCCTTCGACTAATTGCGAAAGGGAGCTCAAACAAAGAGATAGCGAATGCTCTGGAGATTAGCGAGGGAACGGTCAGGGTCCACGCCAGTAACATCTTCGCCAAACTTGGTTGCAACGATCGAGCACAAGCTGTGTCAGAGGCGTTTCAGCGGGGCATTATACATATTGACTAACTGACTGTATCAGCGCGCGGTATTGCCTCTACCTACAAGGTTAGCCACCACCAGCACAAACTCGGCAGGCTCGACTGGTTTTGAGAGATGCACCTGATAACCCTCCGTCAACGCCCGCACCCGATCCTCTGCTTTAGCATAGGCCGTCAGCGCGAGTGCGGGGATCGGTGTTGC
>JAMQPI010000164.1 GCA_023717565.1 Pyrinomonadaceae bacterium | reverse complement strand
ACAAACTACAACAATGCGCAAGGCTAAATCAATCACTAGAACGATAAGTGCTCTGGGATTCGCAGTTCTGTTGGCTTTGCTGAATAGCCAGGACGCTCGGTCCCAGTCAACCCTTTTCAATATTCCTTCGACGGATGTGGTCCCAGGGAAGAAAGTGTATCTGGAATTTGATTTCCTCTCACACTTCGAGAGTCATGAGAACGGTGGTTTCCAGACCTATCTGCCGCGCGCGGTCGTCGGAGTCGGTAAGAGCGTGGAGGTCGGGCTCAATGTCTCTTTCATAGATGCATTTGCTCCTGACCAACCCGTTTACGCTTCCCCCAACGTGAAGTGGCAGTTTTACGCCAATGAAGAGAACGGCGTGGCGGCCGGCATGGGTGGCTTGCTGTACACACCTATCGCGAACCGCACCGGAGCAGATACGTTCGGATTTGTATATTCAGTCGTCAGCAAGAAAGTGAAAGGGACATATGGCCCACGCTTAACCGGTGGCGCCTATGGCTTGCCTGGACTCGCTGACGGACTTGGCACCCAGGGAGGAGCGATTCTGGGTTATGAGCAGCCGCTTGCTAAGAAGGTGACCTTCGTTACGGATTGGTTTAGCGGCAAGAACGCCTTTGGCTACGTGACTCCCGGTTTTTCATTCACTTTGCCGAAAAGTAGTCTGCTCAATATTGGCTACAGCATCGGCAATCAGGGACGAGGCAACAATGCCCTGTTCATCTACTACGGGATCACCTTCTAGCTGTTGCAAAGATCTTATTTTTTCGCGAGGGGCGCTTGAACATGCACGGCGCGGTGCTCTTTGCAGCGTGGTGACTTGGCAGCGCACAAAGTGCTGACCGGTCACCGCGCTCAAAGAAGGTCTGTTTCGGTGGTTTGTACCTAGAAAATTTCTCCGTGAAGTACCCGTGAAGTCCCGTGAAATCTTAGCGTGCCTCTGATGGCGCCGCGGATTGCAGCCGTGGGCGCGACGTCGAAGGGACACCCCTTACGCTGGTCAACGCCATAATCCAAAAAGGAGCAGATAAACCCATGAGTGTTAGCGATGTCCTAAAGTTTGCCAAAGATGCGGAGGCAGCCTACGTGAATGTACGCTTCACCGACCTCGTAGGAGCCTGGCATCATCTTACCTTCCCCATTGATGAGCTGAGCGAAAGTTCGTTCGAAGATGGCTTCGGATTCGACGGTTCGTCCTTACGTGGTTGGGCCTCTATTCATGAATCAGACATGCTGCTGGTGCCGGATCCGTACCGCTACTGGATCGATGCATTCATGGGCGAGAAAACGTTGTGTCTGGTGGCGAATGTGATCGATCCCATCACCAAGGAGGGCTACTGGCTCGATCCTCGCGGGGTCGGTCGTCGGGCAGAGAACTATCTCAAGTTCACTGGTATTGCAGATACAGTCTATTTTGGCCCGGAAGCTGAGTTTTTCGTTTTCGATGATGTCTCATTCCACAACGATGGGCACAGCGCGGGTTTCTCCCTGGACAGTCCGGAAGCGATCTGGAACACGAACAGCGCGAATGGCAAAGCCAACCATGGATTTCACATTCGTAATAAGGAGGGCTATGTACCACTGCCGCCGCTCGACACCCTCCAGGACTTTCGCGGAGAAGTGGCCACTGAGCTCAAGAAGGTCGGGATTCAGGTTGAGTGTCACCACCACGAGGTCGCGACCGCCGGACAGTGTGAGATAGACTTTCGTTACTCAACTCTTATTGGCACCGCCGACAACCTCCAGCTTTTCAAATACACAGTCCGCAACGTAGCGCAGAAGCATGGCAAGGGAGCCACCTTCATGCCGAAGCCGCTCTATGGCGACAACGGGTCAGGAATGCACTGCCATCAGTCACTCTGGAAAGGCGATAAGCCGCTCTTTGCCGGTGATGGTTACGCCGGACTGTCGGAGATGGCCCTCTACTATATCGGTGGATTGCTCAAACATGCGGCTGCCATCGTCGCCTTCGCCGCGCCCACAACAAATAGTTACAAGCGCCTGGTGCCCGGCTTCGAGGCCCCAGTAAATCTTGCTTACTCGGCCCGAAACCGCTCGGCAGCTATTCGTATTCCCATGTTTTCGACCAGTCCAAAATTGAAGCGTTTGGAGTTTCGACCTCCCGATCCATCGTGCAACGCCTATCTCGCCTTCTCAGCCATGCTGCTTGCGGGCTTGGATGGAATTCAAAACCGCATCGACCCGGGGACACCGCTGGACAAAGACATCTACGATCTTTCTCCCGAACAATTGAAGGATGTGCCGAGTCTGCCGGGATCACTGGATGAAGCTCTGAATGCGCTGGAAGCTGATAACGACTTTCTGCTCAAAGGCGACGTTTTCACGCCGGACTTGATCGAACGCTGGATTGGCTACAAGCGCGAGAAGGAGATCCAACCGCTCAGAATGCGTCCCCATCCGTTGGAGTTCAGCATGTATTTCGATATTTGATGGTCGGAGCTGGTGAGAGACTCAGA
The DNA here is from genome assembly GCA_023717565.1 of Pyrinomonadaceae bacterium. GTDB lineage: Bacteria > Acidobacteriota > Blastocatellia > Pyrinomonadales > Pyrinomonadaceae > PSRF01. The sequence goes on along the minus strand of JAMQPI010000164.1, from coordinate 5,361 downwards.
AGTTGATGCCAAACGGAAGTCAGCGGGGGTAAACCGGTTCAGTTTCCATTCGTCATTTGGCATTTTTCATTGGTCATTTCTGCAGACAACAGAAACGCCTGCCGTGTGAGGATTCTGTTGTGATCAACTTGGATTAGGATATTTCTCAGTCCTAAATGACCAATGAATAATGGCAAATGACGAATCGAAAATGAACCGGTTTACCCCCGCTGACTTCCGCTACGCTTCAGCTCCGGTCAATTCGGGAGATCAGCGCCAAATTTATGACCTGCAAAAAATAATCAATTATACGAACCGCGAAGAAAGGGTTAGATTGCTACCTGTACGCAGCGGTTTTGGCGGGGACTTTCGGTGATTTGGTCGTCGCCAGCGGGGCAACTAGTGAATCCAAACCGTTTGCAGCGACAGCAGGCATGACCAATTCGACTACAAAACCAACGTCTTTTGCTTCCGCAGTCTCTCCGACCGGCAAGCTGGATCTGGTGATTGTTGTCGACCTTCTCGTCATTTCGCCGCTCGTAACAAAGGATAGCACCTGATGGCCTGTTGCTGACATGTGAAGCTTCCAACAGGCCATTAACCAGCAAGGTTAGTGGCTTTTGTGCATTTAGGGCAGTCCCAAGATTTGAGGAATTTCAGAGATGACGGAGTCCGGCTGGCCAAAGAAGCAAGGCTTATACGACCCGGAACGCGAGCACGATTCTTGCGGCACGGGGTTCGTCGTCAACATTGAAGGACGCAAGTCTCACGACATAGTACAAAAAGCGATTGAGGTTTTGTTGAACCTCGAACATCGCGGTGCGTGCGGCAGTGAGAAAAACACCGGTGATGGCGCCGGCATCCTGCTCCAAATTCCCCACGAATTCCTGTCTGCGGAGTGCGAAAAGCTACAGATCCAACTGCCAACGCCAGGTCAATACGCGGTGGGCGTCGTCTTCCTGCCCACGGAAGAGGAAAACCGACGCGAGTGTGAACAAGTATTCGAAGACATTGCAGTTGAAGAAGGACAGCACGTGCTCGGTTGGCGGACCGTTCCTACGAATAACGAAACCTTGGGACCGACTGCTAAAGCCTCTCAACCGATCATTCGTCAACTCTTTATCGGTCGGGAGCAAGGCCTTCCTGATGAGCTCGCCTTCGAACGCAAGCTTTGCATGATTCGCAAGCGGATGAGCAAAGCTGCCAAACGGGGAATTCACGAGCGGGGCATGTTCTACATTCCCAGTCTCTCCTGTCGAACGGTGGTCTACAAAGGAATGTTGACGGCCGAGCAGCTCCCGCTCTTCTATCCTGATCTGCGCGATGCCCGGGTTGCGTCGGCCCTGGCCCTGGTCCACTCTCGTTTCAGCACCAACACTTTTCCCAGTTGGGCGCGGGCCCATCCGTATCGCTATATCGCCCACAACGGTGAAATCAACACTCTCCGCGGCAACATCAACTGGATGCGAGCGCGCGAAACCAAATTCGAATCACGTTTCTTCGGGTCTGATTTACACAAGATACTTCCAGTGATCGACACCGATGGCAGCGACTCGGGTATGTTTGATAACGCACTGGAGATGCTCACCCTGACAGGCCGCTCGCTACCTCACGCGATGATGATGATGATTCCCGAGCCCTGGGATGGTCACGAATCGATGAGCGAGGAGAAGAAAGCCTTCTACGAGTATCACTCCTGCCTGATGGAGCCTTGGGACGGTCCGGCATCCATCGCGTTTACTGACGGCATACGGATTGGCGCGGTATTGGATCGAAATGGACTGCGGCCCTCTCGTTACTACGTAACCAAAGACGGGTTTGTGGTGATGGCCTCCGAAGTTGGAGTGCTGGACATCCCGCCGGAGAACGTTCTGCGTAAAGGACGATTACAACCAGGCCGGATGTTTTTCGTAGACACTGAAGCCGGACGAATTGTTGACGACGACGAAATCAAGCATCAGATCGCCACCGAGTACCCATACGGTCAATGGCTCAAAGACAACATCGTTGACCTCGAGGAGCTGTCCAGTCCAGTCATAATTCCGGTCCAACCGGGAACGACGCTCCGACAACGACAGCAGGTCTTCGGTTATACAAATGAAGAGTTGAAAGTGCTGTTGGGTCCGATGGCGACTGACGGCAACGAAGCCATCGGTTCAATGGGTTCAGACACGCCTCTGGCTGTGCTCTCCGAGCGACCGCAATTGCTCTATAACTACTTCAAGCAGCTCTTCGCACAGATCACGAACCCCCCTGTGGATGCGATTCGCGAAGACCTGATCATGTCTACGGACACAACCATCGGCCCGGAAGCCAACATGTTAGAGCCGACGCCGGAGTGTGCGCGCCAGATCAAACTCTCCTCGCCAATTCTCACCAACAAGCAATTGGATAAACTGAGATATCTCGGCGACCCGAGCTTTGGGGAAGGGGATTCAAAATTCAAGTCGATTACCTTGCCGATGCTCTACGTGCTCAGTGAAGGCGGACGGGGCCTGGAAGCCGCCATCGACGAGCTTTGCCGCCAATCAAGCGACGCGATTACCCGCGGCTTCGGCATCATTATTTTGTCGGACCGCAGCTTAACGAAGGAATTGGCTCCGATCCCAGCGCTGCTGGCAGTTGCGGCTATCCATCACCACCTCATCCGCGAAGGCACGCGCACACAAGTCGGTTTTGTCATTGAAAGCGGTGAACCGCGTGAGGTCCATCACTTCGCCCTACTGCTCGGTTATGGTGCGGCCGCCGTAAATCCCTACCTGGCTTTTGAAACTCTCCTCGATCTGTCGGCCCGTCAATTGTTGCCCGGTCTCGATGCTGAAAAAGCCATCACCAACTACATCAAGTCCATCAACAAAGGGATCGTCAAAGTAATTTCGAAAATGGGCATCTCGACGATCCAAAGTTACTGCGGCGCCCAGGTCTTCGAAGCCCTGGGTCTGAGCGAGGACTTCGTAGATCGCTACTTCACCTGGACGCCATCGCGGATCGGCGGGATCGGTCTGGATGTCATTGCTGAGGAAGTGAAACTGAGACACCGGCAGGGTTTCCCCGAGCGGGCCTCCCATGAGGATTCGCTGGCGGAAGGCGGACAGTACCAGTGGCGACGGGAAGGTGAGCTTCATCTGTTCAATCCCGAAACAATCCACAAGCTCCAGCATGCTTGTCGCACAAACAGCTACCAGGCCTTCAAGGAATATAGCGAGTCAGTAAACAACCAGGCGCGCCGTCTTTACACGTTGCGCGGTTTGATGGAGCTCAAAGGTCCGAATGGGCCGGTCCCCATTGAAGAAGTTGAGCCCGTCACCGAGATCGTGAAGCGATTCAAGACCGGGGCAATGTCTTATGGCTCGATTAGCAAGGAGGCTCACGAGGCCCTGGCCGTCGCGATGAATCGTATCGGCGGTAAGAGCAACACGGGTGAAGGTGGCGAAGACCCCGCGCGATACTTTCCGGACGCCAACGGCGACTCTCGCAACAGCAGCATCAAGCAGGTCGCATCCGGTCGCTTTGGCGTTACCAGTAACTATCTCGTGAACGCTCAGGAGTTGCAGATCAAAGTCGCACAAGGGGCCAAGCCAGGCGAAGGCGGGCAACTTCCCGGTCACAAGGTTTATCCGGAAATTGCGAAGGTGCGGCACTCGACGCCGGGGGTCGGTCTTATCTCGCCGCCACCTCATCACGATATCTATTCCATCGAAGACCTGGGCGAGCTGATCTACGATCTGAAGAACGCAAACCACCACGCGCGCATCAGCGTCAAGCTGGTGGCGGAGGTTGGCGTTGGTACCGTTGCTGCCGGAGTGGCCAAGGCACACGCCGACGTCGTTCTCATTAGTGGTTACGATGGCGGGACAGGAGCGTCGCCCCTTTCCAGCATCAAGCACGCGGGCGTGCCCTGGGAACTTGGCTTGGCCGAAACACACCAGACTCTGCTGCTTAACAACCTGCGTAGCCGCATCACGATCGAGACTGACGGCCAACTCAAGACGGGTAGGGATGTCGTGATAGCAACACTGCTCGGCGCCGAGGAGTTTGGCTTTGCGACCGCACCGCTGGTGGGCCTGGGTTGCATCATGATGCGCGTTTGTCACTTGAACACTTGTCCGGTAGGCGTGGCCACGCAAGATCCCAAGCTGCGCGCGAAGTTCAGCGGCGATCCGTCGCATGTGGTGAACTTCATGAACTTCGTCGCGCAGGAAGTGCGCGAGCTGATGGCTGAACTGGGTTACCGCACCATCAACGAGATGATCGGTCATACCCAGTGCATCAAAATGCGGACCGGCATCGAGCAGTGGAAGACCCGCGGACTCGATTTTTCAAACATCCTGTACCGGCCGAATGTTCCCGAGTCGGTGGGCCGCTACTGCCAAATACCGCAGGAACACGGTCTGGAAAAATCATTGGACAGCACCACGCTTCTGGATCTCTGCCGACCGGCGCTCGAGGACGGAACCCCCGTGTCTGCAACGCTGCCCATCCGCAACACCAATCGTGCCGTCGGAACCATGGTGGGCAGTTATCTGACTCGACGCTTTGGCCCAGACGGTTTACCAGCCGATACGATTCAACTTTCATTCACTGGCTCCGCGGGCCAGAGCTTCGGAGCATTTGTGCCGGCCGGGCTGACACTCAAGCTCGAAGGTGATGCGAACGACTATATCGGCAAGGGCTTGTCAGGCGGCAAGATCATCGTTCAGCCGCCTCGAGGAGCCACCTTCATCCCCGAAGAAAACGTGATCATCGGCAATGTTGCGTTCTATGGCGCCACCAGTGGTGAGGCGTACATCGGTGGCGCTGCGGGTGAAAGATTTTGTGTGCGCAACAGTGGCGTGTCGGCGGTGGTTGAAGCAGTCGGCGATCACGGTTGTGAATACATGACTGGGGGGCGCGTGGTGGTGCTTGGTCAAACGGGACGGAACTTCGCCGCCGGAATGTCCGGCGGGATTGCCTACGTGCTGGACGAAGCCGGCGATTTTGCGAGTCGCTGTAATCAGGAGATGGTCCAACTCACGGGAGTAGCGGAGCTGGAAGAAATCGAATTAATTAAGAACATGATCTTCCGCCATGCGGACAATACGGGCAGCGGCAGGGCCACTGAGTTATTACTTAACTGGGAAGCATGGCTGCCAAAGTTTGTGCGCGTGATTCCACATGACTACCGGCGCGTGCTCGAAGCGCAGCGGCAGATGAAGGAAAAGGGTATGACAAACGAAGGCGCAGCGATGGCGGCGTTTGAGTTGAACTCGCACTCACTCGCCCGCGCCGCGGGGAAGTAGGAAAGGATGAAGGCGGAAGGATGAAGGCGGAAGGATGAAGGCGGAAGGATGAAGGCGGAAGGATGACGGCGGAAGGATGAAGGCGGAAGGATGAAGGCGGAAG